>PKXE01000026.1 GCA_003132265.1 Candidatus Dormiibacterota bacterium | reverse complement strand
CAGCGATCACCTCAGGCAACAGGATTGCTACTCGGGAAGACCTCCCTGTGCCCGGCACCGGCTGGGGGGCCAGAACGGCAAGGACCGTCCCTCCGGCCTGGGGCAGTGACTCTACGGTCCCGAGCGTTTCAAGATCAGAAATGAATTCTTCTCGGGTCAAGAGTCGTGCCCGCCCGGATGCGCTCGAAACCTCATCCCGTCCTTGAGGTCGACTTCCTTGTCGTCGGCGATTCTTTCCTTCCNNACGTAGCCGAGCTGGAGCTTGGCCCCGGCCGCGATCGCTGCCTCCTTGATTTGAAGACCGGTACGCTTGTGGTGGTCCTCTCCGAACTTGGTGCCGTTGACCTCGATCTCGATTCGAGCATTAGATTCGCGAGCGTCCACTTGATCTCCTTGGCCTGCGGTCAGGCACCACCTGGTTGCCATGGCTGAGGCGATCTGGAACTACGCTAATCAGCCGGTACGCTTACTAGCGTATCACACCCGGATCGTGCCCGTTCGCCCCGAGTTCTTTGGTCGGCGCCGCGCCTCAGGCGGTCAGGTGACCAAGGACTAGGAGGCGGACACGCGCCGCATCTTGGGAGACGGCGTAGCGGTGCATCGTATTTGCGATGAGTTCCGTCCCGACCTCGGAGTCGGCCGGGGGCCGGCTGCGAGCGCCGCTACCGAGAGCTCCTCGCACCAGATCCTTTACGTCGGCTGCGGGCATTAGGAAGGAGCCGCAGGCATATCCAGCCTGCCACTCCATCCAGTCCGACTTCGCCGCCCCAAGGATCGAGCCTCGATAGCAGACGGCATCGAAGCTTGGCCCGGCCGTCTCAAACAGGTCGCCCATGACGTCGAGACCGTACAGGCAGGTGTGAAAGTGGACGTGACCAAGCTCGTGAGTTAGCGTCGTGCGGAGCCGGTTGACCAGGTTCGGGGCATACAGGGTGGCTGAGATCTTGACGAAGGGCAGGCTACCCCTGAAGAACGCCGTTGCCCCTTCAACGTCGACGCCCTCCCCGCTGAGATCGGCGTAGGGCTCAAATTCAGCTACTCGGGACTCCAGGAGAGCCACGATGTCCTCCGTGTCGATCGGGAACGCAACCTTCCCGTTCCTCTTTCTGAGGTGGTCGTAGATCAGGCCCTCGCACTCCCCGTCGAGCTCCTCAGCCTCGTAGTGCGGTCGCTGAGCAAACCGGCCGGTTCGGTCGGGAACCCACCTCACCCCGATTCACGCTCGGCGGAATGCCTTGATTCCGTCCGCCCACTGATCTCGAGCTACGTTCTCGAGGTCGATGTCGGGGGGCAAGGTCCGCGCGATGTAGTGGAGACGGTCGGCATCCTCTCCAGACCATTTCAGCGCTTCGGCTAGCCGCTGCAACACCANNGCGGTGTGATCGGTGTTCCGTCTTCCTTGACCACGCTCTGGGCCACTTGCTTTTGTGTGAACCCGAGCTCCTTGCGGCGAGTAGAAACGACACCACCTAACGTCTCACGGTCGTTTTCTTGCATCTGTGTCCTCTAATTCGTGTCCAGTCAGCTTAGCAGCCGACTAGCGGATCTGCACGAAGGGCGTTTGTCAGCCTAGTTCTACTTCTCGGGNNATCACCTGGATGTCTTTTCGAAGTTGACGCACCCGATCCCAGGATGGCTGTGGGATGTCCCAGCGAGTATGGAGTCGAGAAGTGCCTCGGGCGGTTGGCTTCAGCCACCGGCGCTGGCAGATCGGGCAGACGAGTTCCTCCATCGGTCGGCCCTGCTCCTTCTCCCACTGGCGGAGGGAGTCCCTGGTCNNGCGGTCAGGACCAAGAACCGACGCTGGCAGACGGCACAGACCAGCTCCTCTCTCTCCTGGCCCTCCTCCTGCTCCACTTGCGGAGGTTGTCCCTGGTCATCTGAGCCATGTCGAATTGGCCGCGTTCCTCCTGGGCCTGGGCCCAGCCTTCCCACTTAGCCCGGTCGCTCGCCTCGATCTTCGTGACGACAGAGGTGCGGGGCACCAGCTGCATCCCTCTTCCGGGCAACTGGCTCCGCTAGTGGAGCCAAATGGCTCCGTCAGAGGAGCCATCAGTGGTGCCCATGAGGAGAGGCCAGTCGTGGGTGCCGGTGGTCTCGGAAGTTCGAGGGTGCACTCGGAGTGCCTTAAGAAGTGGCCGCAGAGGGTCCGGTGGGCAGACCNNAAAGGCGCCTGAGATCAAAAATTGGAAAAATCCGGAAAGTCGGCTGGAAAAGTTCCACAAGCTTCGTCAGAATATCCCCATCTGCTGGCCCTTCCAGAAATTCGCAAATGGCTCAGCCGGGAGACACTTGCGAGTTTTTGTTAGATCGTTGGCGAGTTAGTAAAAACGGAGCGCTCGAGAGCCAAATCTCGGGCGCTCTCTCTGTTTAAGACGAGACCGCAGGGCTGTGCGACGGGGGTCCCAGACTGTGCGAACGTAGAGCAACCGGATCTTCGCTAGGGCGAGAGGCTAGCCTTGTTCGCCACATCGGCTGGGGACCTGGGGATCCCTGGCAAGTGCCAGCTCGATGAGGCTCTCTTCACTTGGGCGGGAGGCTGGGCAGAGGCCGTCCACCGCCGTAGGGTCGCTTCCCTGATTGCCTCCGACTGTCGCTGTACCATCGCCGGGAGTGAGTCCGGACAGGAGGTCGCGCCAACGATAGACGCCCCCAGGGCGCCAAGCGCCCAAGGTGCGGACCGGGCCGTCGTCGGACGACGCCCACGATGTCGTGTACTTCCGGCGGCACCACGACGATGACCCCGCCCAGCAGGCGCCGGGAAGGGACTTCCTGAACAGCTGCCCGACGAAGGTGAGGGCGACGATGCGGGCTGTTCTCCTGGCCGTCGCCGCTGCGCCGCCGAAGCGCTTCGCCGGGGGAGGCTACTGGGAGGCGATGAAGGGCGACATGACCGGGTGGTTCGAGGTTCGTGTCGACGGGCCGTCGCGCCACCACTACCGGCTTTACTGCCTCCTCGACTACGATGCGACGAACCCGGGGATGGACAAGCCGCTGCTGGTGGTGATCGCGGGGCTGGACAAGCCGTTCCGGACCGAGCTGAGCCTGGCGGACTACGCCGGAGTGCGTGCCCTCGGGGCGGAGTACGTGAGCCGCGCCCCCCGCTCGATCTGCTGACCCGTCAGGAGGCGAGCATCTTCTCCCGCCGAAGGCGCATGGCGGCGACGTGCTTGGCAAGGGCCTTCCGGTCCGCCGCCCGGCCCTCCAGCAGG
>PKXE01000035.1 GCA_003132265.1 Candidatus Dormiibacterota bacterium | reverse complement strand
GTATGGACGGTAGACGGACAGCGCATTCCGATTGTCTACTCGACCCCACAAACGGACTGGGGCTGGTTGTATACGGTCAGTTGCGCAGCTCTGGACGCTGTCCGGTTCGTTCGCGTGGTGGGCGAGCCGCGGAGTCCGAGTCCGTGTTCTCTCCAGACGGCCCCAGCAGACTGCCTTCCCGGTCTCGACCCGAGCGGCTTCTTGGCCGATGTCGCGGGCCAAGTTCCCGAAGAGAAGATCGGGGCTACTCCGGCTGGCCCCGGAGTTGTCGGTGTTCCCGTGCAGGCGCAGCTGTCTCCTACGCCGGAGGCCAAATACGCAGAGATTGATTTGGCCGTACCCGACGTCGGCGACGGCGATCCCGGCGAGACGTTGCATGTGGTCTGGGTAGTAGAGGCGACGCCGGAGCTTGTGTCATGGGCGTGGCCGGACGGATCGGGGTCGTCCAGCGGCAGGTGGATCCCGCAGACGTATGTTGCAAATGGCGGGATTCACGCCAGCCTTGTCTACAGCGTGAGGGCGGCTGGCTTCTGGTCCGACGGGGTGGCTGTCCACGAACTCCCATCGGTATCGGTCGGGACCATCCCGATTGCCGCTCAGCTCGCGTATTCAGTGGAGCAGATTCAGCCGGCGCTGGGCTAGAGCCGGCGCCGGTTCTGGCGTTCGGTAGACTGGGCGCCCGAGACGGAGCGGCCGCCTAGCTCAGCTGGTTAGAGCGCACGGTTCACATCCGTGAGGTCGAGGGTTCGAGTCCCCCGGCGGCCACCAACCCCCNNACGCGCCGACCATGGTCCAGATGCGATCCTTAGCGTCCCATGCGTAACCCGGGAAGCAGAGAACTCCGTCGTCGCCAGGCCCGGCTGGAGAGCCAGCAGCGCACTACCGTTCGAGATCAGACGCCGACCCCACGGCGGGCCGACATGATGCGCCGGGGCGGCCTCCTTGAAGGACTTGCTCCTCGCGTAGTCGGCCGCCTCACCCTGGGGGTCGCCGCTCTCGGCCTGGTCCTGGTCGTCGCCGCGATCGGCGGACTACTGGTGGAGATCGGCCAGAACGATGTGTTCCTGGGGGTGGTCGTCCTGCTGGTGGCGCTGATCATCACCGGGGTCACCGGGTCCGTGGTGGCACCCGCCATGAGGGCCGTCCGTCGAGACCGCCGACTCCCGGCTCGAACCGTCCAGGGTCCCCTGGTGGGCGCCAGCCTCGTCTCGCCAACTCCGGGACTGGCCACGGTGGCGATTACCGTCGGCAAGAACGTCGAACAGTTCCGGGTTCGCTCCGAGCTCTTCGAGAAGCTCCGCGGAGGCGCGACGGTGGTGGGCCTCACGGTCACCCCCAGCCTGAACTATGTCCAGGCCCTGACCGTCATCCGCAGGGATCGGCTCGCCACCATGACCACCCCTCCGGTGACCCGGGCCATCAAGATCTCCGTCTGGCTGCCCCTTGTCTCGGTGGCGGCCATGGCCGTGGCGCTGGCCCTGGGCTGCCTGGTGGGCGCCTTGCTTCCGCTGGCGAGCAGCACCATCCATCCGCTGGTGACCCTCCTGCTCGCGATGATCCTGGTCGGTGGAGTGGCTCTGTTCACACGTTGGTACGGGCAGCGTTTGGTGAAGGAGCTCGGACTCGCGCCGTAAGCGCTCCGAAACCCGCACCTGGCGGAAGTCTTCTGCCCGGTGCGAATGCTAGACTTCAACTCCCCTGCACCCGGTACCCAGCCGGCTGCATACCCAAAGGACCTGGGAGGCGCGTGACTTGAACCGCGAGTACGAACTCTTCTACATCGTCCGCCCTGATATCGACGAGGATCAGGTGCGGACCGCCATGGACGACGTGGCCTCTTTGATCGCGGGCCACGGTGGCGAGATGACCAAGTCCTCCCTCTGGGGACGCCGGCGCTTGGCGTACCCGATTGCTGGCTTCAACGACGGGTATTACGCCCTCAAGGAGCTGGCCCTGCCGCCGGACAAGGTCCGGGAGCTGGAGCGGCAACTCCGGCTGGACGAGCGGGTGATTCGTCACCTGGTCAGCCTGAAGCAGGTGTACTACNNAGGACGCCGCCCCCGAGGGCGGGGAGTTGGGGGACGATGCTCTGGCGGCCGAGGTCGCCGAGGATGACGGCTTCCTCGATGGAACCGCTGATCCGGCCCAGCCCGCCGGCGACGAGAACGGGGAGGAGTAGCGATGGCAGGTTCCCTCAACCGGGTGATGCTGATCGGCCGGTGCACCGCCGATCCTGAGATGCGGTACCTCCCGAGCGGCGTGCCGGTCACCCAGCTGCGGATCGCCACCAACCGCTACGGCAGCTCCCAGGACGGAGAGCGCCGCGAGTTCACCGACTACCACGATGTGGTGGTCTGGAACATGGGCCAGCGCAAGCTGGCCGAGTTGGCCGGGCAGTTCCTGCACAAGGGTAGCCTCGTTTACATCGAGGGCCGGCTGCAGACGCGATCCTGGGACGGCCAGGATGGCCAGAAGCGATACCGCACCGAGGTCAACTGCAACGACATCCAATTCCTTGACCCGAAGGGGGCGTCCTCTGAGGGCGGGGATTCGGGCCCGCGGGTGCAGGCATTCCCGCCACCCGCCGGGGGCGAGGAGACCTCCCCCAAGCCAACTGACTTGCCAGACGGGGACATCGACCCCGACGACATTCCCTTCTAGGCGTGTCGTGAACCGTCCAAACGGAGGCTGAGAGAACAGAGCATGTCGGAGTACGCGCGGCGCCGCCCGCGCAAGGTTTGCAACTTCTGCCTGGAGCGGATCGTGGAGGTGGACCACAAGGAGGTCGCCCGACTGCGCCGCTATATCAGCGAGCGCGGCAAGATCCTGCCCCGCCGGGTGACTGGGACCTGCTCCCTCCACCAGCGCCGCCTCACCGTCGCGCTCAAGCGCGCCCGGCATATGGCGCTTCTCCCCTTCGCCACCGACCAACACTGAGCCGGGCCGGCGCCTGCCGGAGATAGGCAGCCGAGACCGGATCCCAAGCTGGGCGAGGTAAAGTTCCGGGTGGTCCGCGGACGCACAGGAGGCCAGAGGCCATGCCGCTTCCCAGCCAGCCAGTCACCACCAGGCCGCGAACGTCCCCGCCCCGGCCGCGCCCGGGTCGCGAGGTCACGCTGACCTTCGACGTCGGGGGTACCGGCATCAAGGCCGACCTGATTGATGTCGCCGGCAAGGCCCTGGAGGAGCCGGTGCGGGTCAAGACCGAATATCCGCTGGCCCCCTTGGGCATGATCCAGGTCTTCAAGAAGCTGGCCGCGGCCGGCCCCGCCTTCGACCGGGTCTCAGTGGGCTTTCCCGGCGTGGTCCGGTCGGGCGTCATTCTCAGCGCTCCCCACTTCATCCGCGAAGGCGGAGAGGGAACCCCAATATCTCCCCCGCTGGAACGGGCATGGGATCATTTTGATCTCGCCCGGAGCACCGCCCGGGCCCTGGGCAAGCCAACTCGGGTCGGTAACGACGCCGAGGTTCAGGGAATGGCGGTGATCAAGGGCAGGGGCTTGGAGGTAGCCATGACCCTGGGCACCGCCTTCGGCATCGCCATCTTTCAGGACGGAAAGCTGGCCGTGCATCTGGAGCTCGCCCATCATCCGTGCCACAACGGCAAGAGCTACAGCGAGTACGTCGGCGAGGCTGCTCGCCGCAAGATCGGGGACAAGCGTTGGAACCGCCGGGTGCTGAGGGCGGTGGAGCTGGTTCGGGCCCTGCTCTTCTTCGACCATCTCTACGTGGGTGGGGGCAACTCAGCCCACGTGACGATTCCCCGGGGGGATGACGTGACTCTGGTGGACAACTCCGCGGGCCTTCTGGGCGGGATCAAGCTTTGGGCGCCGGACGCAAGAAGCCGGCCCTAGGTCCGATAGACTGGGTGTGGCCAGGGAGGAATTGCTGCCCGGTAGCCGCCCCCGCAGCCCTATCGAGCATGCCCCAGAGGAAATTCCCATGTCTTCGCCGTTAGTTCCGGCCCGGGCCCGGATCCTAGTGGCCGATCCCATCGCCGAGGACGGGATCAGCCGGCTGCAGGCGGCAGGCGAGGTCGAGGTCGCCCTCAAGCTCACCGAGGACCAACTGGTCGAGCAGATCGGTCCGTTCCAAGCGCTGGTGGTGCGCAGCGAGACCAAGGTGACCGCCAAGGTGATAGCAGCCGGCGTCAACCTGCGCGTGATCGGTAGGGCCGGGGTCGGCGTTGACAACATCGATGTCGAGGCGGCCAGCGCCCGAGGCGTCCTGGTCGTGAACGCGCCCACCGGCAACACCGTGGCGGCGGCCGAGCACACCATGGCCCTGATGCTGGCCCTGGCCCGCAATGTCGCCCAGGGGGACGCCTCCCTGCGCAGTGGCAAGTGGGAGCGCTCCCGGCTGGTGGGGAGCGAGCTGCGGGGCAAGACCCTGGCGATCGCGGGGCTGGGGAAGATCGGCGCCGAGGTTGCCCGGATGGCGCAGGGGCTGCAGATGCGGGTCGTCGCCTTCGATCCGCTGGTCTCGCAGGAGCGCGCCGAGCAAATGGGCGTGGAGCTGGTCTCGCTGGATGAGGCGCTGGCCCAGGCCGACGTGCTCACCGTCCACACCCCGCTCAGCGACGCCACCCGAGGTCTGATCGGGGCGGAGCAACTCGCCCGGCTGCCCAAGGGAGCCAGGGTCCTCAACGTGGGGCGGGGCGGGATCATCGACGAGATGGCCCTGGCGGATGCGGTGCGCCAGGGCCATCTCGCCGGTGCCGCAGTCGACGTCTTCACCAAGGAACCGCCGGCTCCCGACAGCCCGCTTCTCCAGGTGCCAGGGATCCTGGTCACCCCCCACCTGGGAGCCTCGACGGTGGAGGCCCAGCTCTCGGTCGCCAACGACGTGGCCGACCAGATCGCCGAGGTGCTCGCGGGCCGACCGGCCCGCTGGGCGGTGAACGCCCCTGCGGTGGCCCCGGAGGAGGCCGGGCTGATCGTGCCTTACCAGACTCTGGCGGCCAAGATGGGCAGCCTCTACGCCCAGCTGGGCGGAGGCCGGATCCGCGGGGTGGAGATGCTCTTCCGGGGAGACCTCGCCACGGTTCAACCGGGCTCGATCACGGCGGAGGCGCTCGGGGGCATCCTGCGGACGTTCACCCAGGACCGGGTGACGGCGGTGAACGCGAGGGCGGTGGCCCGCCAGCACGGTATCGAGGTCACCGAGCACCGCGGCTCCGGTCCCGGGACCTGGGCGAGCTCGTTGGTGCTCCGGGTCGACGGCGACGGACCCTCAGAGCTGGAGGGGACCACCGCCAGCGGGGAGTCGCGAATCGTCCGGCTGGATGGGCTTCGCATTGATCTCGACCCGGCGGGGTTGTTTCTCTTCTTCGGGCACCGGGATCGTCCGGGCCTGATCGGGGCGATCGGACAGCTGCTGGGCCAGGCCAACGTGAACATCGCCGAGATGCAGGTGGGCCGGGACGCGCCCCGGGGGCGGGCGGTGACCGCGGTGAAGATCGACGAGCGCGTGACGCCGGAGCTGGCCGACCAGCTGCGAGCCATCGACGGCGTGACCGACCTTCACCTAGTCGAGCTCTAGCGCTCGGTGGCTGAGGTCTGCGCCTTCCGGGGCATCCGCTACGAGCCTGCCGTGGTCCAGCTCGAAATGGTCCTGGCTCCCCCCTACGACGTCATCAGCCCTCAGCTGCAGCTGGACCTGTACGGCCGGGCGATGCAGAACGTAGTCCGGCTCGAACTGGGACGGGAATTCGAGGACGATGTCCCAGGTGAGCGCGACCGCTACACGAGAGCCCGCGACCATCTCAGGGCCTGGCTGGAGGAAGGGGTCCTGGTCCAGGACGAGCAACCCTCGCTCTACGTTCACCGGCACTCCTTCCGGCCTCCGGGCGGCGGCGGCCCCCGTGAGCGCTTGGGCTGCTTCGTGGGGGTGGAGCCGGTCCCGCACGAGCGCCGCGAGGTCCTCCGCCACGAATTGACCCTGACTGCGCCTCGGGCGGACCGGCTCCGACTGCTCCAGGCCACCAAAGCCCAGACCTCGCCGATCTTCCTGCTCTACGAGGACGGCGCCGAGGTCACCCACGAGCTCGAACGGGTCGCTTCCGCGGCAGGCCCGGTCGCCGAGGCGGTCATCGACGGCGAGTACGGAGCTGAGCGCCATCAGCTTTGGAGGATCTCGGACCCCGACGCGGTGGGGCGGATCACGTCGGGGCTGAGCCGGACCCGGCTCTTCATCGCCGATGGCCATCACCGCTACGAGACCGCGCTCAATTTGGGGCTGACCCAGGTCTTGGCCCTGGTCTCTCCGCTGGAGGACGTGGGCAACGTGATCCTGCCGACCCATCGGGTGGTCCCCGAAGCGTCGATGAGAGTTGATGAGCTCGCCGAAGCGCTGGCGTCCCAAGGCTGGCAGACGGAGCCGGCGGTGGAGCTCAGCGATGCGCTGGCCAGGCTGAGTTCGCTCCGGGAGACGGCCCATGCCTTCGCGATCGCTGGCGCCGCCGGTAAGGTGGTGGTTAGTCGGCCCCGGCCGGCGGAGAGTGACAGCCCTCGGCTGGGCCTTGATGTCGTGGTGCTTGAAAGCGAGATCCTAGAGCCGCTTTTGGGGATCGTGCCAGGGGACGCCGCGGCGGGGAGGCTGTTCTACACCCGCGATGCCCAGGAGGCGCTGGAGCTGGCGTTGGCCCAGCGCGGGGTGGCGTTCCTGGTCAACCCGACCACCGTTTCGGAGATGGCCGCCGTCGCGGTGGCCGGCGAGGCCATGCCCCAGAAGTCCACCTACTTCTTCCCCAAGGTGCCGGCCGGCCTCGTGATCATGAGCATCGAGTGACGCCTCCCAACTCGGGACCGGGCCAGTCGCATCTGCACCAAGACGGGCCCGCAGTTTGGAGCGGGTGAATTCGGGTAGGGTTTGACCGGAGTGCCCACTTACGCGTACCGCTGCGAGAACGGCCATCAGTTCGAGGCCGCCCAGGGAATCAAAGACCCGGCCCTGACCAAGTGCACCACCTGTGGGGCCCCGGTCCGGAGGATGGTCTTCCCGGTCGGTATCGTGTTCAAAGGACAAGGGTTCTACAAGAACGACTCCAGATCCTCATCCTCAAGTTCGATTGCGCCCGCAGCGAGCGACAGCAAGGAAGCGACCGTCACAACCCCAACTCCGGCCAAGGTCGACGGCGGCCAAGGTGAGAGCAAGTCAGAGACAGCGAAAAAGGATTCAGCGTCGGGGAGCGCCGCCCCCGCGGGCAAAGGCGCCTGACGCCGGGAGAAGACCATGGCTGAGCCAGTTCAGGTGAGCGACGCGACCTTCGACGCTGAGGTGATCAAGGCCGATACCCCGGTCTTGGTCGACTTCTGGGCGGACTGGTGCAGTCCGTGCAAGATGCTGGCTCCAATCGTGGAGGACCTTGCCAACGAGTACGGCTCTCGGGTCAAGGTGGCCAAGCTCGACGTCGACGCCAACCCCAACGTCGCCGGCCAGTTCGGGGTGATGAGCATCCCCACCCTGATCCTTTTCAAGGGTGGCGAGGCGGTGCAGCGGGTGGTCGGCTACCAGCCGAAGTCCGCGCTCAAGGCGAAGCTCGACGCACTAGTCTGAGATAGGGGAAGGGCGCCCGAAGCGATACGATCACGCGCCTATGCCAGACCTCCAGGAGTCGTTCGCGCGCGCCCTGGCGGAGGCCGCCTCTGACCTCGGGGTCGGCCCCGGTCCGGATCCGGCGGTGGCGCCGTCGGCGGTACCGGAGCTAGGGGACTACTCGTCGGCGCTGGCCTTCCGGCTGGCCGGCGTTCTGAAACGGCCACCCAAAGAGATCGCCTCCGAGCTGGTGCGCCGGCTGGCTGACCACTCCTTGCCCCACTGCCGCGAGATCACCGTCAGTGGCGCCGGCTACATCAACCTCCGGATCGACTTCGCCTCGCTCACCCCCGCCGTGATCGAAACCGCCCTGGCGCTGGGCGAGGTGGTGAGTCCCGACCCCAAGGCCGGCCCCAAGGTGGTCGTCGAGCACACCGCCACCAACCCCAACAAGGCGGCGCACGTCGGGCATCTNNCCTCGGGCTCTCGCCGGAAGAGGGCGAGCCGTTCGACCGGTTCTGCTCCCGCGCCTACGTCGAGGTCTGCCGTCGCTACGAGGCAGAGCCGGAGCTGGTGGAGCTGCGGGTCAGCACCCTGCGCCAGATCGAGGCCCGGGAGGGAGAGGTCGCGGTGGCCGCCAAGGAGCTGGCCGGGAAGATCGTCGACGCCCACCTCCAGACCATGGCCCGGGCCGGGGTGGGCTACGACCTACTCACCTGGGAGTCGGACATCATCGAGCTCGGCTTCCTCGGCCACGCCCTCGATTGGATGCAGGAGTCGGGGGTGATCCGCAAGCCGGCGGACGGCCCGTTCCGCGGTTGTTGGGTGCTGCCTTTGGAGGAGAGCCCCGAGGAGGTGGACCTGGGCGAGGGTGAGGCCAAGGTCCTGGTCAAGAGCGATGGGATCGCCACCTACACCGGCAAGGACATCGCCTATCACCTCTGGAAGTTTGGGGTGCTCGGCTTGGACTTCGACTATCGGCTTTGGTCCCCTCAGGGCCCGGCCTCCACCACGGCCAACCCGGAGCTCGCCCAACTGCCGGCCAGCCGGTTCGGGAGGGCCGCCCGGGTCGTCAACGTCATCGACCAGCGCCAGAGCGCGCCCCAGCGCGCGGTTCGGGAGGCGCTGCGCCGGCTCGGCTTCGAGGCTCAGGCCGAGGCCCTCTACCACCTCGCCTACGAGGTGGTGGCGCTTTCCCCCCCGGCGGCTGCTGCGCTCGGGGTCGACACCAGCGAGGGCAAGACGATGTACACCCTCAGCGGTCGCCAGGGAATCGATGTTGGTGCCGACGACCTACTGGACGAGGCCGAGCGCCAGGTCCGGTCCAAAGCTCGCGACCAGACCACCGCAGCCCGCCTCGCCGCCAGCGCGGTCCGCTATTACCTCCTCCGATTCGGGCTCAACTCGATCATCAATTTCGACTTCGGGGAGGCGCTGCGGACCAGCGGAGACACGGGGGTCTACCTGCAGTACGCGCACGCCCGCGCCTGCGGAATCCTGGCCAAGGTCGCCCCGGTCCCACTTCCCCAACGCGTGCCTGAGCTCACCCTTCCCGAGCAGGGCCTGGTCAAATTGCTGGAGCGCTTCCCGCGCGTCGTCGCGGAGGCGGCCGACTCTCTCAGCCCCTCGACGCTGGCCGGCTACACCTTCTCGTTGGCCACCGCCTTCAACGACTTCTACGAGCACTCGGATCGGCTCTACCGGATCGAGGACCAGGAGCTGCGCGGTCTGAGACGGGGGCTGGTGGACGCCGCCAGGGGCACCTTGGCCAGGTCGCTGGAGCTGCTCGGCCTGACCCCGCTCGCCCGCATCTGATCAGCCCGCCCAAGGTGGCGAAGCCCCGATGTGCATACTGGGCGACCTCGTCTGAGCTACCTCTCTTCCCCTTGCGGGTGGTTCTTTACCCACACACACCGCTGCCCCTGCACGTCTTCGCGCACCGCTATCAGGCGCTGGTGCGGGACTATCGGGGCGCCGGCGGCAGATTCGGGTTGGTGGCGATTCGGAGCGGAGTGGAGGTCGGTGGCCCAGCCCACCCGGAAGGGGTCGGCACGGTGGCGATCATTAGCAAGCTGCGGCCACTTCCGGAGGGGCGCACCCACCTGGTGGTGACCGGGGGGCGACGCTTCCGGATCAAGGAGCTGGTGACCGGGATGCGCTACCTGCGGGCCGAGGTGGAGCTTCTGGACGACCAGGCGCCGGACCCGGCCGCGTTCATCCTGGCCAGCGAGGCTCGGGCGGGGCTGGCCCGGTAGACCACCCGTCTGGCCCGTATCGCCGGCAGGGTACCGAGCTCCAATCCCTTGCCCACGGATCCGCTCCTCCTCTCCTGGGTGATCGCCTCGACTCTGGTGATCGAGCTGCCTCACAAACAGCGGCTCCTGGAGCAGCAGAGCGTCAGCCAAAGGCTCCGNNGACAGCTGCACCGCCCTCGTGAGGTGGAGCACATAGACGGCGCCGGTAAAGCCGGCGACGTGGCCCACGGAGATGCTGCTGACGACTGTTCCGGCGGCCGGCTGGGGAACCTGGGTTCCCGGAGCCACCCCCTGCATCTCGACGTAGAGGGTCTCCGGCCCGTCGAAGCCGGCGGTGATCTGGGGGCTGCCGCTGCCCTGGACCATCTGGAAGACCACCCAGAACTGGCTGCCGTGAACTCCGTAACGAACCGTCTGGACCTGGTAGCCGCTCCCAGTGCTCCCCACCGTCTGGACGCCGGTCAGGGCCAGTGGCGTGGGCGTGGGTGTGGGCGTGGGTGTGGGCGACGGTGCTGCCGTCCCTGACGGGCTGGGCTGCGCCGAGGCACTGGGGCTGGCCTGGTGGTGGTGGGTCGCGGCGGGCTTGCTCCCGTGGGTCAAGTTCCAGGCGATCAGCACCGCCGCGAGCGCTGCCACCGCGATCAATCCGGTCCTAGTCCAGCTTCGAGCCTCCCGCCGGTCGCCAGCAGACTTGGGTGGGGACGGGCGCCGGAAGCCGCCGCCTGCACTCCGGCGCGGAGCCTCGCGCCCAGGGCTGCTCGGCCTCCGATCGGCCTGCAGCCCCGGAACCGCCGCCGCGGCCGGCCGGGTGGGTGGCGGCGCCGCCGGGAAGGGTGCGGGGGGCGGTTCCGGGGCCGACTCCCGCGACACGGGGATCCCGGTCAGGTCCGGCGCCCAGGTGTCGGCAGCCGGGGTGGCCGCCGGGATGTCGCCCCAGGGCATCTTGAGTTCGGTGGCTGGCTCCCAGCCCGGGACCACAATCGAGCTGGGCCGGGTATCCGGCGCCCAGTGCTCGACCGCGGGTGGGGGCGAATCGCTGGGCGAAAGCGTGTCTTCTTCGGGGAAGGCGGGAGACGCTTGTTCGTCGGACGAGTCGGGCGGGTCCGTCGCGCTCTGGGTAGCGACCTCCTCCGCGGCGTCGGCGAGCCACAGCTCTTCGGGCACCGTGCCAAGGGCGCCGGAAGCGGAATGGTCGGCCTCTTCGGCCTCGAACGCGCTACCGTGCTCCAGCTCCGGACCCGGTTCNNACCGAAGGGATCAGGGGGGGTGCGCAGCTGCTGGGTCACGCCGGCGTCAGAAGGGTCGGGCCCGCCGAGGAGGGTGGGTCCGGTGACCGAGACCAAAACCCGAGAGCGCTCCAGGAGCGCCGTTGCCTTGTCCTCGGAGAGCCGCACTGGGGCGAGCAGCGAAATCCGTTCAGTCTCCTCACGGAGATAACGCATGCCCGTCTTGCACCGCTCACAGGTGATGAGGTGAGCGTCGAGCTCCAATTGGCGCTCTCGCGACAGCTCCCCATCTAGCGCGCAGCTAAGCGTGAGGAGACTGCACTTCATATGGAAATATCGCGATAAATGCTGCCGAATTCCCGTCTTGCCGAGGCCACCAGCCGGGAGGACGCCTCCGGCGAGCACTCCATGGCCACGCCGATTTCGCGGTAGGAAAGTTTGGCAAGGTCGCGCAGTAGCAGCGACGCTCGGCGGCTGAACTCGGTTGCCAGCAGCGCCCTCTTGGCGGTGTTGATGCGGGCGGCGTCACCCGCCGCCGAACCGAGGCTGATCAGCGCCGGCCGCTTGGCGAAAAGCCGAGCCACCCCCCGGCGCTGAGGCGGATAGTGCTGGTTCTGGCGGGCGGCGCGGGTCACCGCCCGGTAGAGGATCGCCCGACCGTCACGCTGCAGCGCCGCGGCCGGAAAGTGCCGAGCGTGAAACAGACCGGCCGTCACGTACTCCACGGCATCCTCTGGCGTGCCCGTGAGGTGGAGGGCGTAGGTGACTAGGGCATCGAGATGCTGGCGGCCGAGTTCCTCCAGCGTGCTCGCGGCGATCTGAGGTCTTTCTAGGACGGTATTCATGACGTTGCGTGTATTGACACGCGAGCTGACGCCAGCATAACCCGCGGGCGCCCCGTGCGCAACCCCGCGNNGGTGTCACGAGGACCCGCGTTCGAGCTTGCCGCCGATCTGAGACGTGCCGTTCAGGGCGAGGTTCGGTTCTCCGCGGGGGACCGGGCACTCTATTCCGCGGATGCGTCGATCTACCGGACGCTTCCGATCGGAGTTGTGCAGCCGCAGGACACCGAGGATGTGCTGGCGGCGCTCGCAGTTTGCCGGGAGCATGACGTACCCGTCCTGCCGCGTGGGGCAGGCACCAGCCAGGCTGGACAGAGTTGCAACGCCGCAGTCGTGCTCGACTTCTCCCGCCACCTCACCCGCGTCCTGGAGGTCGACCCTGAGCGCCGCCTGGCACGGGTGGAGCCGGGCGTGGCGCTGGACCGGCTGCGCGGGGAGGCGGAGCGCCACCAGCTAACCTTCGGCCCCGACCCCTCGACCCACCAGTACTGCACCTTGGGGGGATGATCGGCAACGACTCGTGCGGGGTGCACTCGGTCACGGCGGGCACCACCGTGCGCAATGTCGAGACCCTCGACATTGCGCACTTACCGTGGCGTGCGGATGACGGTGGGAGGCCCCTCCCTGGCACCGGCCGGGACATCCGGCATGCCTGATGCGGAAACCGAGATCCGGACCAGACTCAAGGAGCTGGGGGAGCGTGTCGAGCCCCTCGTCCG
>PKXE01000150.1 GCA_003132265.1 Candidatus Dormiibacterota bacterium | reverse complement strand
CCCGGCGCGGGGATGGCGGCGAGGTGGACGACGGCGTCGACTCCCAGGTGGCGGTCGTCCACCTGGGAGAGGACCTCGAGGGCCTGGCCCGGGTCCTCCAGGTCGGCCTGGACGAAGGGACACCGCTCCTCCACCGGAGGGTTGACGTCGACGTTGATCACGTCGTACCCGTGCTCGAGCAGGTCGCGGATGCACGCTCGGCCCACCTTGCCGCTGCCGCCGGTCACGACCGCGCGCATCACGTGCCAGCCGTGTGTCCGGGGCTCGCGCCCTCGGTCGGGTACACCGCCAGGAACCGGGCCGCCTGGTCCACGTCCCGGGGCCAGCAGTAGGCGCGGCACCGCTGGCCTGGGGGCAGCACCAGCAGGTCTCCGGGCTCGAGGACCCGATCGTCCAGCTCGGCCGCCTCGAACTCGACCCGGAGGTGACCTTCACGGAGCAGGATCAGGTCGACCGTGTCCGGGACGAACCAGCCCGGGTCCACCTGCTCTCCGCGCTTGCTCACCCACACGGCCTCGATGCCGTGCCCCGAGTAGACGGCCCCCACGACACCGTTCGGAGTCACGCGCGTGGAGCCCGCTTCCCCGCGGAGGACGTTGACGATAGTGGACACGGGCCCATCGTCTCACGCTGGCCCGCACGTCGGCCGTGTCGCACCGACCCAAAACCTGCACCATGGCACTCATGACGGAAGTTGGGTTGCGGTGACCGCGACGCGGACTTTCCGCCTGAAAGCGGACGTAAGCAGCGATGATTCGAGCGGGCTCATAGCAGTGCTGGAGCAGTTCGTCAGCGGGCACGTGCACGCGGCCCCGCACGGCTACCGGCTCGAAGGGACCGTGGTCGGCGACAGCGCCCGCGAGCTCAATCGCCAGTTGCTCACTGCCCTGCGCAAAGTGGAACGCCGCACCCGTCTGCGATCTGCCTGGACTGCAGATGGGGTAACGGAGCGCTTCTTCGACTATGTCCCCAAGGGGGTCCGTCCGGCCGACTGATGCCCCGACCGGGCCCCGGTCTGACTGCCAAAGGGATTGCCAGCGTCCGGAGTTGGAACTCGGTCTGCCCCCTTGTAGGGTAGGGTGGCCCAAGCGATTGGAGGCAAGCCCAGGTGACAACTGAACCCGAAGCCCCCATGCCCGACCACCTCCAGCAGTCGGTGGAAAGCGCCGTCAGGTCCAAGGATCACCTGGCCAGCAGTGCCCAGATCACCGTTCACAGGGTCACCATCAGAGACGAGACGAAAGGCGGCCGCAAGGATTTCCTTCTGGACAACACCCACTCCCAAAGGGGTAGGTCGCCAGGTCAGTCCCTCACCTGGTCATCTGCTCCCAACGAGGCGGCTCAGTTCGCCCGCCCGGCCTCCAGCATGGCGGCCACCTGCCTCGCGAAGGCGCTCGCCTGGAGGCCCACTGCCCTATTGCGATGGGTTCTGCGGTCAGCGAGTGCCTGCCGGACGAGCGCGGGCTCGACCCCGCGGGAGAGCGCCCAAGTACCGCCTGCGGTCTTCGAGCAGAGCATCACCTCTGTCGACCAGCGGAGCGCACGACACGCGTTCAAGACGGCGTAGGACTCGCTGGCGTAGTTGATCTCCCAGCGAAGCTCCGCGGCAAGCTGCGCGGCAACCAGGCGTCTCCCAACCTCACCCACGACCTCGGTTGGCGGAGGTCCATAGGCTGCCCAGCCAGCCTGTCGCGTGAGGGCGTAGTAAAGGATCAGATCGGAGTCGCCGGAGCCCGGCTCGCACCACAACGTCTTCCGCTCGGCGCTAGAGATGTTGATGTGGACCTGGTAGGGCCATGGTGGCGAGGGCCTGCGGGCCGCGGACTCTGCTACCACCGACGCCTCGACGCCTATGCCTGGCCACACAATGACTTCGGCCAGTATCCGGGCCATCGCTTGGATGGAACTCCCGGGGATGCGGTCTTGAACCACGACCAGGATGTCGACGTCGCTTGCCGCCGACTGGAAGTCGCCCAGCACGGCGGAGCCGTGGACGTACACTCCGACCAGCATCCCCGGTCCGGCTGTGGCGAGCCGATGAGCGAGTTCGCGCACAAAGCTCTCGACGTCGTCCGGTACGGCGCCTTGCATGCCCACAGTCTGCCCTATGGACCAGCGTGATTCCCTTCCGGACGGGGCTACCGCACATCATGGCGGGGGCCGCAAGGTAGGGCGAGGACCTCACTCACGACCCAGCTCGCCCTCCCAGGCCTCTCGTCCTTCCCTCAGTGCGACGGCTGCGATGACGAAGCCGGCCACCGGATCGACCCACCCCCAGGCTAAGCCAGCGTAAAGGGCCAGGCTCACCAAGGTGGCGGCCGCTAGGGCGGCGCACAAGCGGGTCTCGCCGGCGTCAGCAATTAGCAGCGCGTTTCCCATGGCCCGCCCGGTGCGCACCTTGGCAACGGCCAGGGTTGGCATCACCACCAAGGCCAAGGCGGTGATGACGATGCCGACCGGCGAGATCTGCGGGCGGGCGTTGGTGACCAAGGCGGCGACACCGTCCGCGACGAGGTAGACGGCTAGAGCCAGGAAGCACAGGGCCACAGCCCGCATGGTCCGGCGTTCGGCGGTCTCGTCGGGCTCCCTCCCAGCCAACCCAGCCCGGAGGCGGATGAGGACGAGAGCAGCCGAGATGACTTCGATGGCCGAGTCGACGCCGAAGCCGGTGAGAGCCACCGACGCGGCCAGCACGCCGGACACGACCGCCATCCCCGCCTCCACAACGTTCCAGGTGATTGTGGCCACCTCGAGGTGCATCCCAAGGCGGCCGAGGCGGGCCGAAGCGCCGCCGTCCCCGGTGGCCTTCACGGCTCGGCTTGGCGGTAGTTGCCGCAGAGCTCGACCTGTTCCCCCACACCAGCCAACAGTGACTCGGCCGCCTCCAGCAAGGCTCGCAGCTCGGGACGGGCGAGGCGGTAGAAGTTCTGGCGGCCCACGGGCCGGTCGACAACCAGCCCGCATCCCCTGAGGCAGGCCAGATGGTCAGAGACGTTCGCCTGGGAGCTACCTAACAGGTCGGCTAGGTCGGTGACCCGGCGCTCTCCATCTTGTAAGGCGAGCAACACTGACAACCGCGTGGGATCGGCCAGGCCCCTGAAGAGCTTGGCCGCCGCACGGGCTGACGACGAGGTAGCCAGGGTCTTCGCCATGTACCGATGCTATCGCTATCGGGCGATCGAACCTATCATCGGAACCGGTACGGCGATGCTCGTGACCAAGTGGGCTGCTTGAGGTCAGCTAGTGGCCCGCGACCCCGGATCCAGAACGATTCCCCTGGGGACGCTCCAGCGGCCGACCCGGCTCAGAAGGGCCAGAATAAAGCTCAGCGTTGGGCTGCCCCGGTGGCTTCGCATGGCCGCCGGTAGGAGACGATCCGTGTACCCGTTTGAGCGC
>PKXE01000062.1 GCA_003132265.1 Candidatus Dormiibacterota bacterium | reverse complement strand
GGGCCTGGTCCTGGACCCCGGCGCCTACCAGGGTGACCCCGGGCCCGCCAGCGCAGCCATGGCCGGGCTCACCGGCTGCCGGGTCCGGCCGATCATGCGCCTCGACCCCTTGGTGGACCAGCACATCTCGGAGGGAGCCACCGCCTCGGAGATCCTCGGTGCCGCCGAGTCGGCGGTGCGCCAGGCCCCCCGCCAGGGCTACGTCGGACTCAAGACCATCCTCGCCTACCGCACCGGGCTCAAGGTGGACCCCGACGCAACCCTGAAGGAGGCGGAGACCTCACTCCGGACCACCACCGAGCTGCCCCTGCGGCGGCGGGGCAAGGCGCTGCGCGACCTGATCTGCCGGCGAGTCCTGGGCTGGGCTGCCGAGCTCAATCTGCCCATCCAATTCCATACCGGTCTCGGCGACTCGGAGCTCCGCCTCAGCGAGTCCAATCCACTCTTGCTGGAGGAGCTCCTGCTGACCCCCGAGGGAGGGGCCGCCACCGTCGTCCTGATCCACGGATCCTATCCCTGGCACGAGGAGTTGGCCTACCTCGCCCTGGTTAGGCCCAACGTCCACGCCGAGCTCTCCCTGTTTAATCTGTTCGCCCCAGCCACGGTGGCGGAGCGGCTGGAGCGGGTGCTGGAGCTGGCACCGGCCTCCAGGGTGTTGTGTGGCACCGACGGCCACGGCTCGCCAGAGACCTTCTGGTTTGCGGCTCTGGTACTGCGCGACGCCTGGGCGACGGTGCGCCGGAGCTGGGCTGCCCGAGGCGCCCGGGAAGCCTGGCTGGACGGGCTCGAGGACGCCATCTTCCGAGCCAACACCGCCCGGCTCTACGGTTTTTAGCGCGGCTCGGCGGCTGCAGCAGCACGGCTAGACGACGCGGTCAGGCGGCATCTGGGCCCCCGGCTCGGGGCAACAGCCGCGCTCTGACGGAGGTCAGATGGGGACCAGCCACCCCTCCGGCGCCGGGTGGCGGCCGGCGCGGATTTGGACCAGCCGGTCCAGGGCGGCCGAAGCGATCTCGCGCCGCCCCACCGCCGGGAGGGTGAGCTCCTCTCCCTCGTGGGTGATGGCGCTGACGTGGGCGATGGCCGCCGCGGTGCCGGTGCCGAAGCACTCGGTCAGCTGACCCGACTTGTGGGCCGCGATGACCTCAGTGATGGTAATGGGCCGCTCCTCGACACTGAAGCCCAGGTCACGCAGGATGGTGATCACCGAATCACGCGTCACCCCGGGCAGGATGGTCCCGCTCAAGTTGGGGGTCACCACCTTGCCAGCGATGACGAAGAAGACGTTCATCACCCCGCATTCCTCGACATAGAGGTGCTCTTTGGCGTCGAGCCAGAGCATGGTGGCATAGCCCTTCGCCTGGGCCTCTTTCTCGGCGAGCATCGAGGCCCCGTAATTGCCACTCAGCTTGATGTCGCCGGTGCCTCCCGCGAAGGCCCGCGCATACTCCTGGCTGGTCACGAGGTTGAGCGCCGAGGAGAAGTAACCGCCGACCGGCCCGGTCATGACCACGAACCGGGAGCTGGCGGCGGGCTTGACCCGAAGGGTGTCGTCGGCGCCGAACAAGAGCGGCCTGATGTAGAGGGATCCCTCGTCCGATGGGGGGACCCACTCCCGGTCCAACCGGACCAGCTCCCGGATCCCTTCCATGAAGAGCGCCTCAGGGACCTCCGGTAGCACCACCCTTCGGCAGGAGCGATTGAGCCGCTCCGAGTGCTTCTGGGGCCGGAACAGCACCAGGTGGTCGTCGACGGTCCGGTAGGCCTTCATTCCCTCGAAGATGGCGAGGCCATAGTGAAGAGCGCTGGTGGCGGGCGAGAGCGAGAGTTGGTCGTAGGGCACGATCTCGATGTCCCGCCACTGTCCGTCACGGTGGGTAGCGACCAGCATGTGGTCGCTGAAGACGCTCCCGAAGGCCGGCTGCGGCGTGCCCGGCTCACGGCGCCGGGAGGCACTCACCGGGGTGACCCGGATGGAGGTCGCCACCCCTGCCGTGGTCGTCATGAGAAGAGCCCCTCGGCGGTGGTCACCGGCCGCCACTGGGGTCGGGTGCCCTCGAAGGCGGCGATCGCCTCCTCCTGGCTCAGCGCCATGGCGATGGGATCACGACCACTGAGCAGGCAGTCCCGCCAGAACGGGTCGATGACAAAGTCGGCGATCGGCCCGCCGTGGTCGCGCACCTCCTGGTTGCGGAGGTCGACCGCCAGCTGGTAGCCGTCGCGCCGCGTCGTCCGCTCGCGGAGGCGGGCCACCACGTCAGTGGGCAACTGGACGGGTAGGAGGCCGTTCTGCAGGGAATTGGCGGTGAAAATGTCGCCGAAAGATGGAGCGATGACCACCTTGAAGCCCATTCCTGAGAGCGCCCAGACCGCGTGCTCCCGGGAGGATCCGCAACCGAAGTTGCGCCCCGTGATGAGGATGCTGGCTCCCCCGTAGGCGGGGTCGTTGAGCTCGAAGTCGGGGCGCGGCTGGCCCCCATCGGCGTAGCGCCAGGAGAAGAAGCAGGCGTTGCCGTAATCGTCGCGATCGGTGCGCTTCAGGAACTGCTTGGGGATGATCTGGTCGGTGTCGACGTCGTCGCGGCTGAGCGCCGCGCAGAGCCCTTCTTGAACCGTGAAAGCATCCACCTCGTCCCCTATCCGACCGCGACCAGGGCGGCCGGTACCAGCTTCCGAACATCGACGAAATGCCCCTGGAGTGCGGCGGCCGCGGCCATCGACGGACTGACCAGGTGAGTGCGGCCACCCGCTCCTTGGCGGCCCTCGAAGTTGCGGTTCGAGGTTGACGCGCAGCGCTCCCCGGCGGCCAGCACATCAGGGTTCATCCCGAGGCACATCGAGCAGCCGGCCTCTCGCCACTCGAACCCCGCGTCCATGAAGATCTTGTCCAGCCCCTCCGCCTCGGCTGCCCGCTTCACCGACTGGGAACCGGGAACGACCATCGCCCGCACCCCGGAATGCACCCGCCCGCCGGCGGCGATGGCGGCCGCCGAGCGCAGGTCCTCCAGCCGGCTGTTGGTGCAGGATCCGATGAAGACCCGGTCGATGGCGATCTCCTCGATTGCCGTTCCCTCGGTGAGCCCCATGTACTCCAGGGCCCGCGCGGCCTGCTGACGCTCCGCCTCGTTGGCGA
>PKXE01000070.1:10662-13257 GCA_003132265.1 Candidatus Dormiibacterota bacterium | reverse complement strand
CCTGATGGCGTCTCCCTGGTTCTGGCCATCCCCCTCACCAACGTCGACGCCACTCTGGACCAGCTCGGCGCGCTGGAAGCTCTGGTCAGCGTCGCAGTCCTCCTGGGAATCGCGGCACTGGCCTGGTGGACGGTGCAGCTGGGGCTCCGGCCGCTGGCGCGGATCCGGGCCACCGCGCGCGCCATCGCCGCCGGCGATCTCAGCCAGCGGGTCGAGCCGGGCAACCCCGGCACCGAGGTGGGCCAGCTCGCTACCAGCCTCAACGAGATGCTCAGCCAGATCGAGCAGGCCTTTGATGCCCGCGCCGCCTCGGAGGCGCGAATGCGGCAGTTCATGTCGGATGCGTCGCATGAGCTTCGCACTCCGCTCAGTTCGATTCGCGGCTACGCCGAGCTCTTTCGCCACGGCGCCGCGGGACGCCCGGACGACCTCGCCAAGGCCATGACCAGGATCGAGAGTGAGTCGGCCCGGATGAGCCAATTGGTGGACGACCTCTTGCTGCTGGCGAGGCTCGACGAAGGGCGACCGCTGGAGAGGGCCACCTTCGACATCTCCCGGCTGGCGGTCGACGGAGCCGCCGACGCGTCCGTAGCCGACCGCCAGCACCCGATCCGGGTGGACGCTCCCGAGCCGGTGCTGGTGGTGGGGGACGAGGCCCGGCTACGCCAGGTGGTGACCAACCTGCTGCGCAATGCGACGGTGCACACCCCAGCCAAAACTCTGATCGAGGTCTCGGTGGCGCGAGACGGGGATTTCGCGGTCCTCAAGGTCTCCGATCATGGGCCCGGGGTTGCCCCGGACGTCGGCGCTCGCATCTTCGAGCGGTTCGTGCGAGCCGACCCGGCGCGAGGGCGGGAGCACGGTGGTTCGGGACTGGGGCTGGCGATCGTCGCCGCCATCGTGGCGGCCCATCACGGCACTCTGCGCCTGGACCCGACGCCCGGGAGAGGGGCCACCTTCTCAGTACGACTCCCGCTCCAGGCGCTGACACCGGCGGAGGGGAGCCCAGCTTTCGACCACTGAGGTCATCCGCCCGAGCGGAGCAGAGGTCGAGCGGGCTCGAGGCAGCGCTGCGCTTCCGGCCGGCCGACCGAGGATGGGAGAATCCAGAAAGTGGCACCAACCCGAGACGGCAAGCCTCCCCCAGCGGAGCCGAGCGGTCTGCCGCCTCGCCAGGGGTCGCCGCGCTGGGGCCCCTACCTCTCGATGCGGCAGTGGGGGACGGTGCGGGAGGACTACAGCCAAGACGGCAACGCCTGGGACTACATCCCCTACGAGCATGCCCGCAGCCGTGCCTATCGCTGGGGCGAGGACGGGATCCTGGGTATCTGCGATGACCGCCAGTTCGTCTGCCTGGCGCTGGCGCTCTGGAATGGCGAGGATGCCGTCCTCAAAGAGAGGGTGTTCGGGCTCTCCAACGCCCAGGGGAACCACGGTGAGGATGTCAAGGAGTACTGGCACTACCTGGACGCGCTTCCCGACGGAAGCTACCTGCGCGCCCTCTATCGGTACCCGATGGCCGCATTTCCGTACCAGGAACTGAAGGAGAGAAACGCCCGTCCCGGCCCCGAGCTGGGTTTGCTCCAACTGGGGGCGTTCGACTCGGATCGCTACTGGACGGTGGAGGTGGAGTACGCCCAGTCGGCGGGTGAGGTGGTGGCNNAGGTGCCCCAGCTCCAGGTCCGGGGCTCGGCCCTGGAGCTGGAGGGGGAGCCTGAGCTGGAGGGGTACCGCCTCCAGGTGGACGGTGACTTCTCGTGGCTCCTCTGCGACAACGAGACCAATGCCAACCTGCTCTTTGCCTCGCCCAACCCCAGCCGCTTTCCCAAGGACGCGATCGGCGACGCGGTGGTCAACGGTGACCCGGGGTTGTGCAATCCTGAGCTGAGCGGTACTAAGGGCGCCGCCCACTTCTTGCTCGAAGTGGCTGCGGGCCAGTCCCAGGCGGTGCGGCTCATCTGGGGGAACGACCCGGGCCGCGACCCCAGCCAGGTCGATCGCATCTGTGAGGAGCGGCGGGCGGCGGCTGACCAGTTCTACCAAGGAATCTGCGCGCCCGAAAGCGACGCCGACGACCGGCTGATCCAGCGCCAGGCCTTCGCTGGGCTGATCTGGACCCAGCAGTACTACGAGTACGACGTCGCCCGCTGGCTGGACGGCGATCCCGGCCAGCCGTCCCCGCCATTGGAGCGACCAGAGGGCCGAAATGGCCGTTGGCGGGCGCTCAAGGCGGCTGATGTGATCGTGATGCCGGACAGCTGGGAGTACCCCTGGTTCGCGAGCTGGGACCTNNCTGCTCCAGCCCAGGTACCTGCGCGAGGACGGTCAGCTCCCCGCCTACGAGTGGGCGTTCTCGGACTGCAACCCGCCAGCTCATGTGACGGCGGTATGGCAGATCTACATTCGCGACCGCAACCGGACCGGGGTCCCGGACCGGGCATTCTTGGAACAGGCCTTTCTCTCCCTGCTCTTCAACTACGGCTGGTGGGTGAACCGGCACGACCCTCTGGGAAACGACATCTTTTCCGGGGGTTTCCTGGGACTGGACAACATCTCTGCGGTGGACCGCAGCCACCTGCCGGCGGGCGCCAGCAT
>PKXE01000070.1:0-10625 GCA_003132265.1 Candidatus Dormiibacterota bacterium | reverse complement strand
GGACGGACAGACCGAGCAGCTTCGCGTTCGCAGCCTGGTTGGGCTGATGCCGCTGGCCGCCAGCGAAGTGGTCCACCGCCACACCCTGGCTCGTCTGCCACGGCTATCCGAGAAGCTCGACGAGGCCGCCGCCCAGGGGGTGATCCACTATCGGGCAGCCCGCGGGGACGATCCGTATGCCTGTCTCCGCCTGGTCGGCTCGGACCGTCTCCACCGCCTCTTGGACCGGCTCCTGGATACCTCGGAATTCCTCTCGGAGCACGGCCCCCGGTCCCTCTCCAAGACTCATCTGGCCAAGCCATTCCAGAGCGCGCTGCTACCGAAAATGCCCCCCGTTCGCTATGAGCCCGGGGTTTCCGAGGAGCGAATTATGGGGGGCAACTCCAACTGGCGCGGACCGGTCTGGTTCCCCACCACCTATCTGCTGGTCCAGGCGCTGCGCCTGCTGGGGACGGGACTCGGGCCCTCATTCACCCATCCCTTCCCCGCCCCCGGTGGCCGACCGGCGACGCTGGGACACATCGCCGACCAGCTGGCGGCGCGCACGGTTTCGATCTTCCGCCGGGGCCACGACGGCCGCCGCCCGGTCTACGGGGACCTCGAGCGGTTTCAGACGGATCCCAAATGGCGCGACAACCTGCTCTTCCACGAGTTCTTCGACGGCGAGACGGGTGCCGGCCACGGAGCCTCGCACCAGACCGGTTGGACTGGTCTGGTGGCCCTCATGGTTCAGGAGCTGCGGACTCCCTGGCGGTCACCTCGGCCCGGAGGCTAGCCCGGAGCCGGGGCCATCCCGCCGTTCGAGGTCAGGCGGTCCAGACGGGCGGGGAGGTGGCAGTGAAGTTGAGGTCCGCGGTCACCTGCTGCGGAGCACCGGGCTTCAAGGCGGTCGCCTTCGGCACCCACCAGAGCTGGAACGGCGACGACTTGTCGGTCAAGAGGGTGTTGAGGTAGAGCACGCTCTTGCCGTCCGGTGACCAGGTGGGACTGGCGGGCTCGGGCCCGGCACTGATGACCACCGGGGTCCCGAGGGTGGTTCCATTCCAACTAGCGACCTGCAAGGTTGTGCTCTGGAGGGAGTTTTTGGTGCAGACCATGGCGATCTCGGTGCCGCTGGGGGAGAGCGCCGGCTCGGCGCAGTCCTGGGCCGCGGTGGTGAGGGAGTCGGGGGTGGCGTAAGGGGAGCTGACGTAGACCAGCTGGGCGTAGGTGTTGCCGAGGGTGTCGATGTTGTACTTGGCGTAGATGATCCCGCCGTTGGCGAGCGGGATCGGCTCCACGTCGCCCCCTTGGAACCACAGCCCCGCCTGGCTCCACACCACTGGGTAGGCGGAGGGATTGGCGAAGGGAACCGCCTGGATCTGGAAATCTACGTTGTAGCCCTGGCTAGGGTCGAGCCAGTCCGCCGCGTAGAAGAGCGTCTTCCCGTCGGGGCTCACCTTGGGGTAGTAGGCCCAGTGGTTATTGAGGTACTGCGATGAGCTCTCCGAGAGCAGCTCGCGCACGACCTGACCCTTGGCGTTGAGCAGGTAAACATTGGTGTAGGCGCTGCTGTAGGCCACCGCCAGGATGTCCCCCCCCGGAGCCGGTTCCACCTGCACCCAGTCGTAGGCGGGTGCCTTGACTGGGGTGAACTTCAGGCTGTTCAGGCGGTAGATCTTGCCATCCTGGACCACGACCACTGTCCCGGGGAGATCGATGAGGGCCTGTGACTGGGTCGGTTTGGTGGTGTGGTGGCGGCTGCTCTTGAGGGTGCCCAGCACCGAGTAGATGCCGAATCCGAAAATGGCCATCAGCGCCATCACGGCCACCACCGGCAGCAGCCGCCTCACGAGGGGAAGTACTGAGCGACCAGCGCGTTGATACCGGTCCAGTTGGGCAGCAGAACGCTTTGACCGTCGATCGTCCCGTTGCTGAAATATTGGCTGCCGACCATGACGATCTGCTGCACGCTACCGTCGCTGAACGCTTTGGCGAGAGTCAGCAGGGAGGTCACCTGAGTGATGCTCATATCGGTCTTCAGCGAGTCGCCCAAAGAGCCGGCGATTGTTGGGACATCGGCCAGCCCCACATCCTTGGCAGAGGCTTTGATGTCGAGCAGCAGTTGCTGCTGCTTCTGCGAGCGGGCGATGTCGGACAGGATGTCGCCATGGCGAGAGCGGGCGTACTCCAGAGCAGCGACCCCTCCCAGCCGCTGGGGCCCCGGCAGGATTGCGATCCGAGCGTAGGCGTAGGGGTTGCCGCCGGTCAGGTCAGACGGATATTCGTCGTCCAAGATCGGCATCTGGGCCACGATGTTCACGTCGTGCAGATCGTTGACTAGGTGCACCAGACCGCCGAGGCCGATCCAGACCCAGTAGTTGATGGGGATACCGAAATTGTTCTCGACGGTCGAGATGGCCTCGGCGGCTCCCCCGTCCGCATAGGCGGTGTCGATCTTGGCCGGGCCGCCATTCCCGATCGGCACCCAGAGGTCCCTCGGGATCGAGAACATGACCACCGAATGGGCCTGGGGGTTCACCCGGACCACGATCATGGTCTGGGCGAGGACTTGGTCTGGCGCGAACTTGGTGTCGTTGTCAGACCCCAGCAGGAGGACATTGAAGGGTTGATTGGGCGTGGTGCTGGGGGTCGGCGTGGGGTGATTGCCGTTCGGGGAGTTCCCCTGAGTCTGATGGCCGGTGATGTTGAGGGCGGCCGAGATCGCAGGCAGGAAGTAAGCGACGACCCCGCTCACGCCGGAGAGACCGAAGCCGAAGACCAGCAGCGCGGCCACTAGCATTCGGTGCCGGCCCCATGAGAAGGACGTTTGGTGCGACTTGAGCCCGGCGCGGCGACGCCGTGGCCTGGTCCCGGCAGGCATGCGGCCGGATTGTAACCGGCCCGGCTGAGAGGGGCCAGCGACCAACTCCGTCCCCGCTAGGCGGGATCGGGGCGCTAATCTTGGCGACCATGCTGCTCCAAGGCAAACGCGTCCTGGTCACCGGAGTCCTGACTCCGTCATCGCTGCCGTTTGCGGCCGCCCGTCAGGCCCAGCAGGACGGAGCTGACGTAGTGCTCACCTCATTCGGGCGGGCGCTGCGGCTGACTGAGCGGACCGCGGCCCGGCTCTCCCCGAAGCCAGCGATCTTGGAGCTCGATGTGACCCGCGATGACGACTTCGCGGAGCTTGCTGGTGAGCTGAAGAGGCGCGAGTGGCAGCTGGACGGGATCGTCCACGGGGTTGCCTTTGCCCCGGCCGAAGCCCTGGGGGGGGCCTTCCTAGGCACCCCCTGGGAGGCCGCCGCCATGGCGCTGCGGATCAGCGCCTACTCGCTGAAGCAGTTGGTGGTGGCGCTGGAGCCGTTGATCCCAGCCGCCGGCGGCAGCGTCGTCACCCTCGACTTCGACGCCAGCCAGGCCTGGCCCGGCTACGACTGGATGGGGGTCTCCAAGGCGGCCCTGGAGTCGGTGGTGCGATATCTGGCCCAGTACCTGGGCCCGCGCCGCATCCGGGTCAACGCGGTGTCGGCGGGACCCGTTTACACCACCTCGGCCAAGGGCATTCCCGGGTTCTCCACGTTCCCGGAGATCTTCGCCAAGCAGGCGCCGCTGGGGTGGGACGCTCGGGACTCCGATCCCGTGGGGAAGGCCACGGTGGCGTTGCTATCCGACTACTTCCCCGCCACTACCGGGGAGATCGTCCACGTGGACGGCGGCTATCACGCGGTGGGGGCCGCCAGGGGCTCCGCCGCTGGCGATCCCGCCGAATAGCCCTTTCGCGGGCGGATTCTCCGGCGCCACCACCAAGCGCCTCCCAGCGCTGCCAGCACCGCGGCGGACCCGCCCAGGCCCATCGCCACTCGGCTGCCCCAGGCCTGCTCGACGGCGCCGAATATGAGGCTCCCGATCGGAGTCGTGCCCAGGAAGACCCAGAGGTAGAGCGACATCACCCGACCTCGGAGGGGACCCGGGGTAAATGTCTGGACGATGCTATTTGACGTGGCGCTGTAGACGATCATGCCGCCGCCGGCCAGCACCAGGAGGACCATGGCCGGGACCAGGCCCGCCATCTGACCCGCGAGCGCCAGGAAGGTGCCGAACACGGCGCAGCCGATCAGGAGTGCGCGCATGGAGGCCCGGCTGGCGTAGGCCACTCCCAGCGCCCCCGCCAGCGCCCCCGCCCCGAGGGCGGCGCTCAGCAGGCCGAAGCCACCCGCCCCCGCATGCAGCCCGGTGCGGGCGAGGCCGGTGATCAGGACGGTTAGGTTGAAGGAGAAGGTGCCCACGATGGCCATCAGCACGATGACCAGCGCCACCTCGGGGGTGCGCCTGACGTGGCCGATGCCCTCTCTCACCTGGGCTAGGGCTCCGGCCCTCGCCCCGGCCGGGCGAAGGTTGGAATGAAGCTCACTGGGGTGCATCAGCCAAAGGCCGACGATCACCGCCAGGTAGGAGATGGCGTTGAGATCGAAGCACAGGGCGGTGCCCACGGTGGCGATGAGGATCCCGCCGATAGCGGGGCCGATTACCCGGGCACCGTTGAAGACCATCGAGTTGAGGGCCACGGCGTTGGGCAACCGGCGGGACCCGACCATCTCCGGAACGAACGCCTGCCGAGTCGGACCGTCCACCACGTTGATCAGGCCGAAGATGCCGACCACCAGGAATACCTCCCACACCCGCACCAGGTGAAGTCCCTCGGTGATTCCCAGGACCGCCGCGGTGAGGGCGAAGCAGCTCTGGGTGAGGACCAGGACGCGACGCTTGGGCCAGCGGTCGGCGACGAGCCCCCCGAACGGCTGCAGCAGCAGATTGGGCAGGAACTGGACCATCAGCAGCACGCCCAGCATCAGCGGGGAGTGGGTCAGTTCCAGGATCAACCAGGCCTGGGCGGTCGCCTGCAGCCAGCTGCCGGTCACCGACACCGTCTGGCCCGCGAAGAAGTAGCGGTAGTTGCGGTTGCCGAGGGCGTCGAACGTGCGCGACGTTAAGGCGCGCGCGGATACCGTCACCGATCCACGCCGATCAAATGCTCGAGCACCGGCAGCGCCCGCTGCAGGGCGGCGACCTCGCGGGCGGAGAGATGGCTGAGGCGATGGGCGAACCAGGCGCCCCTTAGTTGGCGGGCCGCCCGGGCCACGGCGGTGCCCTGGCGCGTCAGGGACACTCGCACGAAGCGGCGGTCGGAGGTGTCCACCTCCTTCTGAATCAACCCATCCGCCTCGAGTTGGCCGAGCAGGGCGGTCATCGAGGGCACCCGCACGTGCTCGGCGGCGGCCAGCTGGCTGACCGTGGCCGAAGCGTGGTCCAGCAGCGAGACCAGAACCGGATAGTGCCCGGGCGGTACCCCAAGCGGTCCCGAGGTCTGGCGGAGGCGCCGGTTGAGGCGAGTCAGGACGGTGGGAAGCTTGGTCGCCAACTCCGAAGCCTCGTCGAGGGCGTCTGGTTCGAGGCGCCCGGAACCGGCGGGGGATAATGCCATGTACTTAGTTTACCTAACTAGGCCAACTAAGTTTTCAAGCAGACTCCGGTTCTCAGTCGATGCAGCTCGAGGTCGAGACCACGGCGGTGTTGGACGCGCCCTTGGCGATGTCCGGGAGGACCTCGCCAGTGGTCAGAGCGTAGCCCTCTCCGTCCACGACCAGCGATTTGGCGAAGACCACTCCCAGGACCTGCCCTTGGAGATCCACGAACGGACCACCTGAGTTACCGGGGACGACGGTGGCCTGGAGCACGAAGATCCCCCGGCTGACGGTGGAGCGGGAGTAGATGTCCCGGCCCACCGCGTCCAGCTGACCTCGGATGGCGCCGGGCACAACCTCCTCGGGGCCGCCTTCCGGGTAGCCGATGATGGCCCCCACCGTGGCGCGGGTCCCCGAGGTACTGATCGTGAGCGGCGGCAGGTTCAGCCCCGGCACCCGCAGCAGGGCAACGTCTCGCTCGGGGTCGAAGAAGACCACCTGCGCCGCCATCGAGCCGGTCGGCCCCGGCACCACGATCCGCTGGTCATGTCCTCCGGCGACAACGTGGGCGTTGGTGAGGATCACCCCCGGGGCGACCGGGAAGCCGCTGCCCTCCTCGAGCCCCCCACAGCCGACGCTGATCACTTTCACTGTCTCGGCCGCGGCCGCCGTCACGGCCTGGTTCTGTGCCAGGGTGGCGGGCACCGTCACCGGTGCCGGCAGCGGCGGGATTAGGTTGGCGAAGACCTCGGGAAAGGGCACCGCGCTGAAGAGGTGCTGCAGCCCACCCAGCCAAGTGGGGTCTTGGGGAAACTGCTGGGCCAAAGCGCGAAGGACCGCGGAGCTCTGGATCTGGGCGGCCAGCGGGCGCCAGGGGCCGGTGGCGAAGGTCAACCCCAAATACCAGCTGGCCACCAGGACCACGATCAATCCCCAGGCAACCCCGGCGAAGGAGTCGACAATCCGCCAGTGGCTGCGCAACGTGCTCATCCGCAGGCGGAGCCCGACCCAGGTACCGAGGCCGTCGCCGAGCAGCGCCAGGGCCAGCAACAGCCCGATCGCGATACCCGAGCGGACCTCGACGGTGAAGTCGTGGAGGAGGGGAGGCAGGGAGGTCGCCACCCAGGCTCCGACCCCCAGACCCACCAGCAGCCCCAGGAGCGAGAACAGGGAGTAGGTGAGCCCTCTCCGGTAGCCTCTGACCGCGGCGTACAGCAGGGCGGCGATGATGAGGAGGTCGATTACGTCCATCGGCTGCCTCATCATCGTCGCCCTGCCGGGGCGAGAGCGGTGGCGGTTCCGATCTCGTCACAATGCATCTGACCATCCCAATGGGAGGAGCGGTGAGCACGGAACGAAGCGGCGCCGGTCACGTGAGTCGAATGCGGCGCAGCCGTGGGCCGGTCCAGAGCGGGCTGTTCATCCCGCTGCCCGGGGACTGGCGTACCTGCATCCTCCCCGTGATCGGGCTGGCCACCCCGGTCGGGCTCCTGGTCGTGAACTTCTCGGCGTGGGTTATCTCCCAGCTGGGAGCCTTTCGCTGGGGAGTCGCGGTCAGCGCCTTCATCAGCGCTTTGATCCTGAACGGCCTGACCGCGGTGAACGTCTACCGGTACGTCCGCAACCGCTGGCCCAACTTCGTGATCAGCCGCCAGGAAAATGGCACCTGGGTGCTGGTCGGGGCGATCACCCTGATCCTGCTCACGGCCTTCCTTTCCTCGGTGTTCTCCTACGTGGGCATGGCCAATCCTCGCCACCTGCCCAATGGCATCGCGGTCATCACCGGCTTCCTGGGAGTGATGATCCCGCTCGGGCTGAGCTTGGGTCTCAATCGAAGGCGGCGCGCCTCGGGCGATAGTCGCGGGTAGCGGGGCCCAGCTCAGGGGGTCCGTTCCGAGTCCAGGTTGCCCAGTACCCGGACGCCCCCGGCGTCGAAGACAATCGCCGCGGTCGCCAGGCCTAAGAAGAGGCCGTGGCCGAGCACCCCGGCGATCCCGCTCAGCCGAAGGGCCACCTCCCCAGGGTCGGCCAGCCCACCCGGGAAATGGAGGTCGACCAGGTAATTGCCGTTGTCGGTGACGACCGGCCCCTCAGCCCCGCCGCGGACCTCGGCCTGGCAGGCAAACCGGGCCTCACAGAGAGCGGCGGTGCCTTCCCAGTCGAAGGGGAGAACCTCGACCGGGAGCGGATGCAGCGACGCTAGCTGGGCCACCTGTTTGGAGGAGTCGGCCAGAAGCCAGAAGCGGCGGCTGTGCTCCGCCACGACTTTCTCCCGAAGCAAGGCGCCACCCCCTCCCTTAAGCAGGTTGATCGAGGAGTCGAATTCATCCGCGCCGTCCACATCCAGGTCGAGAGCCCCATCGCTGGTCGAAAGCAGTTCGATCCCGACGTCGCGGGCGAGGAGCTCGCTCGCCTTGGAGCTGCAGAGGCCCTGAACTCGGAGCCCTTCTTGGATGCGCGGGCGGAGCGCCTCGATGAAGGCGGAGGCCATCCGGCCGGTTCCCAGGCCCAAGCGCATGCCGGGGCGGATCAAGCCCGCGGCCTGAGCGGCCACCTCCGCCGCCACGGACGCGAACTGCCGGGGGGCCAGCCCCAAGCTAGCCGCTCACCTTGGGTCCGACTTCGTCGATGGAGAGCCGCAGGAGGACCCGACGCTCCTGGACCATGGCGGCGCGGTACTCGTCCCAGTTGGAGTGCTCTCCGGAGACATCCCGGTAGTACTGCACCAGCCCCGGAAGAGCTTCGGGAAGGGCGACCACCTCCGCTGTCCCTCGGATCGAGATCCAGGGCGGGAAGAAACTGTTGGTCAAGACGACCAGGTCGTAGTTAGGGTCCCGCCTCAGGTTGCGGACCTTGACCGCGGTTTCCCGGCTGCTGACGGTGAGCTGGCCATCCGGGTCGACGGCCACGGCGACCGGCGACATCTGCGGGCTGCCGTCGCGGCGGCGGGTCGCGAAGACCGCGTGGTGATGCTGGGAGGCGAATTCCCTAGCCGTTTCTGCGTCCATGGGTTGCAGCCCTCCTTCCTTGACCTTCCCAGCGCAGCGGGCGGGCCCGCGCCCGCCTGATCAGATCTTCCTGGATGCCCTCTTCGGTGGAGGTGGGATCGACCCGCACCCAGCGGCCGTCGGCCTGAAGCTTCCAGCTCTGCCGGCGATCGAACCAGGTCAGCTCCAGCACTTGGCGCACCTCGTCCCTGGCCTGGGGATCGAGCAGGGGGATGACGCACTCCACCCGGCGGTAGAGATTGCGTCCCATCAGGTCCGAGGATCCGATGTGGACCTCCGGCTGGCCGCCGTTCTCGGCGACGAAGGCGCGGCCGTGCTCCAGGAAGCGCCCCACCACGCTGTGGACCTGGATGGTCGGACTCAGGCCTTCGACGCCGGGCCGCAGCGCACAGATGCCGCGCACCAGCAGGCGGATGGGCAGACCCAGCTGCGAAGCGCGGTACAGCGCCCGGATCGCGCGCTCATCGGTCAGTCCGTTGACCTTGAGCAGCAGCCCGGCCGGGCGTCCGTGGCGGTGGTGCTCCACCTCGCGCTCCACCAGCCGCTCGAAGTTCTGAATCGCATTGATCGGTGCCACCCAGAGATCCCGGTAGTCCCGCTTGCGGGAGTATCCAGTCAGATAGTTGAAGAGGTCGGCCACCTCCTCAGTGATCTCGCGCCTGGCGGTGAGCAGCCCGAAGTCGGTGTAGAGGCGGGCGGTGACGGCGTTGTAGTTGCCGGTACCGACGTGCGCGTAATAGCGGATGCCGCCCTCCTCCTGGCGCACCACCAGGACCAGCTTGGCGTGGGTCTTCAGCCCGGGCACCCCGTAGGCGACGTGGGCCCCCACCTGCTCCAGCTGGCGGGCCCAGCGGATGTTATTCAGCTCGTCGAAGCGCGCCTTGATCTCGACCAGGACCACCACCTGCTTGCCGTCCTCGGAGGCCCTCGTGAGGGCGTCGATGATGGGGGTGTCGCCGCTGGTCCGGTAGAGGGTTTGCTTGATCGCGACCACCTTGGGGTCTCGGGCAGCCTGCTCGATGAAGCGCTCGGTGGTGGCGGCGAACGAGTCGTAGGGGTGCTGGACCAAGACATCACCGCGCCGCAGCACCGCGAAGAAGTCGGGATCCTGATCCTGCATCGTCAACAGCCTGGGGGGGGTCGTTCCGGTGAACTGGGGGTAGGCCAGATCGGGCCGCTCCACCGAGTCGGCGACGCTGACGAGCCCGGTCAGGTCCAGCAGACCGTCGTCCTCCTGGACCTCGTCAGAGATCACTCCGAGTTCGGTCTCCAGCATGGTCAAGATCTCCCGGGAGAGGCCGGGCGCGGTCTCCACCCTCACCACGGCCCCGAAGCGTCGCTCGCGGAGCTCCTCCTCGATGGCCGAAAGCAGGTTGGGTTCGTCCTCATCGACATCGAAGTCGGCGTCCCGGGTTACCCGGAAGAGTCCGTGGGCCACGACCTCCATGCCCGGGAACAGTCGGTCGAGCCGCTCGGCGATGATCCGCTCGATGGGGACGAAGGGCCCATGACGCCCGGCCTGGAAGAACCTCGGGGCCGACGACGGCACCTTCACTCGGGCTACCCGGGGGGCCCGCTCACCGGGCTCGCCTAGCATCACCGCGATCGAGAGCGACAGGTTGCTGAGGTAGGGGAAGGGGTGGGCGGGGTCGATCGCCAGGGGCGTCAACAAGGGGTAGAGCTGGGACTCGAAGTATCCATCGCAGGCTCGCCGTTCAGCTCGGCTGAGGGGCTCGTCCTGGAGAAGCAGCCGCACCCCCTGGCGCTCTAGCTGGGGAGCCAGATCCTCAAGCAGGCAACGCCCCTCGGCGGCCACGATCTCGCGGGTCCGCTTGCCGATGGCGCGGAGTTGCTCGGTGGGGGTCATGGCGTCGGCATGAGTGCTCTGGACCCGCTCGGCCAGCTGCCGCTTCAAGGAGGCGACTCGGATCATGTAGAACTCGTCGAGGTTGCTGGAGGTGATCGCCAGGAACCGCAGCCGCTCCAATAGCGGCACCCTCGGGTCCTGGGCCTCGGACAGCACCCGGGCGTCGAAGTCGAGCCAGCTCAGCTCGCGGTTGATGTAGTTGGCGGGATCGCTGAGCCGGTCATCGGGGTCGTGGTGGCCCGGGCCCGGTAGGTCGACGATCTTGGCCGAGCGGGCTGAGGCCTTGTGGCGGGCCCCCTGGACTTC
>PKXE01000120.1:18227-24582 GCA_003132265.1 Candidatus Dormiibacterota bacterium | reverse complement strand
GCTGCCCCATCACGCCCCCCCAATAGGCATAGGATCGGACCGGTGAGAGCGTGGGTTGTTCGCACCAACGGACCCCCGGATTCGATGCGCCTGGAGGAGCTGCCCCAAGAGCCGGCCGCGCCCGGGATGCTGGGGATCGCGGTGGCGGCGGCGGCCGTGAACTTCTTCGATGTCCTCCAAGTGGCCGGCACCTACCAAGTCCGGGCCGAGCTGCCCTTCATCCCCGGAGCGGAAGTGGCGGGGACGGTGCAGGAGGCGCCTCCTGGTGGCCGTCTCTCCCCCGGTGACCGGGTCATGGCCAGGGTGAGCCCCGCCGGGCTGGTTCGAGGTGGGTACGCGGAGTACACGCAGGCGCGGCCCGAGGACACGGTGCGCTTGCCTGACGCGATACCGTTCGCCGAGGCCGCCGCGTTCTTCATCAACTACCAAACCGGCTGGTTCGGCCTGCACCGCCGTGCGGCGCTGCAAGCGGGAGAGGTACTGCTGGTTCACGCCGGAGCGGGAGGTGTCGGCAGCGCCGCTGTTCAGCTGGGCAAGGCGGCCGGTGCCCGGGTTATCGCCACCGCCGGATCCGGTGAGAAAGTCGAGGTGTGCCGCCGGCTGGGTGCCGATTTAGCCATCAACTATCGCGAGCAGGACTTCGTCCAGGCGGTGAAGGAGGACACCGCGGGCCGCGGTGCCGACGTGATTTACGACCCGGTCGGTGGCGACGTCTTCGACGCCTCCACCAAGTGCATTGCCTTCGAGGGGCGGCTGGTAAGCGTGGGCTTCACCTCGGGGCGGGTCCCTGAGCTCCGTGCCAACCACGTCCTAATCAAGAATTACTCGGTGCTGGGACTGCACTGGGGCCTCTACCCAGAACGCCGCCCGGAGCTGGTCGAGCAGTGCACGCAGGAGCTCTTCCGGCTCTATCAGGCCGGCCGGATCCGGCCCTTAGTCTCCCGCCAGCAGCCGCTGGAGGAGGCAGCCATCGCGCTGGCGGCCGTGGCCTCCCGGCAGACGGTCGGGAAGGTGGTGCTCCTGACCTCGGCAGTACCCTCCTCGACGTAGGGCCTCCGCCATGGAGATCGCCGGGCGGGTGGTGGTGGTCACCGGGGCAGCTGGCGGAATCGGCCGGTCCCTGTGCCGGCACTTCCGAGATGCGGGCGCGCGCGGCATCGTGGTGGCGGACCTGGATCGGGCCGGTGCCGAGGCGGTTGCGGCCGAGCTGGGCGGTCTAGCGGTCCCAACCGACGTGACCAGCGAAGCCCAGGTTCAAGCCTTGGTAGAGGCGGCGACCCAAGCCTTCGGACGCATCGACATCTACTGCTCCAATGCGGGGATCGCCTTCTCGGGCGGCGAGGAGGCTCCCGACGAAGCGTGGAACCAGAGCTGGCGGGTACACGTTCTCGCCCACGTCTACGCCGCTCGACATGTCCTCCCCAGGATGGTGGAACAGGGAGAGGGCTACTTCTTGGGGACCGTCTCTGCGGCTGGGCTGCTCAACCACGTCCTGGCGGCCCCCTACGCCGCGACCAAGGCGGCTGGACTCTCCTTCTTGGAGTGGCTCGCGGTGGCCTATGGGGACCGCGGCATCCACGTCTCAGCGCTCTGCCCTCAGGGTGTTCGGACCCGAATGCTGGGCATCGAGGGAGACCAGAACTTCCTTCTCGCCGGCGCCCTGGAGCCGGACCAGGTCGCAGGTTGCGTCATCGAGGCAGTGAGCCACGAGCGCTTTCTCATCCTGCCCCACCCGGAGGTTGAGGAGTACTTCTTGCGCAAGGCCTCCGACTACGATCGTTGGCTGCGCGGCATGCGCCGGCTTCGCGAAAAGGTCCTGGACCAGCCAACCGGTGAAGGAGAATCGTCATGACATCAGGCCGAAGGATGGATGAGTTGGCGGATCTGGTCGGCAGCGAGTTGGGGGTCAGCGACTGGCAAGTGGTGACCCAAGACCAGGTGAACCTGTTCGCTGACGCCACCGGCGATCACCAGTGGATTCACGTCGACCCCGAGCGGGCTCGCTCAGGACCGTTTGGCCAGACCATCGCCCACGGCTTCCTGACCCTGGCGCTCCTGCCCGCCCTGCTCCACGACCTTGCCCTGGTGGATGGGTACCGGCTGGCGGTCAACTACGGTCTCAACCGGGTCCGCTTTCCGGCCCCCGTCCCGGTTGGAGCTCGGATCCGGGCCAGGGCCATCCTCAAGGCGGCGGAGGCGGTGGCGGGCGGCACCCAGGTGGTGCTGGAGTCAACCGTCGAGGTCGAGGGTCAGGACAAGCCCGGCTGCGTCGCCGAGACCGTCACTCGCTACTACGTCTAAAGAGATACCAGGGCGGTCCCGGCACCCGTACCGGGCGTTGGCGAAGTGGTGGCCGATCAGATCTGGGGGCTGCGGCTGGCGAGCAGGTCGATCCCTCGCTCCAGAAAGCCGGTGATGCTGGCAATGCGTTGTTCGTAGGTGGGATCGGGCCTCTTGCCGCGCCGGTGCAGCATCAGGTTGTAACCGAAGATGGCGGCGTACTTGTAGTACGTCAGGGCTCGCCACCAGGCAAAGTCCGCCTCGTCGAGGTCGAAGGTTGCCGCCAACAGAGCGGCCGGCACGTCCCAGCGTCCGGTCGGCGGCATTCCCGGTTCCGATGCGCCCACCTCGGCCGCCACGCAGAGACAGCTCAGGTCCAGCGGTGGCTGGCCGAGTTCGGCAATCTCCCAGTCGACCAGGCCCACCACCTGCCCGTTGGTGAAGAGCATGTTCCCGTAGTGGAAATCCCCGTGAACCAGCACCGCCGGCTGGGGCGAAGGTGGATCGGCCGCCAGCAAGAGTTCCAGCTGCGGCCCGCGGTGGGTCAGTTCCGGAGGAGCTCGCTCCATCAGCCAGCGCCAGCGCGCCAACTCATCGGCGATCGATACCGGCTGCTCCCCGCTCAGACCGGTGGCCGACGCCGGCACCCTCTGGAGCTGGTGGAGAACTCCCATGGCCGACTCCGCCAAGACCAACGGCGGAACTCCGGCGGCGATCGCCGCTTCGATCCGGATCCCGGGCAGCTTCTCCATAAGCAGAAAGGGGCGGCCGTCGACGAGCGGCCCAGCCCCCATGGCCAGAACCCTGGGAACGGGTAGCCCCTGGGAGTGCAGGGCCTCCAGGATCCGGCCTTGCCGCAGGACATCGGCGGGACCCGCCGCCCGGGCTCCGGGTGGGGGCAGCCGCAGCACGCTGCGGCCTTGCTCGGTATCCACCCAGTAGGTGAACCCGGAATGGCCCTCGGGAATCGGCCGCAAGCCGTGCACCGGTTGGCCGAGCTGGACTTGCAGATCGGCGCGGATCAGGTCCTCGACGGCACTCAATCCACCATTCCTTCCAGGTGAGCCGTGTCGCCCAGAGATCCGACCCGGCGCCTGCCGTCAGCCACTCTGACGACGCTGATGCTGGCTAGCGCGGGGAAAAAGTGAAATCCGCCTGGAGCCAGCTCTAAGACATCGCCCAGGTATTGCAGGATGGCCAACCCGTGCGTCACCAGCAAGACTCGTCCGCCAGAATGCCCCGCCACGGCATCGTCGACCGCGGCCTGCATCCGCTCCACCACCCCGATGGCTGGCTCACCCAACTCAAGTCTGCCCTGGCAAATCTCGAACCGGGCCTCGCCCAGCCGCAGGTCAGACTGAACCTGCGGCGCCAGCCCTCGGGCGGTCTCCTGGGCCCGGCGCAAGGGGCTCGCGTAGACAGCGTCGATTCGGAGTCCGCGTAGCCGCTGGCCCAGCCGCTGAGCCTGCTCCCGCCCGAGTCGGCTCAGACCTGGGTCAGGGCCCGAGGGTCCATCCCGGTACGCGTCAGCGTGACGGATCAGCCAGACCTCAGTCATGCCGTCGACGCCGACCAGAAAGGCCCGTTGCATCCGCTCCAGGGTGGCGCCCAGCTGATCCGCGCTGAACTCCGGCCCCGGGGACGGATCAGTCACGGTACTTAGCCAGCTCCCATTTGGCGATCTGATGGCGGTGGACCTCGTCCGGGCCGTCCGCGATCCGCACCGAGCGGGCGTAGGCATAGGCGTCGGCGAGGGGGAAGTCGCCGGACAACCCCGCTGCTCCGTGGGCCTGGATGGCCCAGTCCAGCACCTGGCAGAGCATCTCCGGCGCGGCCACCTTGATCATGGCGATCTCGGTGCGGGCGGACCGGCTGCCGGACCGGTCGATCATCCGGGCCGCGTGCAGCGTGAGCAGGCGCGCTTGGTCGATCAGGATGCGGGATTGGGCCACCCGCTCCAGCCACACCGACTGGGTCACCAGGGGAGCGCCGAAGGCAGTGCGCTTTTGGAGCCGGCGACAGGTGAGTTCCAAGGCTCGCTCAGCCAGGCCGATCAGCCGCATGCAGTGATGGATTCGGCCCGGTCCCAGGCGGGCCTGGGCGATCTCGAAGCCGCGACCCTCGCCCAGCAGGAGGTTGGAGGCCGGTACCCGCACCTGATCAAAGTCCACCTCGGCATGACCGTGCGGGGCGTCGTCGTAGCCGAAAACCGTCAGGGCGCGGAGCACGGTAACTCCGGGGGTGTCGAAGGGGACCAAGATCATCGACTGCCGGTGATGGCGGTCCGGGTTGTCGGGATCAGTGTTGCCCATGAAGATGAACAGTTGGCAGCGGGGGTCCATGGCCCCAGAAGTCCACCATTTACGGCCGGTGATGACGTACTCATCGCCGTCGCGGACGATCCGGCTGCGAATGTTGGTGGCGTCCGAGGAGGCGACATCGGGCTCGGTCATGGCGAAACCGGAGCGGATCTCGCCGTCCAGCAGTGGGCCCAGCCAGCGCGCCTTCTGTTCCGGGGTCCCGAAACGCTCCAGGACCTCCATGTTGCCGGTGTCCGGGGCGGAGCAGTTGAAGACTTCGGCCGCCCAGGACACCCGGCCCATGAGCTCGCAGAGCCGAGCGTACTCGACGGTACTAAGGTCGGCTCCCTGCTCGGAGTCGGTGAGGAAGAGGTTCCACAGGCCGACTGCCTTCGCCCTTACCTTAAGGTCTTCCACCACCTCTCGTGGTTGCCAGCGCTCGGCCCCCTGCGACTCCTGTTCGTAGCGTGATTCGGCCGGATAGATGAACTCTTCCATGAAGTCGGCCAGCTGCATAAAAAGGCGCTCCGCCAGCGGCGAGTCCTCAGATTCCATCTTCCATCCTGCTCATTACTCGAGCCGCCACGGGCCGGGACGGCCCGCAGCCTAGCCTCTCATTCTCCGCCAAGCCCGGGGCGGACCGACGCCCGACCGGCTGTGCAGGCGCCCAAATCTTGGTCCTTGGGCTGCAGCCACGCTCTGGGGTGGCGCGTTCAGCTGGTGGGTGGGGCTTGCCCCGACGACTCACCCCCGTCTACGCTCGCCCGGTGTTAACGCCACCCAAATTGACGCTAGCCTCGGCCNNCGCGCGCAGGCCACCAAGGCGCGTTGAGACTTGACCAGCCCGGCTGAGGCCCTACCCGAGTCCGAGCTCGCCGATCGGGTGGCGATCGTCACCGGGGCCAGTCGCGGCATCGGCGAGGCGATTGCCCAAGCGCTGCTCTTGCGCGGTGCCCGGGTGGCGATCTCGAGTCGCCATGAGGACGGCCTCCACGCCGCCCAGGAGCGTTTGGGCAAGGGTGTCCGCGCCATCGTCGCCAACGCCGGTCGGCCCGAGGACTCGCGGCGGCTGGTGGAGGAGGTCATGGAGAGCTNNTGGACATTGAGCTGACCGCCTGGGACAAGATCTTCGAGGTCAACGTCCGTGGCGCGTTGGTGCTGACCCAACTGGTCCACCAGGCCTGGATGAAGGAGCACGGGGGCTCGATCGTCAACATTGCCAGCATCGCCGGGGTCAGGCCCGACATGGGGCTCGGTGCCTATGGCGTCAGCAAGGCCGCCCTGATCATGTTGACCCGGCAGCTCGCTCTGGAGCTCGGCCGTGACGGGGTGCGGGTCAACGCGGTGGCGCCCGGGATCGTGACCACAGAATTTGCATCCGTGCTCTGGCAGAACGAAGCCATTGCCCGGCGCATTCGGGACCACCATCCGCTGGGGCGATTCGCGGTCCCCAAGGAGGTGGCTGAGGCGGTCGTGTTTTTGGCCTCCGACCGCGCCTCCTACATCAACGGCGCGATTCTGCAGATCGACGGCGGGCAGTAGGCCGAGGCGCGGCAGACTCGGTCGCGAGCCCAATTGGGTCCCGGCCACTCTGAGCTCGGAGATCGCGAGCACTAATCAAGTGCACATCGCTCGGGGACCAACTCTGTGGCACCGACCATTGTGCGCGAGTTGCGCTCAGCAGATCATTGCTCCCAGTTGTGTGTCATTGTGTGGCCGCATCCCGGCCGGGTCCGCTGAGCCCCTCGGCGGCCCAGGTCCAGTCGCAGCGCCGA
>PKXE01000120.1:14503-18218 GCA_003132265.1 Candidatus Dormiibacterota bacterium | reverse complement strand
GGCCAATCTTCCCGCCGAACTGCGCGGGAGGCGCTCCCGGCTCGAGGATCTGGACGCCTCTCGGCGCTGGAGCCAAGCCCTCTCGGAGGCGGGCTATGCGGGCCTCACCTGGCCAACTGCCTACGGCGGGCGGGGTGCCGCGCCCGCCTTGGAGGCCGTGATGCTGGAGGAGCTGGCCCGCGCCAATGCCCCCCAGCACATCGGCGTGATCGGACTCGGGATGGCGGGCCCGACCATCATCGCCCACGGCACCGAGGCGCAAAAGAGCCGCTACCTGCCATCGATCCTGAGCGCCGGTGAGATCTGGTGCCAGGGCTTCTCGGAGCCGGGTTCAGGCTCCGACCTGGCCTCGGTCCGGACCAGGGCCGAGCTTCGGGGCGACACCTTTGTCCTCAACGGCCAGAAGGTCTGGTCCTCCTACGCCCAGATCGCGGACTGGTGCATCCTGCTGGTCCAAAGCGACCCAGGTGCGGCGCGGTACCAGGGGCTGACCTTTCTGCTGGTCGACATGCACTCGCCCGGTATCGAGGTTCGGCCGCTGCGCCAGATCACCGGTGACGCCGACTTTAACGAGATCTTCTTCACCGACACGGAAGTGCCCAAAGCCCAGGTGCTGGGGGGGATTGGCCAGGGGTGGGCGGTGGCCATGACCACCCTGCTCCACGAGCGGGCCACCTTCGGCTTTTCCCTGACCGGCGCCCTGGAGGCGGCGCTGGGCCAACTGCTGCGCTTGGCCCAGGACCAGCCCGCCCAGGCGGCCCGGTTGACCGATGCCATCGGTCGCGAGTGGATCCAGATGCAGGCACTCAAGCTGACCGCCCACCGGGCCCTGGCCCAGCTGGCGGCCAGCGGCCGCCCCGGTCCGGAGGGGTCGATCATCAAGCTGGCCTGGTCGGAGTCCAACCAGAGGGTGACCAAGCTGGCCCGGGAGCTGCTCCCAGACCCGATCTTGGACGACGGCCACTGGTACTACCTGCAGCTCCGGAGCCGGGCGAACTCGATCGAGGCAGGCACGTCGGAGATCCTGCGCAACATCATCGCCGAGCGGGTGCTCGGCCTCCCCAGGTCACGCTGATGGACTTCTCGTTCAGTCCCGAACAGCGCGAGCTCCAAGCCCAGGCGCGCTCCTTCCTGGAGGCCCGCTTCCCTCTCTCCCGCCTGGCCCAGCTGATCGACTCCGAGCCCGGTTGGGATCCCTCCTCCTGGACCGAGCTGGCCGAGCTCGGCTGGCTGGGCGTCTCGGTGCCCGAGTCACTCGGCGGCGCCGGGCTCGGCTTTGTCGAGGAGGCGATCCTCCTGGAGGAGTTCGGCCGCTGCCTCTATCCGGGGCCCTACCTGGCGACCGTGGCGATGGCCCTGCCGGCCCTGGACGATGCCCGCCTGGCGGAGGTCGCCAACGGCAAGGCGCGTTGGTCGGCCCTCCTCGGGCCGGCGCCGGACCTGGTCCCTGACCTCAACCGGGTGGACTGGGTGGTGGTGGCGTCCGAGGATCAAGTGCTGGCGGTCGAGGCAACGGGCGAAATGCTGACTTCCATCGACCCCACCCGACCCATGGGCCGCCTGGATCAGGTCAGTGGGGAGCTGCTGGGCAAGGGTCAGGAGGCGGTGCGGATCGGCCGGCTGATGCGCGAGCGCCTGCTCACCGCGCTGGCGCTCGAGGCGGTGGGGGGCGCCCAACGGGTGCTCGAGCTCAGCCTGGAACACGCCCGCTCGAGGGAGCAATTCGGCAAGCCGATCGGGATCTATCAAGCGGTCTCCCACCCTCTGGTGGACTGCTACGTCGAGATCGAGTTGGCGCGTTCCCTCGCCTACTGGGCGGCCTGGTGCATCGGTGCCGGCCACGAGGACGCTAGCCTCGCCGCCAGCGCCGCCAAGGCGGCCGCGGCCGGGGCCGCGGTCAGGGCCTGCGAGCGCGCGATCCAGACCCACGGGGGCCTGGGCTTCACCTGGGAGAGCCCGCTCCACCGCTACTACAAGCGCGCCCTGTGGATTGAGCGCTTCGGCGGCACCTCTGCCGAGCATCGAAGCCGGGTGGCCGAAACCCTCTTGCAGCGCCCGCCCACAGCTGCGGCGGCTTCGGCGAGTGGAGCGGCGGTCCTCCCCGAGGCCGGGGCCGGCGGCTGAGGGGCGAAAGATGAGCATGATGGCGGCGTCGCTCAACAGCTGGATGCTCTTCGGCCACGCCGCCCGCCACTTCGCCGACACCGAAGTCGTCACCCAATTGGATGGCGGCCAACGTCATCGCTACACCTACCGGGAGTTCAGCGCGAGGGCGCAGCAATTGATGCACGCCCTGGACCGGCTCGCTCTCAGCGGCCAAAAACCCGTCGCCACCCTGGCCTGGAACAGCTACCGGCACCTGGAGTGCTACTTCGCCGTGCCCTGCACGGGCCGGGTCCTGCACACCCTCAACCCCCGCCTCCCCAGCTCCGACCTGGAGTTCATCATCGAGGATGCTCGGGACCAGGTGATCCTGGTGGACCCCGATCTCCTGCCCGTGCTGGAGCGGGTCCAGTCGGCGCTGGCCGGGGTGCGGCACCTGATCGTGCTCGGGGACGAGCTACCCACCTCCAGTCTGCCCAACCTGATCAGCTACGAGGAGCTGATCGGTGGCCAACCCACCACCTACCCGCAGCCCCAGATCCCCGAGGAGACCGCGCTCGGAATCTGCTACACCTCGGGAACCTCGGGCCGGCCCAAGGGGGTCGTCTATACCCACCGCTCCACCTTCCTGCATGCCCTGGCCTCAACCTCAGGGGCCGGGACGGGGCTCGGCCCCGGGGACTGCAGCCTGCCGATCGTGCCCATGTTCCACGTCAACGCCTGGGGCGCCCCCTACGCCGCCACCTTGGTGGGCGCCAAGCAGGTGTTCACCGGGCGTCACCTGGATGCCGCCACCATCGTCAGCCTGATTGAGGAAGAGCAGGTGACCCACACCTCGGGGGTGCCCACGATCTGGGCCAATGTCGCCGATGAGCTGGCCCGGCGGGGGTCGAGACTGCCGAGCTTGCGCTTCCTCTCCGCCGGCGGCAGTCAGCCCCCTCGGTCGCTGATCGAGCGCTACCGGCGTGAGTTCGGGATCACCATGCTTCAGGGCTGGGGCATGACCGAAACCTCCCCCGTGGCCAGCCTGGCCTGGCCCAAGCACAAGATGCGAGATTGGGACCCTGACCGACTGCTCCAGGAGGTCGGCAGCCAAGCCGGCCTGCCGCTTCCCGGGATCGACATTCTCATCGTCGACGAACAAGGAGCGGAGGTGCCCGCTGACGGCCACTCCATGGGAGAGCTGCTGGTCCGGGGCCCCTGGGTCGCCGCCTCCTATGTGGGCGGCCGGTCGCCTGAGCAGTTCACCAAAGACGGCTGGTTCAAGACTGGCGATGTGGCGGTGGCTACGCCCGAGGGTTACTTTGCCGTGGTCGACCGGACCAAGGACCTGATCAAGTCGGGTGGCGAATGGATCTCCTCGGTCGACATGGAGGGACAGCTGATGGGGATGGAGGGGGTCATGGAAGCGGCGGTGATCGCCATCCCCGACCCCAAGTGGCAGGAGCGGCCGCTGGCGGTCATCACCCTGCGGCCGGGAGCGGAGTTGGCTCTGGAGACGGTTCGGAGCTATCTCCTCACGTCCGGCTGGGCCAGCTGGCAGCTGCCGGATCGGATCGAGATCGTCGAGACGCTACCCAAGACCAGCGTTGGCAAGTTCGACAAGAAGGTC
>PKXE01000120.1:6678-14440 GCA_003132265.1 Candidatus Dormiibacterota bacterium | reverse complement strand
AAGGGGACCCGCTCGCTGATGATGGCCTGGGGCTGCAGAACCCCACTTTGGATCAGCCGCAAGAGGGTCTGGCGGTGGCGATAGGGCTGCCCCACGATGGTCTTGATCGACAGGTTGCGCAGCCAGGCATTGCCCGCCGACTGCGGCCAGGACTCACTGACCAGGATCCCGACCAGGGCGACGGTGGCCCCGATGCCGGCCACCTTCCAGGCCGTCTCCAAAGCGGACTGGTTGCCCACGGCCTCGATGACCACGTCCGCCCGCGCGCCGCCGGTGGCTTGGCGCAGGAGCTCCGCCGGATCCCCTTGGGAAGCGTCGATGGGAAAGGCCCCGAGCTCTCTCGCCAAATCGAGCCGGGCCGGGACCAGATCGATCGCGAACACGGTGGCGGGCCCGAAGAGCCTGGCGCAGGCCACCGTCAGGAGCCCGACCGGCCCGGCCCCCACCACCGCCACCACATCACCCGGACCCATCCCCGACTCCACGCAGCCGGTGTAGGCGGTGGCCAGGATGTCGCCGGTAAACAAGGCGGCCTCATCCTCCATCCCGTCCGGGATGGGACAGAGGGTCATGTCCGCGATCGGCACCCGCACGTACTCCGCCTGCGCGCCCTGGAGGCCGCCCATCAGGTCCCCTAGGCCGAACATCGCGTAGGCGGCACACTTCAGGTGCCGCCCAGCCAGGCAGGCGGCGCAGCGGCCGCAAGCGACGAACATGGCCCCGGCACAGCGCTGGCCCACGCTCAACCGTTGCACCGCCGGACCCGCCTCCTCAACCACCCCGACGAACTCGTGGCCCAGCACCGTGCCTGGCGCCAGCTTGGGGATCTTGCCGTGGAGAGCGTGCAGATCGGAGCCGCACACGGCGGCCGAGGTCACCCGCAGCAGCACGTCGTCGTCCCGCTCCAGCTGCGGCTTGGGCACCTCGACCACACCCACCTCGCCGGGGCCGAACCAGCAGACGGCCCGCATGGACTGGCTCAAACCCATGGGAGGATCGTAGCTCGCCCAGGCGGCGCGAGTCGGAGCGACCCCCAACGGCCGTGGGGGACCGCAGGCCCGCGCCTGCAGTCCCCCAGCCCCGCAAATCTCAGTTGCTGGGCACTCCGCTGGCCGGCGCCTTGGTCGGCGTTGCCGTGTAGCGCTGAATCTTTCCCGTGTTGCCGGTCACATAGATGGGGGTCAGCGCCGTCTGCGCCCCCGTGGCTCCGGTCTTGACCACCTCCACCCCGGCGTATCCGAGGTGGCTGCTCTTGGAGAAGTCGAAGGGGACCAGTCCCGGGCCCCCGGTCAGCTTGACCGTCTCCAACGTCTTGAGCACCTCGGCTCGGGTTGGGTTACGGCCCGACGCCTTGAGGACCTGGACCAGGGTGTAGGCCTGGGCCATCCCGTACAGGACGTTGCCGTCCCACGGCAGCGTCGGTGCATATTGCTGCGCGATTCCCTTGAAGAGCTTGATCCAGCCATTGGAAGCATCGGAGACCAGCGGCAGGTAGGCGTCACTGATCATCCCCGTGGCCAAGGCACCCCCGGCGGCGCCCTTGGAGATGTTGGAGAGGAACGCGCCCAGGGTGGGCGGATCCGATCCCACGTTGGTGACCACCCAGGTGGGATGGTAATTCAGGGCCGCTGCCGTGAGCAGTGCGATGGCCGTGAACGCGGGAACCGAGAACGAGACCACCACCTGGGCTCCCGCCTGCTGCAGGCCGGCGATCTGGGCTCCGATGCTGGTGTTGGTGGCGACGTAGTCCTGCTTGCTCACCACGGAGCTGGACGGAATCTGGTCGTTCAGCCCCTTGACGCCGTCCAAGCCGAACTCGTCGTTCTGATAGAAGTAGCCGACTTTCTGCCCACTGAGATGCTGCTTGACGTACTGACCGAGGATCTTGCCCTCAATTGTGTAGTCCGGCTGCCAGCCGAAGGTGTCGGGATACTGCGAGGTGTTGCTCCAGCAGTTGCAGCCGGAGGAAACGAACAGGTCCGGCACCTTCTCGGCGTTCAGGTAGTTGACGACTGCCAAGTGCGTCGGCGTCCCCAGGGCGCTGAACATCGCGAAGACGTTGTCTTGCAGGACTAGCTGGTGCGTGAGTGTCGGGGTCTGGGCGGGGTTGTAGCCGTCATCCAGGTAGTCGTACTTGATCTTCCGTCCGAAGACGCCTCCGTGGGCGTTCACGTAGGCGAAATAGGCCTTCGAACCCGGCGCGATCTCGTCGTAACCCGGCGCGGCCACCCCGGTCAGGGGCTGGGTGCTACCGATGGTTATGCTGCTGGAAGTTATCCCGGGAGCGGACGCCTGGTTCTTGCTCGACGAAGGCCCCGTCGCGGCGGTCCCCCCACAAGCCGCCAGCACCGCGGCGACACCCGCCAATGCTGCCCAAGGCAGCACCGTCTTTGGTCTCATGGTTGCTCCTCCATTTCCGTGTTGGCACTGATCTAGTCAGGTCTCCATCTTGCCTCGTATACCGACGCCTAGCCACTCTCCCTGCGTAACCCGTGTTGCCGCCAGCGCGACCGGCCCAGCCCGGCGAGTCGTTTCAGGCCACCCTGGATGCCACCAGGGAACGCCAGGATGGCAACCATCAGTACCAGCCCGAAGATCGCTAGCGGCAGGTTGTTGGCGATCGAACTGGGCAGATTGAGCCCGCTCGCGAGGCTGCCGGTGAGGTCCGGCACCATAACCAAGACCAGCGAGCCCCAGACCGCCCCCACCAGGCTGCCCAGACCCCCGATGACGATGGCGATCAGCAGTTGGAGCGAGAGAGTGACACTGAAGGCCGCCGGCGCCGCGAGGCCGACCCAGTAGGCGAAGAGCGCGCCGGCTAGGCCGGCACAACCGGCGCTGATCACGAAGGCCAGCACCTGGATTCTGCCCACGTTGATTCCGGCCAGCAGCGCGGCGACTTCGTCGTCGCGGACCGCCTTTAGGGTCCGGCCCACCCAGCTCCGCATCAGGTTGGCCAAGAGGACCAGGGTCACCAGCGCGGCCACAACCGAAATCCAGGCCAGCCACTGCTCGCTTGAGAACGTCGCCCCCAGCCAACTGGGCGCGCTGGGCGGCGTGATCGGGATACCCTCCTCACCGCCAAAGAGTGAGGAGAAATGGAGCGCCAACTGGGGCAAGGCCAAGGCCAGGGCCAGCGTGGCGCCAGCCAGGTACGGGCCCCGCAGCCGAGCCGCCGCCACCCCGAAGATCAGGCCCGCCCCGGCGGTGGTGGCGACCGATGTCAGCAGTACCAAAATCATCGCCAGATTAGGCTGGGACTTCAAGAGGAGTGCCGTGGTGTAAGCGCCCACCGCCATCAGGGCGCCGTGGCCGAGCGAGATCTGTCCGTTCACGCCCGTCAACAGCGTCAGCCCGGCGGCCGCAATCACAAACACGGCCACCTCGGCGAGGTTGTAGTTGGTATACGAGCTGACCTGGTAGCTGAAGATGACGATGGCGATCGCGACCAGCACCGCGAACAATCCGTGGCGGGCCAGCGGCCGCCGGCCAACCACCCCCCAGAGAGACGCCACCGGAACGCGGCGTCCGGACTGGCGCACCGCCCCCACCGCCTTGCGCATGCTCACGTCCTCACACCCGTCGCTCCCGGTGTCCCGAGAAGAGGCCCTGCGGTCGGACCATCAAGATCGCGGTCAGGATCGCCAGCCCCGCCAGCGTTTCCAGGTCAGGGCTGACGTAGCCCACGAACGTGAGCACCAGCCCCATCAGCAGGCCACCCACCACGCTCCCCCACGGGCTGTCGAGGCCACCCACGATGGCCCCGGTGAACCCGAAGATGAAAACCTCGTCCATGTAGGTGGGCTGGAGGAGCAACGTGGGCGCGATCAGGATCCCCGCCAAGGCACCCAGCACTGCGGCCAAGGCCCACCCCGTGGTGAGCATGCGGCCAACGCGAATCCCCAGCAGCCGCGCCACCTCGGGACTGAAGGCCGAGGCCCGCATCCGCAGACCCAGATTGGTTCGCTGGAACAGCGCTGCCAGCAAGAGCACGACCACCAGCACACTGCCGAAGGTGAAGAGGTCGAAGCCCGAGAGGGGGACCTGAACCTTGCCCACCTCGATCCCGGTGATGGCGAAGGCGGGGGGAAAGGATCGGATGCTGCCGCCGAAGATCATGGGCACGACCGCCTCCAGGAAGAGGTAGAGGCCGAGCGTCAGAATCACCACGTTGAAGGGCGAAGCCGACTCGACCGGCCGCACCAGCACCCGCTCCACCACCGCGCCCAGGAGGAAACCGAACGCCAGCGCAATGGCAAAGGCGGCCCAATAGGAAAGACCCAGCTGAATCACAAACAGGGCCACGTAGGTGGTGACCATGGCCATCGCCCCCTGGGCGAAATTGATCACCTTGGTCGCCCGCCAGATCAGCACCAACGCCAGCGCCAGAGCGGCGTAGATCGCCCCCTGAACCAGGCCCTCGATGATCAGGACCAGCAGGGTGTGCATGGACTAGCGCCCGCCGCCCACAGCTGGTATCGCCGCCCTTGACCGAAGCTTAGAAGCCAAGGTAGGTACCGAGCAGGTCGCGGTCGGCCGCCAACTTGGCAGCTCGGTCGTGGGCCACCACCTGCCCCAAAGCCAACACGACAGCGTCGTCAGCGACCGAGAGTGCGCTACGAGCGTTCTGCTCGATCAGCAGCACGGTCAGGCCTCGATCGGCCACCAGGGACCGGAGCTTGGACATGATCTGCTGGAGCACCTGGCCCGCGAGCCCCAGGGAGGGCTCGTCCAGGAGCAGGAGCCGGGGATGAGCCGCCAGTCCCCGCGCGATGGCGAGCATCTGGCGCTCGCCTCCGGAGAGGCTGGCCGCTGAGAGACGGCGTCTCGACCGCAGCCGCGGAAACAGCTCGTAGGACTCCTCGAGGGCCTGCCGCACGCCGCCACCGCGGCTCGCCATGCTGCCCAGGCGCAGGTTCTCCTCGACGCTGAGCTCGGTGACGACCCCGTGCCCCTCAGGCACGTGAGCGATGCCCAGGCGCGCCACGCGCTCAGGTGCCAACCGCGAGATGTCCAGCCCGTCCAGGCGCACGCTGCCACCGCGGCCCCGCACCAGGCCGGAGATGGTCCGCACCAAGGTGGTTTTGCCGGCGCCGTTAGCGCCTAGGACCGCCGTGATCGAGCGCTCCGGCACCGTGAGTGACACTTGGTCCAGGGCCACGGCCTGGCCGTAGGCGACGGTTAAATCGCTGACGTCAAGCATCGCCGGAATCCCCTTGGGCTACCGCGGGCTCGCCCAGGTAGGCCTCGGCCACGTTCGGGTCGGCTCTGATCTCTTGAGGGGTACCGGACGCTATCACCCGGCCGAAGTTGAGCACGACCACCCGATCGGAGACCTCCGTAACCAGGTCGACGTTGTGGTCCACGATCGCCAAAGCGGCCGTCTGCCGAACCCCCGCAACCAACTGGGCGAGCTCGCTGACCTCACGCTGCGAGAGGCCGCTGGCGGGCTCGTCCAGGAGTAGCAGCGAGGGCCGCGCCATGAGTGCCCGGGCGATGCTGACACGCTTCTGAACTCCATAGGGCAGAGAGCGCGGGTAGGCGCTGGCGGCCTGGGCGATTCCCAGCTCGGAAAGGAGCTCGCCCGCCTCCTGGACGAGTTGACGCTCCATCCGCATCGAACTTCGCCCGCCGAAGAGAGCGGCGCCGAAGCTGGGCCTCCGAGCGGCCCCCGCGACCACATTCTCCAGAACGGTCAGGCTCGGCCACAAGCCCAGGCCCTGCAGGGTGCGGGCGATGCCTAGGCGGATCAACCGATGCGTGGGCAATCCCAGCAGGGGCTGACCGCGGTAGGTGATCTGCCCGCTCTCCGGACGAACGAAGCCACAGATGACGTTGAACAGAGTGGTCTTGCCGGCGCCGTTCGGCCCGATGATCCCGACGACCTCGCCGGCCTCAACCGCTAGCGAGATCCGGTCGAGGGCAGTCAGACCACTAAATCTGACCGTGATGTCTTCGACCTTCAGGTCGCCCGGCCTGGCCACCGCGGTCACCGCCCGCGGCGACCGCGGCGAGACGCGGCCCCGGCTGATCGCATGGCTCCGACAGTCACGCGATCAGCCCCAGCGGGAGGGAGCGCCCCTAGTCCCGGGCCGACCCCTGGGATGCCCCAGCCGCCGGATCCTGACCCCGAGCCACCCCTCGTCGCCAGCCCGACAGACAAGCCCAATCATGGGCATTGACCCAGGCATTTGCCCAAGCCTAGCATTGGCGCCGGGATCAGCCAATGGGCATTGGCTGGCTTTCGCGGCCAATGGGATGTGCCGATGCCCATGCCTTTGACGATTGGGAGCAAGTTGATGGTCGATACCGTCCGCGAGCACAGCGACCGGGCTGGTTTGGCGCTGCGCAGCGTGCAGCACCCGTCATCCCGATCGGTCGAGGTTATTGCCGATCTTTCCCGGGGACTGCTCCACCGCATCTCCGAGATGACCGATCGTCTGATTTTGACGCTGGAGGCCCGGGATGAGACCTACCGAGAGCGAAAGTTGGTACCTGACGCTGACCTGTTGCGGTCGGTGTCCGACAACCTCCGGGAGTACGTCAGCGCCCTGACCTCTCTGCCAGACCTCGCTAAGGCGTCACTGGAGGTGGCCAGAGCCACCGGCCGGCGCCGGGCCGAGCAGGGATTGCCGCTGGAGAGTTTGCTCCGGGCCTATCGGGTGGGCGGGATCGTGGTCTGGGAGGAGCTGCTGATCGAGGCCAGCGCCTGCTCCCCGCCGCCCACGGCGGAACTCCTGGAGGGCGCGGTCCTAGTCTGGGAAATGACCGATCGATTCTCGTCGGAGGTGGGGACCACCTACCAGCGCACCCAGGCCGAGCTGCACAGGCGGGACGCGACCCAGCGGCAAACGCTGCTCCACAGCCTGCTGACGGGGATGGCGAGCGAGGCCGACCTCGCCTTCGCAGCGGACGTCCTTGATCTCACCGAGGCCGGTCCCTACCTGGTCGCGGTTGCCGAGCCGGGCGGGGAGACCGGTGACTCCCTGGCGGCGGCGCTGAGTGCCCGGGGGATTCGCTCCGAATGGCTGCTACGCCAAGATCGGCTGGTGGGGGTCCTCTCTCCCCGGGCAGGCGGGTCGGAGTCGAGTCGGCACTGCCTGGAAGGCTTCGCCAAGCTTCGGGCCGGCCTCAGCCCCGAGGTGGAGTCCCTGCGCCAGGTCGGCTCCGCGTATCGGCTCGCGGAACTGGCTCTCAAGGCCATCCCCCCTCATCGGATCGAAGTGGCCAGCCTGGACGATCGCCTCACCAGCGTTTTCCTGGTCGCCTCCCCGGATCTCGCCCAGCGCCTGGTCCGACGCTCGTTGGGGGCGGTGATGGACCTCGGCCCGGGGGAGCGGGGAGTGCTGCTGCGGACGCTGCGCCTCTACGTACAATGCGGCGGCTCGGTGGCCAAGGTCGCCAGTCGGGTCCCCTGCCACCGCAACACCGTATTCAACCGGCTGGCCAGGATCCAGGACTTGACCCACCTATCTCCGGCCGACCCTCGGGACCTCGCTCAACTGGCGCTGGCGCTGGAGGCGATCGAGCTGCTGTCGATCACCACCGACCGCCAGTAGCCGCTGAAGCCAAGGCGATCGGCGAGCTGTCCCTCTGGTCAGTCCCCCGATTCACCGAGGTCGCCGCCTGACCGCGGGTCCGGCCCTCGGTAAACTCTCCCCCTGATCGATCCGGAGTAGCTCAACGGTAGAGCAGGCGGCTGTTAACCGCAAGGTTCACGGTTCGAATCCGTGCTCCGGAGCCATCCTTCCCTTCCGTCCAA
>PKXE01000120.1:0-6669 GCA_003132265.1 Candidatus Dormiibacterota bacterium | reverse complement strand
GCGGGCTTTACTTGACGGCCGGCCGCACCCCAGCCGCGGCCTCAGTCGCGAGAGTCGCGGGAGACGGACTCCTTGACCCCCTTCACGGCACCCTTCAGCCGCTCCTTGGCGTCCCCGACCTTGCGCTTGGCCTTCCCAGACGTTTGTTGAGCACGCCCCTCGTTGGCCAGCTTCCGATTTCCGACGACCTTGCCGACGGTCTTCTTGACCGCACCCTTCGCCTCGTCTGCACGTCCCGGCATGTTGGCTCCTCGCGAACACCGAACTGGCGGATCTCTTCCCGAAGCTAGCACCACTCCTCCAGCGACGCATCCAGGAACGCGTAATCCAGCTCCTGGCCAAATCAGCTGTACCGGGCGCTGGACCGGTGATCTGAATTGGCTGACAACACGGAGCGCGCCAGCCGCGCGCCCCCTGGGTCCGGGCCAGCTGCGGGCGCTCGGGTCGCGCTCGCCCGGCCCTCACAATGGCAGCGATGAGAGTCTCAGCCAAGGCTGACTACGCCGTCAGGGCGGTGATCGAGCTCGCCGCGGAGGGGGGGCGCCGCCCGGTCACCGCCGAGCACATCTCCAGCATCCAGGACATCCCGCTCAAGTTCCTCCACAACATCCTGGCGGAGTTGAAACGCGACGGCATCGTCAACAGCCACCGGGGGGCCGCAGGCGGCTTCGGGCTGGCACGCGACCCGGCCCTCATCTCGGTCGGCGACATCATCCGGGTCGCCAACGGCGGGCCCCTGGTGCGCGTCGGAGACTACCGGGCGGATGAGCTGGCGTACACCGGCCATACCGCCCCCCTCAGGGACGTCTGGGTGGCGGTCCGCGTGGGCATCCGGGACGTGCTCGACGAGGTCAGTGTCGCCGACATCTGCTCGGGTCAGCTCCCGGCAGTGGTCCACCATCTCCTAGAGCGCCCGGACGCGTGGCTGCCCCGGGTCAAGCTGCAGCCCGGGCAGGCCCCGCGCGCTGGTGTGCCGGGCCCCCGGCCGAGGCCGCTCCCGGCGGCGGGCAGGACTGCGGCCACCGTCTCGGACCACGAGTGATCAGCTGCCCGGGCGCGCCGCCGCTGGGGTGACTCCCTAGGGGATCCGGCTCCGCGCAGCCGGATCGGGCTAGGAGCCGGCCGACCCTGGCTCGAAGCGAAAAATTCGGGCGGCTATCGCCAGCAGCACGATCCCCACTCCCAGGATCACGAGCAGATCCGGGGCCACATCACTGAGGCGCTGACCGGCCGCCATCAGGCCGCGAAGTCCGTTGGCGAAATAGGTGAGCGGCATGACAACTGACACCTCACGCAGCCACGGCGGGGCGCCCGAAAGAGGGTAGAAGACTCCGGCCACAAAGAGCTGCGGCAGGGAAACCAGGTTGGTGAGGACGATGGCGGCCTGGTCACGGCGGGCGATGCCGGCGATAAGGAATCCCCCCGCCAGAAAGCACAGCGAGCCAATCAGGAGCATCAGCACCACCGGTCCCGGGGAAGGGCCTATGCCCACCCCATACATCAGATGGCCGACCCCCAGCAGCACCACCACCTGAACCACCACCAGAACCAGCTGTGACAGGACGCTGCTGGCAAGGAAGGCCCAGACCGGGATCGGCGTCGCACGAACCCGGCGCAACGTGCCCCGCTCTCGGTCCCCCACCAGCCGGATGCCGGCGCTGAGCCCGGCGGTCAGCACCGCGTAGGCCAGGATGCCGGGGGTCAGAAAGTCGATGTAGTTGGTGTGAGCCAGCGAACCCGCGCTCACTCCGTGCGGTGGGTGCAGCTCGGTGAGGCGGGGGATGACCGCCGGTGCGGTGTGGAGCAGTTCCTGGTTGAGGACTCCGACGGCGGCCTGGGCCACGGCGATGTACGCGCCGTTCGCGGTGACATTGCCGGCGTTCAACTCGATCCGCGCCTCGATCGGGCGGGTCTGACCGGGGCCGACCACCAGCGCGAACTCAGCCTGGTTGTTGAGCACCTCCTGGCGGGCGGTCTTGGCGGAGACGTACCTGATGTCGAACGAGGATTTGGGCAGAGCCTGCCGAAAGACCGCCGCGTCTGCCCGAGGGGCCACGATGTCGACGGTCCCGCGCCCCCCCTGGAAGAGGCCCCCAAAGATCACTATCAGCAGCAGGGGAACCATCACGTTGAAGACCACGACCTGGCGGTTGCGGGCCAGCAGCAGGAGGTTGGCTCTCGTCAGCGCAACGAGGGGCAGCCAGGGGCTCTCGCTCCGGAAGACGGCCAACGGAGTCGGGGTTGGCCGTTCGCCCGAACTCATGGCTTCCCCCCCGCCTGAATGTGTCGGCCGGTGCGGGCCAGAAAGACGTCCTCGAGGCTCGGCGGCCGCACGGAGACATCGCGGAGGGCTCCCTCGCCCAGGCTCTGGTTGAGAGCGGCGAGGATCACCCCCACCTCCCGGCCCTGGAGCTCCCAGCGGCCGTTGGTGTACTCCGCCCGCAGCACGCCAGGCAGCGCCTCCAGCTTGGCCTCAGGGTCGGCGGCGACGCTGATGGTGGCTGCCGCGCCCAGTTCAGCGATCAAGGTGGTGGGCGACCCCTCGGCCACCACCTTGCCCCCGTCGATGATGTACACCAACTCCGCCAGCTGCTCCGCCTCCTCGATGTAGTGAGTGGTCAGCAGGACGGTGCGCCCCTGGCTGTGGAGGTCCTCGATCATCGCCCACGTCTGGCGGCGGCTCAAAGGGTCCAGACCGGTCGTCGGCTCGTCCAGGATGACCAGCTCGGGGTCGTTGCAGAGGGCGAGGGCCAGCTGAAGCCGGCGCTTCTGGCCCCCAGACAACCGGTCGGAGCGGCGGTCGGCAACGTCGGCAAGGTCCACCAGCGCCAGCAGCGCCCTGGCGTCCGACTCAAATCCGTAGAGCCTGCCGAACAGGGTCACCGTCTCGGCACAGGTCAGGTCCCCGTAGAGAGCGCCCTCCTGGAGCTGGACTCCCACCCGGCGCCGGGCCTTGTCCGGTTCGTGACCGAGGACCCGGATCTCCCCCGCGTCCGGCCGGCGCAGCCCCTCGATGATCTCCATCGTGGTGGTCTTGCCAGCACCGTTGGGTCCCACGAGGGCCACGATTTGGCCCCGCTGAATCTCCAGATCGATGCCTCGCACCGCCTCCACTGGGCCGTAGCTCTTGCGGAGACCGCGCACCCAAACCGCTGGGCCAGTCTCCTGCGTCGCCGGCCCCGTTAGACCATCTGGAATCTTGGCGCCTCTTCCGTTTGAACTCCGCCAAAGCCCGCCGCTCCGGGCGAAGGTTAGCAGCCGGGCGAAGGTCCGGCGCCCAACTGGAAGCGGGCGCATCGCAGTCTTTGAGTTGACGGCGACCACCGCCCCGGAGCCTCGGGTACCGTTGCGTCGCGTGAAGAGCGTCTGGCAGCGGCTGCGGCGCTGGTTCCCAGTGCGGGTGGCGGCCCGCTACCTCAACCGCAGCGGTCCGAACCTAGCCACCCTGGTGGCCTGGAACATGCTCTTCTCGTTCTTTCCCATCATGGTCCTGGCCGCCACCTTGGCGAGTCTGGTTCCCCATCACGGCGCGGGCCTCGGCCGAGGCCTCACCCAGGCCATCGCCAGCGCCCTCCCCGGCGGTAATGGCACCACCGTGGTCCGGGCACTGAACGCCTTCCACCACCACTCGGGGCTGCTGGCGATCGTGGGGGTGGTGGGGCTGTTGTGGAGCGGCTCCTCGCTCTTCGGAGCCATGGACCAGGCCTTCGCCGGCCTCAGCGAGACCCGGTCTAGGGACTTCATCCCCCAGAAGCTGATGTCCTTCGGGATGATCGTGCTCTTCTCCTGCCTGGTGCTGCCGGTGGTGCTGAGCTCCAGCCTCCTGGCGGTGCTCAAGTCAGTACCCGGCATCCCCTCCCCACTCAGCAGCGGTCCCGCCAGCCTCCTGATCCAGATCTGCTTCGCGGTGGTGGCGGGCACCATTCTCTTCAGCGGCATCTATTTCCTGGTCCCCAAAGTCCGCCGCTCCGCGCGGGCGGTACTGCCGGGGGCGCTCGTGGCAGCAATCCTATTCGAAGCCCTGAGCCTGCTCTTCCCGCTCTACTTCAAGCTCGCCCACGGCTTCAGTACCTACGGCACCACCTTCAGCCTGTTCTTCCTGATCCTGGCCTATGTCTTCTTGCTGTCCCAGATCACGGTGCTGGGCTACGCCGTGATCCTGGAGGACGAACCCGAGGCGGTCCAAAGGGACGCCCAGTCGGCACCGAACTGAGCCTCGATCGCCCGCGCGAACACCCTGGAGGCAGAGGTCGGGAAGAAGGCCGCTATGCCCTGGTGCTGGCGACAGCAACCTCGGCCGGGGCAAAGCGCCGGCTTACCGCCACGACGTAGTGGATGAGGAACAGATTCGCAATTTCCGTAAGGGGGTAGCTCAGGCTGGTGCCGCTAGCGTGATAGAGCCGGATGCTACCGACGGCGCTACCGACTTGGACTACTAGGCCCTAGATCACCAAGCTCCGGCCGCCCGGCCGGCCACGGGTCTGCGCCAGCCCACCCTCTCCGGCCTGGGCGGACTCCGGCTCCCAAATGCCGGCCCGGTAGAGCCGCCCGGGCAGCTCCCGGCCCAAGGTGCGCTCCAGCTGCAGGGCCACCTGGCAGAGCCCTTCGATGTCGACCCCTACGCTCGCCCCCACCCGCTGCAGCAGGTAGAGCAGGTCCTCACTGCAGATGTTGCCGGTGGACCGGGGGGCGAAGGGGCAGCCCCCGATGCCTCCCACCGAGCCCTCGAACCGCCGCACGCCACCTCGGTACCCGGCCAACGCATTGGCCAGACCCATGCCCCGGGTGTCGTGCAAGTGCAGGGAGAGTTGCTGAAGCGGCACCCGTTCCGCCAGGGCCCCAACCAGGCGCGAGACCTGGTCGGGGTCGGCGACCCCAATGGTGTCGGCGACGCTGATCTCGGAAGCGCCCATCCCGGCCATCTCCGAGGCCAGCTCCACCACCCGCTGCGGCTCCACCCGGCCTTCGTAGGGGCAGCCGAAGGCGACGCTCAGGCTGGCGTCCCAGAGGCAGCCGGAGTGGGCCGCCTCCTGAGACACCTCCCCAATCTCCGCCATGGTCTCCGCCGTCGAGCGGTTGAGGTTGTGTTGGTTGAAGGTGTCGGTCACGCCCACGTTGACGATCACCCGCTTGACCCCCGCCGCCAGGGCTCGCCCCAGGCCCTGCCGGTTCGGCACCAACACGCGAACCAGGGAGAGCACCTCCGGTCCCCGTTCGGCAATGAGCCGACTCATGACCACCTCCGCGTCGGCCAGCTTGGGCACCCATTTGGGGGACACGAAGGCGGACGCCTCCACCAGGTCGGGACCGCTGTCGAGGAGGCCCCGGATCAGCTCCAGCTTGGCCTCGGTGGGCAGCTCCAGAGGTAGGTTCTGGAGGCCGTCACGGGGCCCCACCTCGGTGAAAAAGATCCGGTCCGGGCCGGCCTCAGAACTCATTCCGAACCGAGTCCAGCCCGGCGCCGGAGCCGATCGAGACCGGACGGCCCGGAGGCTACGGTGACCGCGGACGCTGGCCCGGGGATGGCCACGGGAGCGGTTCGGTCAGCCCGGCGGGCCCGAAAGGCGGCGACCTTGGTGCGGCTGAGGCAGGCGGACGAGCAGAAGCGCCGAGAGCCGTTCTTAGAGGTGTCGATGAAAACCCGGTCGCAGTGGGAGGATCCGCAGACTCCGAGCCGGGCCCCGCCCGGTGAGCCAATGACCACCGCCAGCGCGATCACGCACACGGCGGCCCGGGCGACCGCCCGCCCGGCCTCCTTGTCCTGGCTGTGGAAGTGCAGATGCCAGGCCTCGCCGTCATGCCGAGCGAGCTGGGGGGCGGCCTGATAGCGGGTGAGCAGCGAGTTGACCAGAGCCGCCGCCCGTTCCTGGCGGCCTCGAGCCATCAGCTCGAAGATCGAGCGCAGATCAGCCGCCAGGCGGATCAGCTCCTCCCCCGCCTGCCCTCTTAGATGCACCGATCGCTGGGAGATCTTGGACTCGACCTCCTGGGCTAGCTCCCGCCGGGATACCGCGTCCCGGGGCAACTCCCAGGCGCGACCCCGGGACCAGCCTGGGCTCAGCCGGTTGATCAGCTCAACCGCCGACTCCACTCCTCGATCCGCGTAACTCTCGAACTTCATTTTGAGTGGTACCGCGACCATGTTACCCTGTTATGAGCAACAGCGCCATCACTAGTTACAGTAAGGAGGCAGACCATGTTCGACGGAGATCTCTTCCTCCTCGTCAAGCTTCACCAGCGCGATCTCCGACAGGCGGCCACCCAGGGCCGACCCGAGCGGGAGATGGTGCGGCAGTCGGACGAGGTGAAGCAGCGACGAGCGGCCGCCGAGAAGAAGCTGCTCCAGAGCGGGACCCGCCGGGGCTGAGCGCGGTCGAGCCCCTACCCGGGGGTCCGCCCCCGCGGCGGTTCGCCAACCCCAGCCACCACCGGGACCCTGGTTTCCCCAAGCTGTGAGCGGCGGCATCTGCCGCCGCCACTCACAGGGACGCCGGAGGCCGCTGAGCCCGCCATTCCCATCCCTCATCGATGGCCTGATCGGGGCTTCTACAGCAAGGAAACGCCCGGCAGGGTCGCTCACCCTGCAATCATGGTCACAGTGCAATCTATCGCAAGCCGACTCCGAGTTCGCCATGCCCCCCGCGCCCGCCCCCGGTGCGTTACCCTCCA
>PKXE01000082.1:1637-10269 GCA_003132265.1 Candidatus Dormiibacterota bacterium | reverse complement strand
GCCGGCGCCGGCGCTCCCGGGGCGGCAACGCCAGCGCCACCAGCGATTCACCAGGGACCGTGGCTGCGGCCGCGTCCGTGCCCGTGCCGGAGGTGACGCAGGTGACTCAGGCGGCGGAGCGCACCGGTCCGGAACAGGATCCAACCCCCAACCCCGATGATCCCGCGGTCCCCGCCCAGCGCAAGCGCACGCACCGGGGCCACCGGGGCGGCCGAGGGCGGTCAGGGAGCTCGGCGACCCCTACGCCATGAGGGTCAGCCGCCTGCACCTTCAGGGCTTCAAGAGCTTCTCGGGCCGAGCCGAGTTGGAGTTGGGCCCGGGAATCACCGCCATCGTGGGACCTAACGGAAGTGGCAAGTCCAACCTGGTCGACGCTATTCGGCTGGTGCTGGGGGAGACCAGTGCCCGTGAGCTGAGGGGGCAGCGGCTAGACCAAGTGATCTTCGCCGGCGGTGCCAACCGGGCGCCGGTGGGGATGGCGGAGGTGAGCCTGGTCTTCGACAACGAGGATGGCCGCCTCCCGGTCGAGGACGTCGAGGTGGCCATCAGCCGGCGGGTCTTCCGCGACGGCACCAGCGAGTTCCGTCGCAATGGCCACAGGGTCCGGCTGCGCGACATCGGCCGGCTCCTGGACGCCACCGGCCTGGCCCAGGCCGGCTACGCGGTTATCGCCCAGAACGACATTGAGTCGATCATTCGCGCCTCGCCGGCTCAGCGCCGGCACCTGATCGAGGAAGCGGCGGGGGTCCGCGGGGCTCAGGCCCTGATTGAGGACTCCAGTTCGCGGTTGCGGTCCCTCACCGAGTGGCTCGACGGCTCGGTCGGGCGGCTGGCGGAGCTATTGCCGCGAATCGAATCGCTGCGGGAAGAGGCCGCAGCGGCAGAAGAGGCCGCCACGCTGAGGGGTCGGCTGCGAGAGCTCCGGGGCAGCCTCGAGCGAGGTGCCTGGCTGGCGGCGCTCGCCGAAATGCGCAAGCTGGAGCGTCAGCTCCAGGCCGGGGAGCGTCGCTGGGAGCAGATGCGGGAGCGCGCCCAACAGTTCCAGAAGACCTACCTCGTCGACCGCGAACGGTTGCAGGCGATCGAGGCCGGTCGCCTCGAATCGGAGCGCCACGCGGGCACCCTGGCGCTGGCGGCGCAGCAGGCAGAGGCCCAGGTGGAGCGCTGGCAGGAGCGCGCCGTCCAGGCGGCCGAGTCCCGCGCCGCCGCGGCCCAGACCCTCGCCGAGGTACGGGACGACCTGCGCTCGCTCCCGGGATCCGGCCCCGGGCTCCCGGGTGACCGAGCCGCGCTGGACCAGGGACGGGCCGTGGTCCAGGGGATCGAGCAGGAGCTGGACGGCCTGCGCCAGGAGCGTTCCCAACGCGAGGCGGAGCTGGCCACCGCTCAGCGAAGCGATCAGGAGGTGGAGCGGACGGTGGCGGCGTCGCGTGGTCATCGCTCCGAGCTAGAGGCGAGGTTGGCCGGGGCGGAGGCCTGGAGGAACCAGGCCCTCGCTGCCCGGACCGCGGCAGAGGAGGTCAGNNGCTCAGAAGGCCGAGGCGGTCCGGCTGCAGCTGGTGCAGCGGGCCGAGGAGGGACTCTCCCGGGCGACGGTGTCGCTCCGTGAGGCGGAGGCCAGGTTGGGAGTCCAGGCGGCGATCATCGAGGCCAGGACCCAGGCTTCGCCGATTGCCGGAGCGGCCGCCAAGGGCGGGGCGCGAGTGCGCCGGCTCGCCGAGGGCGTCCAGGCCGCCCAAGCCGCGGATGCCCAGGCGGTCGAGGCTGGCCTGGGCATCTTCCTGCGGGCGCTGGTGGGGGAGGAGACCGCGGCCCGGCAGGCCTTGGGGATGGCGGGCGATGTGGCTGAGCTCGTCTGCTGGCCGGTTTCGGAGGAGCCGGTGGTGGCCAACCCTCCCGAGGGTTGTCGCCCTTTGGCAACGGCCCTGGTCGGCGATCCGGGCGCACTCTCGGTGGTGGCCCGGGTTTCCAGGCTGGTGTGCCTCGCCCGGGACCGCCAGTCGGCGGCTCGGTGGCTGGCCCGACTCCCGGACGGCCGGGCGGTGCTGGCGGACGGCACGGTGCTGGGGACCGGGCTCGAGATCACCCCCGCCCGTACCGAGGGCGAGTTGCGTGCGGTCGAGCAGTTGCGCGACGCGGAGCGCACCGTTCAGCGCCAGCGGGCCGAACTGGCCCGGTCCCGGGAGGCGTCGGAGCGAGCCCGGGAGGCCCACAGCCAGCAACGGGAGCTGGTGGACCGGATGCGCCAGCAGGCGACCTCCGCCCAGGCTGCCGCCCAGGCCCGTCAGGCGGAGGTGGAGCGGCTGCTGGCCGAAGCCGCGCGGTCCGACCAGACGATCGCCGGTCTGCAGCGGGAGCTGGAGAGCCGCGAGCAGCAGAGCTCTCGGGACCAGGCCGCCCTCGTCGCGCTCGGGGCTGAGCTGGCGGGCCAGGAGCGGTTGCTGGCCGCAGCCACTGCCCGGGTGGATAGCTGCCGGGCGGCGCTCGCCAACTCCGAGGACCTGGTCCTGGAAGCGGGGAGGCGATTGGAGGAGGCCCGGCTGACCATCGCCGGCGTTGAGGCGGAGGCTCGCAGTTGGGCGCGGCGGGCGGAGGAGCTGACCAAGCGGCACGAGCAACTGCTATCCCGCGAGCGCAGCGCCAGAGACCGGATCCAGGCCGCCGAGCGGACGGCCCTCGAGTCCCTCCAGCAACTCCAGCTGGCTCGCCAGCACGCCGCGACCGCCAGGTCCCAGTTCGAGCTCTCCGCCGAGCAACGAGCCCGGGCCCTGGCGAACGCCCCGAACCCGCTCCAGGGTCTCGGCGAATTGGAGCGCAATCGCGCGGAGCTGGAGGCGGCGGTGCGCTCAGCCGCCGCCCTGGTAGAGGCTACGCGTCGTGACCTGGCAGTCCAGGCCCACCAGGTGCAACGGCTCCAAGCCGAGGTGGCGGACGGCCAAGAGGCGGTCTCCGAGGCTGAGGGGTCGCCCCCGCCTGAGGATCCGGCCAAGGCCGCGGCAGAGATCGCCCGGACTGACCGCCGCCTGAGCGGGCTCGGGCTGATCAACGAGCTGGCTCCGCGGCAGCTCGCCGAGATCTTGGAACGCACCGAGGGGCTGCGGGCGGCCCACGACGACTGTCTCCAGGCCCGGGCTGACTTGGAGGCGGTGCTGGCTCAGCTGCAGTCAGTCAGCGGCGGTCGTTTCGAGCGGACCCTGAAGGAGGTGACCCAGGAGTTCGAGTCGGTGTGGGTGGAGCTCTTCGGCGGTGGCAAGGCCACCCTGACGCCCAGCCCGGGCGAGAACGGCGTACCGGGTGGGGTGGAGATGCGGATCCAGCCCCAGGGAAAACGGGTGCTCTCAATGCCCCTGCTCTCGGGCGGTGAACGCGCCCTGACCGCGCTCGCGCTGGTGCTGGCGCTGCAGAAGGTCTCCCCCAGCCCGTTCTACGTCTTTGACGAGGTCGACGCCGCCCTGGACGAGGTCAACATCACGCGCTTCGCCGATCTGCTGCAGAAGCGGGCCGAGAGCAGCCAGTTCCTGGTGGTGACCCACAGCCTCACCACCATGTCGAGGGCTTCGATGCTCTACGGAGTGACCCAGGACGGAGGCGGATCCAGCCGCATCCTCTCGGTCCGGCTCACCGCGGACGGGCAGTCGGTTGAGGCCCAGGGCGAGACCCAGTTGGAGCCGGTTGCGACCGGTGTCTGACGTCACCGCCCCCCGGCGCCGGCGCTGGTGGAAGCGGATCCCGGGCCGGCTCGACAAGGTGGGCAGCGGGCTCGGCCAGCAGCTGCGCACCAAGCTCAGCCTCGGCCGTGGCGCCGGTGATGAGCTGTACGAGGCGATCTTCGAGTTGCTCCTCGCCAGCGACTGCGGGGTCCGGATCGCTGAGGAGCTGGTGGAAGGGCTCCGGGAGCGTGCCGCCCGGCAGGGACTGCGCGATGCGGCGCCGCTGCTGGCCGCCCTCCGAGAGGAGATGGTCGCCCGGCTGGGAGGCGCCGATCGGGAGCTGTCGCTGGTCGGGGAGCCCGCGGTCTGGCTGGTGGCGGGAGTTAACGGGTCCGGCAAGACCACCACCGTGGCCAAGCTGGCCGCCCGGCTCATGAGCCAGGGGCTGACGCCGCTGATCGCGGCCGCCGACACCTTCCGGGCCGCCGCCATCGACCAGCTCCGCACCATGGCGGCGAGGACCGGAACCGAGGTGGTGGCCCACCAGCTCGGTTCCGACCCGGCGGCAGTCGTGTTCGACGCTCTCGCCGCGGCGAGGGCGCGGGGCCGGGACGTCGTCCTGGTGGACACGGCGGGAAGGCTGCACACTAAGCACAACCTGATGCAGGAGCTGGCCAAGATCCGCCGAGTGATCAATTCCCAGCAGGCGGGCCAGCCAGCCGAGGCGCTGCTGGTGCTGGACGCCTACGTCGGGGCCAATGCCCTCACTCAGGCGCGGGCCTTCGTGGAGGTGGTCGGAGCCACGGGACTGGTGCTCACCAAGCTCGACGGCAGCGCGCGGGGGGGCTACGTCTTCCAGGTGGAGGGGGAGCTCGGGGTTCCGGTCAAGCTGGTCGGAGTCGGGGAGGGCGTTGACGACCTGGCCGACTTCGATCCGGAGAGCTATCTGGACGCCCTGCTGCAGCAGGGGGAGATCGAGTCGTCACCAGCGTGACGGCGGCCGCGGCCGCCCGGTAGCTCCACCGGCGCCAGAAGTCCTGCCTGATTTCCGTTCGAGTTTGAATCACCAGGCCGGGGAGGAGTAGCCTGTCAAGGCTTTGCCCTTGACACTCACTGCACTTGATCGGTTGGCGCGCGTCCGGTTGCTCGATGTCTATCGGGCGGCCCTGACGGAGCGCCAGCAGGAGGCCCTCAGGCTCCAGCTGGAAGAGGACTGGTCGCTCAGCGAGTTGGCTCGGGCGCTGGGCACCTCCCGAGCCGCCGCCCACGACCTGGTGCGCCGGGGAGTGGAGCGGATGGAGTCGATGGAGGAGCAGCTGGGAGTCTGCCACCGGTTGGAGGCCGCCGACCGTGAGCTGACCCGGCTCAGAGAGCGGGTGAGCCGGCTGGAGCGCCAGCTGAGGGCGCGGCCGGCGGTTCGGGTGGGCAGCTAGTTGTTCGACGCCCTGACCGACAAGCTGGGGGTCGCCTTCAAGCGCTTCACGGACAAGGGGCGGCTCACCCCCGCCGATGTCGAGGTCGGCCTGCGCGAGGTGCGCTTGGCGCTCCTGGAGGCGGACGTCAACTACAAGGTCGCCCGCGATTTCATCGACCGGGTCCGGGAGCGCGCGGTGGGCCGCGACGTGCTCGAGAGCCTCACCCCGGGGCAGCAGGTGATCAAGGTGGTTTTCGAGGAGCTGGTCTCGCTGCTCGGCGGTGAGGATGCCCGGATCACCTACCAGCCCGAGCCCCCGACCACGGTGATGCTGATGGGGCTGCAGGGGTCGGGCAAGACCACCACCGCGGTCAAGCTGGCGCTCCTGGTCCGCCAGGACGGTCATCGGCCGATGCTGGTGGCGGCCGACCTCCAGCGCGCCGCCGCGGTGGCGCAACTGCAGGTACTGGCGGCGGAGCAGCAGCTTGACGTCCTGGTGGCGAGCCAGGCCCACGGGCTGGCCAAGGGGGTCAGCCAGGCGGTGGCCGAAGCCCGGCGGCGGGGAGCCGACGTGGTCATCGTCGATACCGCTGGTCGTCTCCATCTCGATGAGCCGCTGATGAAGGAGCTCGNNCGCGGTCGGGGTGGACGGGGTGGTGCTCACCAAGCTCGACGGCGACGCTCGGGGCGGGGCCGCCCTCTCGATGCGTGCCGCCATCGGGCTTCAGGTTTGGTACTGCGGGGTCGGGGAGCGGCCGCGGGACCTGGAGGCGTTCCACCCCGAGCGGATGGCGCGGCGGATCCTCGGGATGGGCGATGTCCTGACCCTGGTCGAGCGGGCCAGCGTGGAGCTGAGCCAGGAGGACGCCCAGCGGGTCGAGGAACGAATCCGGGACGGTCGGCTCAGCCTCGACGACTTCATCGTCCAGATGCGCCAGCTCCGCCGCCTGGGCCCCTTGGACTCGATCCTGGGGATGATGCCCGGGGGCCGCGAGCTGATGCGGCAGCAGGGCGGCAACCTGCCCGACGAAGCCCAGCTGGGAAGGATCGAGGCGATCGTCCTGTCGATGACGGCGCGGGAGCGCCGCCGGCCCTCGATCATCGATGCTTCCCGGCGCCGCCGGATCGCCGCCGGCAGCGGGACCACCCCGGTCGAGGTGTCGCGTCTGCTCAAGAGCTTTGAACGAATGCAGGAGATGATGCGCGGTTTCTCTGGTATCGGGGGGAGCCGCCGACTGGCCGCGGAAATGTTGAAGGGAGCACCGGGCGGCATCGCCCCGGGGCGTCACTGAGAAACCGGAGGGAGACCATGGCGGCTTGCAATTTGACCATAGAACAAGGGGATTTTTAGTGGCAGTGAAGATTCGGCTCAAGCGCATGGGCGCCAAGAAGCGGCCCTTTTACCGGGTGGTAGTGGCGGACGCGCGCTCGCCGCGCGACGGCCGCTTCATCGAGTCGGTCGGGTACTACGATCCCCTCAAGGATCCCAAGGTTTTCCACGTCGACAACGAACGGATCCAGCACTGGATGGCGACCGGCGCGCGTCCTTCGGACGCCGTCCGGGAGCTGCTGGAGAGGCAGGGAACGCTGCCGGCCACCGCGCATCCAGTGCGGACCAAGATCGGCCCCAAGCGCGCGCCCAAGCCGGGTCGGGCACCTGCTCCCGCCGCTGCTGCGACGGCGGTGGCTGAGCCGGAGGTAGCCACCGCNNGGACCATGCTGCGGAAGCGGAGGCCGAGGACGAACCGGCCGCTCCCGAGCCCACCGCCGACAGCGAGGGGTGAGGCCATGCCGGCTTACGGCGAGCTGGTGCGTTACATGGTCCAGCAGATGGTCAGCCAACCCGACGCGGTTGAGGTGGGGGTCGAGGAGGACGGCCACCGGGTCACTGTCCGGATCAGCACTGCGCCCGACGACCTGGGCAAGCTGATCGGGCGTGGAGGACGCCACATCGAGGCGGTCCGGATGGTGGTCCGCGCGGCTTCGCTGCGTCCCCGCGACCGGGTCTACGTCGAGGTGCGCGATTGACCGAGCGGCCGGATTGGGTCCGGGTGGCGAGAGTGCTAAGGCCGCACGGGCTCGGCGGGGAGCTGACCGTGGAACTGCTGGGCGGGGAGCGGGGCCGGTTGCTGCCGGGGATGGACATGCGCGGTCCGCAGGGCGAGGTCCGACTCGAGTCCGTGAGGGGCGACGGCAAGCAGCTGATCTGCCGCTTCTCCGGGATCGCCGACCGGGACGCGGCGGCCAACCTCAGCGGCGGCTATCTGGAGGTGGAGGCCTCGGAGCTGCGGCCGCTGCCGCCCGGTGAGTTCTTCCATTTCCAGCTGATCGGCTTGGAGGTCGAGGACCCGGAAGGGCGGCGCCGGGGGGAGCTGGTGGATGTGGAGCCCTACCCCGCCCACGACGTCTATGTGGTCCGAACCCCGGCGGCCGAACTGCGGGTGCCGGCGGTGCGGGAGGCGGTGCTGGGAATTGATCTGGAACGGCGCCGGATCACGGTGGCCGAGCCCTACCTGGAGGCCTGGGTCGATGCGGTTTGACGTCATCACCCTCTTCCCGGCGGTCTTCCCCGGTCCTTTGGCGGCCGGGGTGGTGGGCCGGGCTCTGGAGCAGGGGCTAATCGAGATCGAGGCTCACGATCTGCGCCAGTGGGGTCTGGGCGCGCACCGCCAGGTGGACGACATCCCCTATGGCGGTGGGCCTGGAATGGTGCTTCGGCCGGAGCCGCTCTTCGAAGCCATTCGGAAGGTCAGGGAGGTTGCTGGTCTCCCCCGGCCCCGAGGCATCCTGCTCTCGGCGCATGGGCGACGGCTGACCGCGGAACTGGTCGAAGAGCTGGCCCGGGAGCCGCGGTTGCTCTTGGTCTGCGGCCGCTATGAGGGGGTGGACGAGCGGGTGAGCACCGGTTTCCAGCTGGACGAGGTTTCGGTGGGGGACTTCGTCGTGAGTGGGGGGGAGCTGCCGGCCATGATGCTGATCGAGGCGGTTGCTCGACGGCTGCCGGGCACCCTCGGTGACCCGGAGTCCGCCGTGGACGAGAGTTTCAGCGCGGGGTTGCCGGAGTACCCCCACTACACTCGGCCGGCGGTGTTTGAGGGAATGGCGGTGCCGGAGGTGCTCCGCAGCGGCGACCACGCCAAAATCGCCAGCTGGAGGGCCGAAGCGGCCATGGAGCGGGCCCGCCGGTTGCGGCCCGACCTCCTGACCGGCGCCGGACGGGAGCGGGCGGCCGAGCCGGCCGCCAGAGATGAAGAACGGGGCTCGGGCGCGGCAGTCGCCGGCGTCCCCCTGGGAGGAAAGCAATGAACATCATCGACCTGCTCGAGGAAGAGCAGCTCCGCGACGACGTCCCGGAGCTCAGTCCGGGGGACACCGTCAGGGTCCACGTCAAGGTGATTGAAGGTACGCGAGAGCGGATCCAGGTCTTCGAGGGTCTGGTCATCGCGCTCCAGAAGGGCGGGGCCCAACGCTCGGTGACCGTCCGGCGCACCGCCCATGGGGTGGGAGTCGAACGGACGTTCCCGGTCCACTCCCCGCGCCTGGCCCAGATCGAGGTGATCCGCCACGG
>PKXE01000082.1:0-1609 GCA_003132265.1 Candidatus Dormiibacterota bacterium | reverse complement strand
CCAAGCGGCGGCTCGCGCGCGGCCGAGCCAAAGCTGACTGAGACAGGGGAGTTCTCAGCCTCCTGCAACGACTAAACTGAGCTTCGTGCCGGATCAACCTAATCGGGTGCTGGTGGTGTCGCGGCAGGCAGCACGCTCCGAGACCATCGCCAAGGCTCTGAACACGCGCGGCCTCGAGATGCTGGCTTTCGAGACCACCGCTGCCGCGGCCGCCGCGCTCAGCGAGACCCCGGCCGACGCCGCCCTGATCGAGGTCACGGGTGACGATCCTGAGCTGGTGCCGCTGATCCAGCAGATCCGAGGCAGTGCCGCCCATACCGGGATCCCCGTGGTCTTGGTGGTGGCGGACCAGGCGGCGCCGATCGTCGCCGCTGCCACCGAGGCTGGCGCCACCGAGGTCCTGCCGCGCAGCAGCTCGACCCAGACGGTCGCGGAAACGCTCCGCTCCCTTCTGGAAACTGGGGCGGTGGCTCCGGCCGAGCCGCACAACGCGCGCAAGGGCCCGGGCGAGCTCTGGGTTGTCTGCGGACCGCGCGGGGGGGTGGGTCGCACGGCCCTCGCCACCAATCTCGCGGTAATCGCCGCGGAGACGCTCCGGGTGGCATTGGTCGACAATGTCCCCCGGTTCGGCAGCGCGCTGATGGCCTTCAACCTGCCGCCGCAGACCCCGACCTGGGTCGAGTTCTCCGACCTTCCTCCGGAGGAGGACATCCTGGACCGCTTGACCCGTCACCCCAGCGGGGTCTCGGTTCTGCCCGCTCCGGGCCGGCCCGAACTCTCCGACTCGGTGTCACCGGCCGCGGTGAGCGCGCTCATCTACCGGCTGACCGCCCTGGCCGACCTGGTGGTCGTCGATCAGGGGGGAAGGCTCGACAACGGCGGGATCGAACTGCTGGAGTCCGCCGACCACATGATCCTGGTGGGCACGCCGGACAACCCGGGCGTGGTGGGGCTGCGGGGCTGGCTGCGCATCTGTGACCAGCTGCAGATCCCGAGGGCTCGGATCTCGGTGATCCTCAACTGCGTGCTGCCCTACCACCAGGTGGACGCCGAGCGGGCGAAGCGGGTCTTGGAGCAGCCGGTGCTGACGCTGCCCCATGGGGGCATCGACGGGGTGCGATCGCTGAGCGGGGGCGAGCCGCTGGCCTGGAAGCATCCCTCCAACCGCTGGGTCAAGGCCATGCGCAACCTGGCAGTCCAGATCTCCCCCGAGATCGGGGCCCGGCTCAAGCACTGACCAAGCGCTGAGCGCAGCCGCTCAGGCTCCGTCTGAGTTCGAGTTTCAGCTACCCTCGGCTGAGACTGGCTGGGGGCGACTGGTCACCGCCTTGTAGGCGGCACAACTGGAGAAGGTGTGGGTGGCAGCGCGAGCGCGCGGTCGGCGCCCGCGGGCGGGCTGGGGCACCTCGCCCTCCTCGGTGCCGTAGCGTTCCCAGACTGACTGCCGTGACATCCCCAGCCGGTCGGCGATCTCCGCCCAGCTGAAGCCCTCCGACCGGGCGACTACTACGGTGGCGGCTCTCCGGGTGCCGAGCAGCACGGCCACAGAGCGCAGGGCGAGAAGCCGGTCCGGGGTGGGCAGGCCGTCGAGGGCCTTCATCACAACCCT
>PKXE01000175.1 GCA_003132265.1 Candidatus Dormiibacterota bacterium | reverse complement strand
CCTAAGGTCAGCTTCCCTCGAGCGGACTCGGTCATGTCCCGCATTCTAGACATGCCGTCACCATTCCGCGCCCTGATACGATTCCACGCTGGTGCGGATGAGCCGGGTCAGCAAGCTGTCTAGTCGAGCAGTCTGAGGGTAGCTTCGACAGGACTGTCCGGAAGCGTACAGGCGCCAGAAACGCCTCAGCGTACCCTGGGTGTGATGTCTTGAGGCAGAACATCCTGGGCTGGCGTCAGGTGGGTGGGCATTTAGAACGGAACTCAAGATGATCGTCTTGGGTGTCATCCTGCTGGTAACCAGCTTCATCCTGGCGATCCCGGTTCTATACGAAGGTCAGGGTGGACATGGCTGTAGTCGCGCTGGCATTCGGGGTCGAGTACGGGATCACACCAATCGTCCACAGCGGCGGGATCGCGAAGGCAAGACCCACGATCAGCAAATTGACGTCGAGACCGATCGCGTTAAACCCTCCAGTGGTGGGTCGATGGGAGCGGAGCTATCGGACTCGGGGGCTGACCTCACCAACCGCTGGATCGTTCAGCGGAGTCCGTGCCCGTGGGTTACGCGGTCGCGCCACCGCCTTCAGCGAACCATCTGTGGGAGAGTGTGGTTAAGCTCCCTATGGAAGATCCGCAGTGGGGTGACTGGGCCTTGACAATCGGCGCTTGGGCCAAGGCTCAGGATTTTTCGGCGGGCGGCGATCCAGAGCGGGCGGCGCAATTCGCCCACCAACTGGTGGATCTCGATCTGCTGACCCTGCCCTTCCCTGGTGCGGGACGAACCGCAGATCGATTTGGCGCTCTGATCGCCCTGGGCGTCGCGGACTGTGTGCTGGCTCGTCTGGCGGAAGGGCACGCGGATGCCCTCGCCATCCTGGCGGAGCTGCAGGGGCCAGATCCTGGTGAGGGCCGTCTGTGGGGGGTCTGGGCCGCCCAGCCCCCAGGCGGACCCGGCCTGGAAGCGCGCCGTCACGGAGACAGCTGGTGGGTTGAGGGAGATAAGCCCTATTGCAGCGGAGCCGCCGCCTGTGACTCCGCGCTCGTCACCGCGAACACCTCCAGCGGGAACCAGATCCTGGCCGTCGACCTGCACCAGGAAGGAGTCCAGGCGTTGGACGGAACCTGGCCGGCGCTGGGGATGGCTGGAAGCGACAGCCGGACCGTGCGCTTCCGCCACTCGGCGGGTACCGCTGTAGGAGTTCCCGGAGCCTACGTCGACCGCCCCGGCTTCTGGCACGGAGCGACGGGGGTGGCGGCCTGCTGGATGGGTGGGGCGGTGGGTGTCGCAGGGGCTCTGACCCGCGCCGCCGCTCGGCGCGAACTGGATCCCCACGCATTGGCCCACCTGGGCGCCATCGACGGGGCGATCGCAGCCATGCGGTCAGTCGTTCAGGAGGCAGCGCGGGATATCGACCGCGACCCCGAGGACCGTCAGGGAAGAGCGGCTCTGGTCGCCCGGCGCACTCGGACGGTGGTCGAGTGGGGAACAGGTCTGGTGCTGGCGCGAGTCGGCCGGGCGCTGGGCGCGGGACCGTTGACGCAAGACGCCGAACACTCTCGGCGCGTCGCCGACCTCACGGTTTATCTCCGCCAGAGCCACGCGGAGCGGGATCTTCTCGATCATGGCAAGCGCTTACTGGAGATCGGGGTTGACTGGTAGCCCAACCCGGACATGCCATTTGAAGGTCAATTTCGGATGACGCTCGCACTCACCTACTTTGAGGAGTTGTACGCGGCTGAACCCGACCCGTGGAGCTTCGAGACGCGCTGGTATGAACACAGGAAGCACGCATTGAGCGTTGCCGCTCTACCGCGGCAGAAGTATGAGAGAGCTTTGGAGTTGGCCTGCGCCAACGGCCGCCTTACCGAGCTGCTGGCTCCCCGTTGTGGTGATCTGCTGGCCGTGGACGCCATCGCCGCGCCAGTACAGCGCGCCCGCGAGCGTCTGGCCCGGTTTACTCAAGTCCGGGTGGAGCAACGGCAGCTGCCCCAGCAATGGCCGGAAGGAAAGTTCGACCTCATCGTGGTATCCGAGTTGCTTTACTACTTCGACGAAGACGAGTTGGCTAGGGTATTGACCCTGCTGGGAGCCAGTCTCGAACCAGAGGGAACTCTCCTCGCCGTGCACTGGCGTCGCGTGGTGCCGGAGTATCCGCTCGCCGGTGATGCCGTCCACGACTCGCTGCGGGCCCAGGCGGGCTTGGGGTTACTGGCGCACCACGAGGAAGAGGACTTTCTTCTCGACGTCCTGGTCAAATATGACGGGCCGAATCGACCTCCGTCGGTGGCAATGGCCTTGCGGGTACCGGGCGCCGAAGGCTCCCCGTGAGTCGGCCCGCAACCGAAGCGCTCGGCGTGGTGGTGCCCGCCCGCAACGAGGAAGAGCTCCTACCGCGCTGTCTCGATGCATTGGAACGAGCATTGGCGGAGCTGAAGCTACCGGTGCTGGTGGTAGTGGTACTGGATGACTGCCGGGACCACAGTGCCGCCACCGTCGCGGGCCGACCACACTTTATCGTGCTGGAGGTGCAGTCTCGCAATGTCGGCCGGGCCCGGGCAGCCGGATTCGAAGCGGTACTGCGGTGGTCGGCGGGCACTCCACCCGAACAGCTTTGGCTGGCCAGCACCGATGCCGACAGCACTGTGCCGGAGGACTGGCTTCGGGTGCAATTGGAATACGCCCAGCAAGGATTCGAGGCGGTGCTCGGGACCGTGAGGGTGGGTGACTGGACGGGCCGTCCCGCTGGGGTCGCTGCCCGGTTTTCTGCCCTGTACCAAGGAAGTGACGACCATCAGCATGTGCACGGAGCCAACATGGGCATGACTGCCGCCGCCTATCTGGCCGCCGGAGGAGTACCGCCCCTCGCCCTGTCCGAAGACCAGGGACTGGCGCGCAGTCTGGCCGGTCGGCGGATCCTCCGCACCGGGCGCATCCCGGTCACGACCAGCGCCCGAGTTAGCTCCCGCGCCCGCGGGGGCTTCGCGGGCTATCTAGACTCGCTCTCCGGCTGACGGGAAGTCACTCGGAGCTCGGCTCCACTGTCGGGGCAACGGTCGGGTAATTGCTCAGGGTGACGAACTCGATGCCTCGTTCGACCAGTCGGGCGATGACCTCGGGGAGAGCAGAGGCGGCGGCGGCGGACCAACTGTGGAGGAGAAGGATCCTCGGTCCCTCCCCGGCGAGGGCGCCAGCGATCAGCGCCTCCGCCACGTCCTCTGGGCTCTGGGCTTCTTCCCAATCGCGGCCGTCGACGTCCCAACCGACATTCCGGTAGCCGAGCTGGGCCAAGGTCTTACCCAGTTTCGGCTCCTTCAGTCCGGCTCCAAAGGGGCTGCGGAACCAAGGTCGGGGGTCAATTCCGACCACTGACAAGATCGCCGAGTGAGCGGCGCGGATATCNNCGCTGCCCGACCTCGACGGCCAGGCTGGGGTTGGCCGTCACCCAGCGGCCCTGAAGGAAGAAGGTGGCCCGGATGCGGGCTCGGTCAAGATGGTCAAGCATTCGCTCGAGGCTGCCCGGCGACCAGCCACTGCGGTCGGGGTGCTCTGTGTCGATAGTCAGCGCCACTCGCCGGCGGGGGGCAGTCGCAGTCATCATCAGGTGCAACGGGCGGGAAGTGTTTTCGGGTCCTCCGACGACCGTAGCGCGGGGAAACTCATGGGTTTCCTGGTGAGCTGGGGGAGCCGGATCAGGCTGATCCGGGGCTGGTCGGCCTGCGCCTCTCCGGGCTTGGGAGTTCGTGAAGGTGGGTCTCCAGTGGTTTGGCCTAGAGTGATGCCATGGTCGGCGGGCATGGGGTTTCACCGGAAGCCGCCACGGCTATGGTCAGCGTAAGGGAATTAGCCACAATTTAGGGAGGCGCCGCAGTGACCGACGAGTTCGTCCTGCAGATCGAGACTATCCGGGAGCAGGCTCGCAAGCACATCGATCAGGGCCCAATCACCAGCGACTATGGCGCGGACCGCGAGCGCGTGATCAAGGTATTCAACGAAGTGCTCGCCACCGAGATCGTCTGCGTCCTCCGCTACATGCGACACTACTACATGGCCGACGGGATTGACGGGGAATCGGTCAAGGCCGAGTTCCTGGAACATGCCAACGATGAGCGTGACCATGCCGACCGCGCTGCCAAGCGGATCGTCCAGCTGGGCGGTGAGCCCGACCTCAATCCGGCGGTCCTAGCCAAGCGCAGCCACACCGAGTACACCGAAGGGCAGACGCTGGCGCAGATGATCGAGGAGGACCTGGTCGCGGAGCGGATCGCGGTTGCCAGTTACCAGGAGATCATCCGTTGGCTGGGAGACGGCGATCCCACATCGAGGCGGGTGATGGAGGGTCTGCTGGCCGACGAGGAGGAGCACGCAGACGACCTGCGGTCCCTGCTGGCGCGAGTTTCCGGAAAGTGAGGTGCCGAGGCGGAAGGTGGAGGGTTGCGGGCGACTCATTAGCTCCAAGA
>PKXE01000179.1 GCA_003132265.1 Candidatus Dormiibacterota bacterium | reverse complement strand
GCGGGTCAAGGACCTCCTCCTGGACGCTATCGCCTGCGCTCTGGCCGGGGTACGCGGCGACGAGGCCGCGCAGATCCGGACCCTGGCGAGAAGCCTCGGCGAGGGGCGTAGCACGGTCGTGGGCGGTGAGAGCCTGTCCCTGCCGGGCGCGGTCCTGCTGAACGGCTATCTGATCACTGCGGTGACGGCCTGTGACGTGCACCGCCCCACCCTGTTCCATGTCACCCCGGAGGTGGTCCCCCCGGCGCTGGCCGTGGCCGAGGAGCGGGACTCCTCGGGCCAGCAGCTGATCACCGCGCTCGCGGCCGGGCTGGAGGTGTCCGTTCGCACCGCCCTCGGCACCAACTACCCCGCCTTCCGGGCTCGCGGCTGGCATTCCCCGGGTGTTCTGGGCCCCTTCGGCGGGGCGGCCGCCGCCGGCGTCCTGATGGGGCTAGACGAGTTGCGCCAGCGCAATGCCTTCGCGCTCGCCGGCAGCCAATCAGCCGGGACCTTCGCCCAGTGGGGAACCCCAACCATCAAGTTCCACCAGTCGAGGGGCGCTCTCTCTGGATTGCTGGCGGCGCTGCTGGGCGAGACCGGTTTCATCGCCGCCAAGGAGATCCTCACGAATGAGGACGGCGGCATCTACCACGCCTATTCCGACGGCGGCAACGTGGACTTGGCGGTCGGGGGGCTCGGGGAACGCTGGGAGCTGGAGAACATCTCGCTCCGCCTGTGGCCGTTGGCGAGTTCTATCCAATCGATCGTGACCGCCATCTTCGACCTGATCGAACGTTACGACCTCACCCCGGCGCAGGTGCAAAGGGTTCACATCGGCCTCTCGGACGGCGTCTACCGAATGCATGGCACGATGGGTTGGGAGGACCGCTTCCGGGCCCTGCTCTCGGCGCCCTATGCAGCGGCGGTTGTGCTCCACGATCGGCTCTGCTGGCTGGAGCAGTTTTCTCCCGAGCGCATCTCGGACCCCCAACTCGCCGACTTCATCAGGCAACGGGTGGTGGTCGAGAATGACCCAGCCGTCGAAGGCACCGGGGCGGTGGTGCAGATCGAGACCACGACCGGCGAGGTCCACGTCGACCGGCGCGTGGCGCCAAAGGGGGACCCTTCCGACCCGCTCACGCGAGACCAGATTGAGGCAAAGTTCCGGGTCGCCAGTCGCGAGGCGCTATCTCCATCGGCGTGCAATCGGGTCCTGGCGCTGATCGGCAACCTTGAGAACGGGTCGGCGCGAGAATTGATCGCCACTCTCGGTGTGGCCAGACCGACGCCCGCCGCGTAGCTGATGGGCCGCCTGCGTCGGCCCAGCTGGAAACCGGTGGGTGCGGTGGCGGTCGACTGGCGGCTGCTCGCGGACGCGCCCGACTTCCGTCGTCTCTGGAGCGGTCTGGCGCTCTCGATCCTCGGCCGCCAGTTCACCCTAGTGGCGGTGTCTCTGCAGGTTTTCACCGTCACCCACTCCTCGCTGGCGGTGGGCCTGGTGGGCCTAGTCCAGATCGGGCCCCTGGTCGTGGTCGGGCTGTGGGGAGGGACCCTTGCCGACACCCACGATCGTCGCAGCCTGATCATGATCTCGCAGTTGCTGATGGCGCTGACCTCGGCCGCCTTGGCGGTGGGCGCGATCGGACTGCAGGCCCCGCTCTGGCTGATCTACCTGCTGACCGCCTGCACTGCCGGGCTGCTGGGGATCGAATTGCCCGCCCGCCAGGCGGTCATCCCGCGTCTGGTGCCCCGACAACGCCTGGCGTCGGGCATCTCGCTGTACCAGGTGGTCAGTCAGTTCGCCATGGTGGCGGGGCTGGCGGCCGCGGGGCTGGTCATCGCCACCTTGGGGCTACCAGCGGCGTACGCCATCGATGCCTTGGCGTTCTGTGGCGGAGTGGCCCTGGTGAGCAGAATGCGAAGGCTGCCCCCGGAGCCGAACGACGGCCGGGGCGGATGGCAGGCCTCCCTGGACGGTATCCGCTATGCGCTGCACCGTCCCGTCGTGATGGCCCTGATGGTGGCGGACCTCGACGCCATGGTTTTCGGTCTGCCCCGAGCCGTCTTTCCAGTACTGGCCGTCACCGTCTTTCGGGTTGGGCCATCGGGGTTGGGGCTCCTTTACGCCGCACCGGCAGCCGGCGCCCTGCTAGGGTCCCTGTTCACCGGCTGGGTACTGCTGATCACGCGTCCCGGACGCGTAGTGATCTGGTCGGTCGGTGCCTGGGGTGCGGCGATCATCGTCTTCGGATTGATGCACTCCTTCGCCTGGGCGCTGCTGTTCTTGGCCATTGGGGGCACCGCGGACATGATCAGCGCGGTGTTCCGCCACACCGTCCTCCAGCTCAGTGTCACCGACGCCTGGCGGGGGCGGGTGAGCTCGCTCAACGCCATCNNCAGATCGCGGTTCTGACCGGCGGCGCCGCCTGCATCATCGGGATCGCGGTCCTGGCGTTCTTGGTGCCGTCCCTCCGGCGGTATCACTTGGAACAGGAGCCCTGACCGAGTACCAGCCGACTGGGCGCGCGGGTCAGCCAGCGATCACGGGATTGGCAATCCGGCCCACCCTGGATATCTCCACCTCCACCATGTCCCCGGCGCGCAGGAAGGAGGGTGGGTTGCGCTTGTAGCCGACACCGGCCGGCGTGCCGGTGGCGATCACGTCACCCGGTTCGAGGGTGATGTTCTCGCTGATGAAGCTGATGGTGGCGGCCACGGAGAAGATCATCTGGTCAGTGTCGCCGTCCTGAACCCGCTCACCGTTTACGAAGGTGGAGATCCTCAGGGTCTGTGGGTCACCCACCTCTTCAGCCAGGGTGATCCCGGGTCCCATCGGCGCAAAGGTGTCCAGAGCTTTGCCAGCGGTATTCTGCTGGGTGCGATTGTGTAAGTCCCGGGCGCTGACGTCATTGAAGACGCAGTAGCCGGCCACGTAGCTCAGGGCGTCGGCCTCGCTGGCCTTGGAACAGCGCCGACCGATCACCACCGCCAGCTCGCCCTCGATGGTGCGACCGTTGAAGTGGACCAACCGGCGAAAAGCGTCACGATTCTTGTCGATGACCACTACCGAGTGGCCCTCGTCCGATAATTGCATCGCGAGTCCGGACCCCACTCGGCCACAGCCNNCCGGTCGGTCCCACCAGCGAGTTGCGGAATTTAGGGAAGAGGTTCGGAACTACCGGCCGCGGCCGCTGCATCTCGGCGATGTGCTGGGGGTAGTTCTGCCCGAGGCAGATGATCTTGTCGGGATCGGGCACCGGGGGCCCTAGGAGCAGCTCCCCGTCAGGCTCAAGCAGCGGTTCCCGGCTCTCGACCGCGCGTCTGGCCCTACCGACCGCCTCCGCCAGCGCACCGGAGCCAGCCTCGAGTAGCCCCTTGACGCTGACTGGTCGATCGCCGAAGTCGTGGACCGCCCTCGCTGGCACTACCACGCCCCCAGACTCAAACCCAGGCAGCAGCCCCCCTGCATGCCAGTAGCTCACCAGTCTCATCCCGACCTCCATGCTCCAGTTGCTGCTCGGGCTGCGCCGCGATCTCCGCGCGCTAACTTGAACAGTTTAGATTCTCCGATGCGGAGCGTCGCTNNCCGAGCCGCCTCAGGAGCGGGCACCCAGAGCGACCAGATAGGTACCGGGGGGATCCGCGACGGACGTCCTCCCAGCCGCCCCAACGGACCGACCATAATGGGTCCGGTGGGTCAACGTTGACGAACGACTCTCGTACGCGTCACGAGGAGGATTTCGAGGCCGATCCTTTGGCCCAGTTCCAGAGATGGTTCGCTGAGGCCGCGAACACCCTCCCCCTCCCTGAGGCGGCGGCCCTAGCAACCGCCGACGTCGACGCTCGGCCCTCGGTGCGGATGGTGCTGGTGAAAGGTTGGGACGAGCGGGGCTTCCTCTTCTACAG
>PKXE01000186.1 GCA_003132265.1 Candidatus Dormiibacterota bacterium | reverse complement strand
GCCGATGTCCGCCGGCGCGAACCAGAGCATGACCTGCCGCTCCGCCGGCAGGGGCCGGTCCGGCAGTTGCCAGAGACCCCCACTCCAACCGCCAGCGGTGAGCACCAGCCGGTGTACCTCGTAACGGTGGGACTCGGTGCGAACCACAACTCCGGAGTCCGAGGCATCCCAACCGACAACCTTCTCCCCGAAGTGGAGCTCGGCGCCCAGGCTGGCGGAGATGGGCGAGAAGCGCTAACTCGGCGCTAGTTCCCCGGCCTCCGACTCCACCAGCTCCACGTGTTCGGGCTGCGGGCGGAGGGCCGGAAACTCCTTTTGGACTTCAGCCGCGGTCAGGAGCCGGGGTCGGCTCACACCGGCGCGGTCGGTCGGACCGAGGTCGCGACGCCGGCGGCAGTCAGGGCCCGCTCGCAGAGGCTGGCCAGTCCGGCCCAGTCCTCCGCCAAAAGCAACTCGGGCCTGAAGAGGTCGTTGGTGAGGCCCACCACATCGGCGCCCGCCCGCAGGTAGTCGCCGCAATCGTCAACCCGGACCCCGCCGCTCACCCAGAGAGGCGTGTTGGGCATGGGCCCCCGCACAGCGCGGATGTAGGCCGGCCCACCCACCGGGGCGGCCGGGAACACCTTGACCAGCTGGGCCCCCAGTTCCTCAGCTCTGGCGATCTCGGTCGGAGTCAGCGCACCCATCACCAGTGGTACTCCAGCGCGGGCAGCGACCTCAGCGACAGCGGGCACCAGGTAGGGAGTCACCAAGTACTGGGCACCGGCCTCGATCGCCCGGGTAGCGATCTCGGCGTCGGTGACGGTGCCCGCCCCGAAGGCGCAGCTCCCGCGCAGATCCTGGCCCGCNNACCCGCCCCAACCAGTCAGCGCAGCTGGGTCTGGGCTTCGGCCTCAACTCCCCCAACCCAGAGCAGGCGGGTGTGGGCGAGGTGTTCACGGATGCGGGCCTCGGCAGCGGCTACATCACCCGCCTCAATGGCCCCCAGTAGCGCCAGGTGCTCATTGGCCGAACTCATCAACGCCCCGCTCTCCGAGAGGCCGCGGATGCCGTGGAACCGGGCCTGGTCGCGCAGCAAGGCCACCATTTGCAATAGGCGGCGGTTTTCCAGGCCAGCGAGGAGCCCCAGATGGAAGGCGCGGTCGGTGGAGAGGTAGTCGACGACCTCCTGGCGCCGCGCAAGTTCGACCAGATCCAAGGCTAGCTCGCGCAGTCTGTGTGGATTCCTCAGCAGGCCTTCTCTGGCGACCCGCACGATACCCGGCAGCTCAACCATGACCCTCAGTTCATAGAGTTCGTCCATGTCGCGCTCGGAAAGCCGGGGAAGCTTGAATCCCCGGTTGCGGACTACCTCGATCAGCCCGTCACCAACTAGGTCGAAGAGCGCCTCGCGAATGGGGGTGGCGGAGACGCCCAGCCGGGCACCGAAGAAGGAGACCGGGTAGATCTGGCCGTCTGCAATCTCACCGGTGATAATGCTGCCCCGGATCGCCTCGTAGGCTCGGGCCCGGAGGCTGGCTCGGTCGAGTTCGAGTAGGCTGAGCCCCGCTCGGGCCACAGCTCCGCAGACCGAGCCTTCCGCCAATCTGGGGGCAGAGATTGACTTTGCCATGCTCTGTGTTCTATATAGCACATGATCAGCAGCAGAGGCCCAGTTTGGAGCAGCTTCAACCTGTGGCAGGAGGGCACCGGATGGGATCGACCAAGTCAGTAGCTTTGAAGTACCTGGGGGCCTTGACGGCTGCTGGGGCGATAGCAGCGGCGGCCTCGATGGCGTGGGCTACCGCCCCCGTCGCTGCCGCCTCCCAGTTCGTCGTCGGCTTCGCCAACCCCATCACCGGTGCGGAGGCGACCTACGGGGTCAGCGATCAGCACGCGGTTGAGATGGCGGCGGCCCAGATCAACAAGGCGGGAGGGGTGCTCGGGCAGCAGATCAAGATCATCTCCTGCGACACGCAGGCGACGCCGGCGATTGGTGTGGCGTGTGCCAACGCCTTCGTCTCGGACCACGTCAATGCGGTGATCGGCTTCTTCAACTCGTCGATCTCCATTCCGGCGTCCGCGATCCTGCATACCGCCAACATCCCGATGGTCACCGGAGCATCCACCAACCCGAAGCTCACGCTCCAGGGGTTCAAGAACGTCTTCCGGCTCTGCGGCACCGACAACTACCAGGGCGCCGTGGAAGCCGACTTCGCCTACAAGCAGTTGCACGTCAAGCGCGTCGTCGTTTTGAACGACGAGGAGACCTACGGTCAGGGTGTGTCCTCCTTCTTCAGCTCGACCTTCAAGAAGCTCGGTGGCACGGTGGTGGCTCCCCAAGGTATCAACGCCGCGGCCGCTGACTTCAGCTCGGTGCTGACCCAGATCAAGGGGATCACCCCTGCGATCCAGGCCATCCAGTTCGGCGGCTTCAACCCCGCAGCTGGGCTGCTGGTGAAGCAGGCGCGCGCGCTGGGTATCACCGTCCCCTTCATCACCGATGACGGCGTGATCGGACCGCTCTTCTATCAGACCGGCGGCGCTGCGACCGTCGGTAGCTACCTCTCGAGTGCGCCGTCGCCGCAGGACCTGGCGCACGTCAAGGGGGCCAGCAAGTCGGCTCAGACCTTTCTCAAGGCTTACGTGGCCAAGTACGGCCAGCCCACCAACTTCGCTGCTTACAACTACGACTGCCTGTACGTCCTGGCGAGTGCGGCTAAGGCCGAGCACGGCACGTCGGCCAGAGACCTCATCAAGGGGCTGGCCGCCACCCATAAGTACCAAGGCGTCACCGGGATCGTCAACTTCAACAAGATCGGTAACAACGTCACTCCTCAGTACCTGATGTACAAGGTGCAGAGCAACGGTGCCAACAAGATCTTCTGGAATCCCAACGCCTAAGCCAAAGAATTAACCAACCTCACCGTCAGACACGGGTATTGGCCCGGCGATGAGTCCGCAAGAACTGCTTCAACAGATCGTCAACGGTCTGGTGGTCGGCTCCGTGTACGGGCTCATCGCCTTGGGCTATACCATGGTCTACGGGATCGTTCGACTGATCAACTTTGCCCAGGGTGGCCTCTACGAAGTGGGGGCCTACCTGGGCGTTTTTATCTTCACCTTGATGGGAAAGTTCAGTCTCCAGAACCCGGTCCTAGCCATCGCCATCACGCTCCTCGCCTCGATGGTCCTGACCGCCGGCCTCGCCTACCTGGTCGAGCGGATCGCCTACCGTCCCCTGCGTAACGCCCCGCTGCTGGCCTCGCTGGTGAGCTCGTTGGCGGTGTTCTTCCTGCTCATCAGCTTGGTTCAGGTGATCACTGGCGCCCAGCCGCTCACCTATCCCGCCGTGGTGTCGACCACCCCCTGGCACCTCGGGCCAGTAGTGCTCAGCCTCACCTCGGTGGTGATCTTCGTGGTGGCCGTCCTGATGATGATCGGGATGCAGGTCTTCGTCCAGACAACCAAGTCCGGCAAGGCGATGCGCGCCGTTGCAGTGAACCGCAATGCCGCGTCGCTGATGGGAATCAACGCCACCCGTATCGTCTCCCTCACCTTTGTGCTGGGGGGCGCCATGGCCGCCGCCGCCGGCGTCCTCTACGGGCTGAACTACGGCACCGTGACCTACGACATGGGGGAGTTCGGCGGCCTGGTCGCCTTCACCGCGGCCGTGATGGGGGGGATCGGTAACGTGCCCGGAGCCCTGGTGGGAGGCCTCACCGTCGGTGTGATCTCCAGCTTCGCCTCCGCCTTCCTGCCCAACCAATGGAACGAGGCGATAGTCTTCGGGATCCTGATCCTCATCCTCGCCCTGCGCCCCCAGGGGATCCTCGGTGAGCGGGTGGCGGAAAGGGCATGATCGCCCAGGCAGCGTCGGCGAGGGCTCTTTTGGAGAAAGCCCGGGCCAGATTGACACTACCGCCGCGGGTGAAGACCGGTACTCGCATCGGGTTCGTCGTGGCCCTGCTTGGCTTCGTGTCGGCGCCGTACTGGCTCGGTGGCACCTACTACCCGGACATCTGGACCGATATGGCGCTCTGGGCCACCATCGGCCTCGGCTTGAATGTGGTGATTGGGTTCGCGGGCCTCCTCGACCTCGGTTACATGGCCTTCTACGCCATCGGCGGGTACNNGGAATTGTCTTCTACGCGGCGCAGAACGTGACCAATCTCACCGGGGGCTACAACGGTCTCTACGGGTGGAAAACCCAGACCATTTTTGGGCACCCGTTCGCGTCCCCCATCGACTTCTACCCAGTCGCCCTGGCACTGACGATCGCGGCGGCACTGGTGACGCGGGCGCTACGCGGGTCGCGAATTGGGCGCGCTTGGGCCTGCATCAAGGACGATGAGTTGGCGGCTGGCGCCTCCGGGATACCGATCATCCGCTACAAGCTCTATGCCTACATGTCGGGCGCGGTCTGGGCCGGTTTGGCGGGGGCGATCTTCGCAGTCAAGCAGACGATNNGTGTCCCCGGAGACGTTCACCTTCGACCAGTCGTTTTTTGCGGTGGCCGTGGTCATCATGGGGGGAATGGGATCGATCCCGGGAGTGATCCTGGGGGCGGTCATCTACGTGGTCATCGCTGAGTGGCTCTCCACCTACACAGGTACCCTCAGCGGCGTCATCTTCGCCGGGGCGCTGCTGCTGATCGT
>PKXE01000029.1 GCA_003132265.1 Candidatus Dormiibacterota bacterium | reverse complement strand
GCTTCCTCACACACCCACTTCGCAGGCGCCGCGCAGGCGCAGGCCGCCTAGCCGATGTTCCAGGTCCGCATCCTGAAGGCGAAGGCGGCGCACAGACCGGTGAAAAGCATCGGGGTGGCGTAGACAAACGTGGACGTGAGAGCACCGTCGGCGGTGACCGAGGCCGAGTACATCTGGTGATAGGTCGAGAACGGGTTATGTCCGGTGGCCGCCAGCAGGATGCCGACGATGATCGCCGCCAGCAGGATCGAGACGAGCGGCACGGCGAGTTTGAGCCACTTCGGAGTGTCCAGCCGGCGCTCGATGCGCAGGGGGCCCGTCATGTCGCTCCGGCCATCATCAGGCCGATCTGCTGTCGGTTGGCGCCGGCGGCCGGGAGGATCCCGACGACGCGACCGTTGTAGAAGACAGCGATACGGTCCGAGAGCTCGAGAATCTCGTCGAGGTCCTCGCTCACCATGAGGACGGCGACGCCGTGCTGGGCAGTCTCGACGAGGACTCGGCGCACGTACTGGGTGGCGCCGACGTCGAGGCCCCGCGTCGGCGAAGCTGCCACGAGCACGCGTGGCTCCGAGGACAGCTCACGAGCGAGGAGGACCTTTTGGATGTTGCCGCCCGAGAGCTGTCGAATCAGTGTGCGGGGCCCCGGCGCTCGGACGTCGAAACGCTTGATCATCTCCCTCGCGTTCGCGTTCGCCTTACGACCCGAGAGCATCGGGCCGGAGCGCATCGTCTTGCCCCGGTAGGACTTCAGCATCAGGTTCTCGGCGATCGAGAGGTTGGGCGAGATGCCGGTGCCCATCCGGTCTTCGGGCACGTAGGCAATCCCGAGATCGATGGCCGCACGGGGGTCGCCCACTGGAAGCCGCGTGCCACCGATGCTTATCCTCCCCTCCGTGGTCGCTCGCAACCCGGTGATGACCTCGGCCAGCTCGCGTTGGCCGTTCCCCGCGACACCGGCGATCCCGAGGATCTCCCCCGCGCACACCTGGAGCGTGACGTCCTTCAAGGCCTCGGTGCCAAGGTCGCCACGCGCAGAGACTCCTGCTAGTTCGAGAACGGCTGGGCCAGGGTCCTCAGGGAGCTTGGCGGTCGCCTCGAGGGAGACCTCGCGACCCACCATCAAGCCGGCGAGATGGTCGGCGTCGGTGCCGGCGGTCGCGACGGTAGCTATCGAGCGGCCCTGACGCAGGATCGTCACGCGGTCGGCGACCGCGAGGACCTCGGGCAGCTTGTGGGAGATGAAGATCACCGTCCGCCCGGCGGCTGCCATGTCGCGCACGCTGGAGAAGAGCTGCTCAGTCTCCTGTGGCGTGAGCACGGTAGTCGGCTCGTCGAGAATGAGGATCCTGGCGCCGCGGTAGAGGGCTTTCAGGATCTCGACCCGCTGGCGCTCGCCGAGCGACAGCTGCCAGATCCTCGCCTTCGGATCGACGGGCATCTGGAAGCGATCAGCCGCCTCGGCAACCGCCTTCTCGACTGTTCGCGGAGAGAAACGCAGCCGTCGCGGCTTGGACCAGCCCAGCACCACGTTCTCCGCCACTGTCATGCTTTCCACAAGACGGAGGTGCTGGTGGACCATGAAGATGCCGGCATCCTGGGCGTTTTTAGGGGAGTGGAACCTCACGGCGCGGCCGGAGATGGACAACTTCCCTTCGTCGGGGCGGTAGAGACCCATGAGGAGATTGCACAGCGTGGTCTTGCCGGCCCCGTTCTCCCCAACGATGGCGTGAATCTCGCCTCGTTTCACCTCTAAGGACACGCGGTCCACCACAGGATGGCCCGCGTATGACTTGCTGAGACTGCTAACCGAGAGCACTCGTCCGCGCTGCCTGAATTGAGCCGCAGCACACCGCTCGCTCCTGCCCGACCCCAGCTGCCTGGACGCTAGAAGTCACTGTAGACTCCCGACACTCCCTTCAGGTGTGCTCGGGTTCCTTCACCGAGCCACTTGCCCACCGGGCCGATGGAGGCCGAGTTGACGGCGACCGGAACCTTCTTGCCCTGGAGCTTCTCGATTGCGTACTTGGTGGCAAGGTACGCCTCGGCGGGCTCGTCCTCAAAGTAGGTCCCAAACCACTTTCCCGACTTGACCGCGTTGACTGCTTGATAGGAGCCGCCGTTTCCGACTAGCTTCACCTTCGACAGCAGCCCCGCCTGCTGGAGGTACTCTTGCGCACCCTCGATGGCTTGCGAGCTGCCGATCATCACATTCAGGTCTGGATGAGCTGCCAACACCACCTGAGCTGTCGTCTTCCCGGTGGCCTGGACATACCCGGCGACTGGCGTTGCGACTAGGTCCACGTGCTTGTCGGCCTTCAGGACTGACTCCACTTCTTGAGTCCTGACAACGTCCAGTGGTGACACCGTGTTGCCGATAAGGAACGCAACCTGACAAGTCGCCAGGTTGCCACAGGCGGCGACTGCCATCTGACCCATCACTTGGCCGTTGTGCTTCGGCACGTCGACGACTGAGATCAAGCCAGGGACCTGGGGCTTGACGGTCGTGAAGTTACTGCCGATCGGCGCGTAGTCCGCCACCACGGAGATCCCGGCCTTGAGCGCCCGGCGGACATAGGGAACGATCTCTGCGTCCCCGTAGGCCTGAACCACAAAGACGTTGTACTTGTGCACGGCTATAGCGTCGGTCATCTGGTTGTCTTGAGTGGTCGGATCGAAGTTCCCATTAAGGAATGTCGCGGTCCCGTGGTATTGGCGGGCTGCCTTCTGCACCCCTTTCCAACCCGCCTGGGCGAAAGAGTTAGAGGTCATGAAGCCAAAGAAGGCAATGTGGATCTTGGGTGACGAGCTCGCCGCCACGCGTGCCTTATTGCTGGCCGCGACGCCACCAGCCGTCATGACACACGTCATCAAGATGCCGATCGCCACGGCACCAGTAAGGCGGACTTTTCGCGAAGGCCACGTAATCATATCCACACACCACCCTCAGTCTTTGTTATCAAACGGCTGACTTCTTCCGAGTTCGCGAGAATCTCTANNATGCCTACGACAATCGGTAGTCGATCATTCGGCGGAGCACGATCCGCCATAAAGCGTCCTTAACCTTTTTGGGATTATGGCGCGCCACTGCAGAAGTGGTCAACACAGATTGCCAGTAGCGAATATCTAGCACGTCGATGAGGGGGCCCGAGCGGGAGATGGCTAGAGACTTCGGGAGAAGGGCCGAAGCGCCCGGTCATGCACCTTCCGCGAGATAGCCGGCCTCCCAAGCGTGGTCGAGCGTGCCCCCGTGGAGTGCGCAGCCACCTGCCGGTCCGCGCGAGGCCACCGTGGGCTGTGGGCTCTGCCGGGCCGCCCCTCACCCCCCTTGGCTGAGCTCTGCCCACTCGTGACAATCGTGGGGTCAAGTTGGGGTGGGGCGGCGGGCGACGCGCGCCCTGGCGATCACGACCTCCCCCCCGCAAGGCCAAGGGGAACGACTTGACAGCGGGCGACGGCGCCGCTCGCGAGGGGCCGCTGGTCGGCGGGGCACTGACCCAAGGGCTGAGCCGGCACTGGATCTTCTGGTTGAACGTGCCGGTCGGGGCCGGCGGGTGCGTTCTGGCTTGCCGTCGACTCATCGAGAGCCACGGTCCCAGCTCGCGACTGGATCTGCGAGGCTTCGGCCTCGTCTCGGCTGGGGCCTCAGCCGTCGCGCGCCGCTGGGTGGAGCAACCCGGAGACCATCGCTGCCCCCAGTCTGGGGTGAGTTCTGCGGGCGGCCTTCGTAGCCTGGGAGTCCCACACTACGGTGCCGATGCTGCCCTGGAGACTCTCCCGGAGCGGGCCTGGGCAGCGGCCAGTGCCACCGACTTCCTGANNTCTTGCTGATCTCGCGCATCGGGGACAGCATCAAGGACGTCCAGGACCACAGCATCCGAGCGCACTTCCGCGAAAGGCTTGCGTCCACGCCGGCCTCAAGCCAGCTCGGGAGCCAGCTGTTCAACGGGTATGACCCAGGCCTCCTCAGGCTCAGCCGGGGGACGTCATCGGCAAGGTCGAGATCGTCGATCTCGTGCAGCATGCAGACCCCCCGAGCGCCCGTCCTGGCGAGTGGCGCCGGATGCTGACCCCGCGCCTGGCACTACGCAGTCCCATCCCC
>PKXE01000160.1:2752-4920 GCA_003132265.1 Candidatus Dormiibacterota bacterium | reverse complement strand
CCGGCCCTAGGCGGGTATCGGCCGGGCGACCAACCGCGCAGTCCCAAATCAAATGCTTGTGGACGACCTCAGGCGGAGACGGTGGTCGGCGCCCGGACCTTTTTGGTCAGCTCCTGCTCCTTTGAGCCGCCCTCGCGGCTGGCATCCTCCAGGAACACTCCCGACTTGAGCGTGAGCGCCGCCCCTTCGGGTAGGGCCAAGACGCCGAGTATGTCAGTCGTGAGCTCCAATCTCGGGCCGCTAGCGAACCCCTCCGGCCGCGACCTGGAGATGGGGGCGGACGCGCCGCCGGTTGACCTGGGAGCCACCCCGGGGCCGGGCTGGCTTAGCTCGATGCGGCGCCAAGCGCCGGCGGCGCTGGGGATACCGGCCTACCGCCGCTACCTCTTCGGCAGCTCTCCACTCTCACTGGGTGCGTGGATGCAGTTGGTGGCCCTCGGCTATTTGACTCTCCGGGTCACCGGATCGCCCGCAGCAGTGGGTTTGGTTGGCGCCGCCGATGGGATCCCCGCAATTGCACTCTCCCTGCCAGCGGGAGCCCTGGCCGACCGGCTCTCCCGCCGACGGATTTTGATCGGCACCACGACCACCATGAGCCTCACCGCCCTTCTGCTGGCTCTAGCCGCGTCACTGCACCGGGTCGAGCTGCCGGTTCTGGTCGGGGCCGCCATTTGTTTCGGGGCCGCCGACGCCTTCGACCAGCCAACCCGGCAGGCGCTGGTGGCCGATCTCGTGCCTGCGCCGGGTCTGGTGGGGGCGGCCGCACTAACCAGCAGCGTGGGCAGCGTGACCCGGATCGTGGGCCCGGCCGTGGCCGGCGTGCTGCTCGGCTTCTGGGGAGCGGCCAGCTGCTTTCTGGCNNGAGGGACTGCGCTTCGCGGCCCGCCATCCCACTGTCCGGGCGATCTTGATCGCCAGCTTGGTGCTGGGGCTGCTGGGCGTTGGCTACATGCCCTTTCTACCCGTCTTCGCCCGTGAACAGCTCCACGGCGGGGGCCAGGTGCTGGGCTTGATGTATAGCCTGGGTGGGATCGGAGCCCTGGCCGGAGGCGTCCTAATTAGCGTCACTAGCCGGCGCCTGCACCCAGGCTTGATGCTGGCGGCCGCCGCACCGGTATACGCGGGGTCTCTATTCGGTTTGACTCGAGCCAGCCAGCTGCTTCTCGCGGTGCCCTGCCTGATCGGAATAAGCCTAGGATTCGTGGCCGCCAACACCGCTATGCTGGCGACCCTCCAAACTCTGACGCCCGGACATATGCGGGGTCGAGTGCTCTCCCTCTACACTCTCGCCTTCTCCGGGGCCGGGCCCTTGGGTACGCTCCTTTATGCCGGCCTGAGCCGGGCGATTCCGCTTTTCCAGGCGATCGGCGTGGGCGCCCTGGTCGTGGGCGCTGCGCTGCTCTGGTCCTCCACCCGACTTGGGATCAGGTCTGGGCGCTGAGCTAGCCGAGTCGGTGGCCACTGGAGATCGAGCTCCCGCACGTTCGTCAGAAGGAGATGGGCTACCGAGGACCGGGGCGGGCGATTGACCGCGCGGTCCAGAAGGGAATCCTTGGGACCGCGACGCTGGCAAATCCTGGAGGGATGATCAGTAGTCGGCCATCGGCTCGAGGCGATGATCCCCCGGGGCCCAGCCTCCAAGACCACGCCACTCTTAGTGCCTGGTGGTGGATCGCTCAGGTTACGAGGGACCACCCGGGCTCTTCGGCACCCACCACCCGGCGCTCCGATCTGGCAATCTGGGCGGTGGGCATGGACGTTCTCTTTGCCGGCATCGCTGTGGCTGACTTCGGCGCCGCGTTGGCGTGGTATGAGCAGCTGCTGGGACGATCGGCAGACATCATCGTGAAGGACGACGAGGTGATGTGGCGAATCGCCGATGCCGCGTGGCTCTACGTGACAGGCGACCCGAGCCGCTCGGGGCACGCACTGGTGACGGTAGCCGTGGCCGATCTGGACGAGACCGTGGCACTGATCGAAGACCGAGGGCTCCGCAGCGCTCCGATCGAGACCATCGCGGGTGCGGGCCGGAAGGCGGCGTTCACCGATCCTGAAGGCAACATGACTACCTTCATCGAGGTCGTGGCCTCCGGCCACTGACCGGAGGCCGGATCGCCACGGGGGGCAGCGGCGCTTCGGGCGATTGAGTCGCTTCGACTAAGGCTGCC
>PKXE01000160.1:1908-2636 GCA_003132265.1 Candidatus Dormiibacterota bacterium | reverse complement strand
GCGGTGCCAAGGACACGCGCAAATTCCGCCGGTCCGCCTACTTCGCCCTCTGGGTTAGCTGGAGCGTGGGAGCCGGCGGGTGGCCCGGGAGACCGGAGTGGCTCCAATCGGACCCGCCCCACCGACCGAAGTACGATGCGATAATCGCCGGCCGTGGAGGACTACAGATCCGTCAATCTGGCCAATTGGGACGAGCGGGCCCCAGCTCACGCCAAGTCGCCCGGCTACGCGGTCGCCAGATTCCTGGAGGACCCCGGATTCCTGAGCCAGGTAGTACGCTTCGATCTCCCCCTCCTCGGTGACGTGCGTGGCGTCCGCGGCGCCCACCTGCAGTGCCACATCGGCACCGACACCCTTTCGCTGGCCCGTCTCGGAGCCCATATGACCGGTTTGGACTTCTCTCCGGCCGCTCTGTACGAAGCTAGACGGTTAGCCTCGGCGACGGCGACGGACGTGGGATTCGTCCAGGCCGATCTCTACGAAGCGGTGGCAGCGCTCGGACCGGGAAGGTTTGACCTGGTGTACACGGGGATCGGAGCGCTGTGCTGGCTGCCCGACATCGAACGGTGGGCGGCGGTAGTTGCCGAATTACTGGTCCCGGGCGGCCGTTTGTTCATTCGAGAAACGCATCCGATGCTGCAGGCGCTAGCAGACGCCCGGCCCGACGGCCTACTAGTGGTGGAACACCCCTACTTCGAGAGGCACGAACCGCTTGTGTGGACCGACGG
>PKXE01000160.1:0-1850 GCA_003132265.1 Candidatus Dormiibacterota bacterium | reverse complement strand
CTTCCGGGTCAGATGGAAAGGTTGGAGAGCGGTGGGTTCCGCTTGGCCGAGCGTCCGTGGCGCCTGGCCCACAGTTACACGCTTCAGGCCGTCAAGGAGCCCACCCCGCCACGTGCCCGGACGCGATGAAACCGGTCCGCCCGCCCGGGCCTCATCACGTCCGGGAGGGCCTGCCAGTCCCTAAGGAGATCCTGCTGGGGTGGCAAAATGCTCTCCCTGGGAAAGCTGACGAGCCGCAGCCCGGGGAGGCTCGTTTCGAACCGTTGATCAGAACACCCAGCTGCACGCGGTTTGCAGCCGGGGCGTCCCCAGAGTCCCTGGGGCGACGATGCAGCTGCCCTCGCCGCGCCGGTCCTTCAGCCAGAACTTCCAGACGAGTTCGCTCGTTGGGTTGGTCCGGACGGGCAGCTCAACCCCTACCGAGGCGTCCGCCTCCGCCAGCGTCTCCTCTGTGGCCGAGAGGACGTTGAGTCGGTGACGTGGTTGGTTGGGATCGTCGGTGGACATGGTCAGTGCCGATTGGCGCGCCTCGGCTAGGCTCACCTCGGGACCGGGAGCACCGGGTGCGACGGCCGGACCGTATCCGACCGCCTTTGTGACCTGCCAGCTGCCGGTGGACCACCTCGCGGAGACCGTATAGCAGCCGGCCTGTGGAAACACCACGTAGGAGGGATCCTGAGTCCAAATGCCGGACGTGCCTGTGCCGGGCGGTGATCCATTCAGCTTGGGGTGCGTCGAGGCTGGACCGGAGAACGAGAACCAGACCGGCGCGCCCGTGACCAGATTGCGCCCGCTCAGGGTGATCGGTCCGTGGTATCGAGGGTTGATCACCCACAACTCCTTCGCCGGCCACCCCTGGGCGACGGCCCTGTCGTTTTCGAGCGAGACGGTGGCGAAGTCCATCAGGCCCACGGCATACACGGGCCCGCCCCCAATGCCGTCGGCGAACATCGAACTCAATCGTCTTGGCGCTGCCGCTGTGTTGGGCACCGCTCTCGGTCCAGCGCAGAAGCTAGGTGTGGGAGCTAAGTTGGTGGGAGTGGCCTCGAGCCCGACCTTGAACGGTGTCGGTGTCGGCAGCGCCGGGGGCCCGCCCGGGGGCGAGGTCGAGCACGCGACCAGAACTCCGGAAAGGACGAGACCTGCCAGCAAGCTGGGTGCTCCGCGCATGGCGACTGTGACTCTAGCATCGCTCTGCTCGCCCGGCGCCGCTTGGACCGGCCGAGGTCAGCTGAGGAGTCGGTCCCGAAGGGAATCCTTCCGGACAGTTGCTCACCCCGGACCGCCTTGAAGTCCGGTGGTCAACCCCCNNTGTCCGGGGTCCGCCCTTGGCTGGAGGCCTCTGGAAGTTGCAGAGGGCGGCGTCTGCCAAGGCTGACCGGACAGTGAGGATGACGTGGCCCCACCGAGCTCTTCGATGAAATCGCCTCGCCCTGATCCCCGCTGGCGGGACCGTCAGCCCGCAGCGGCCTGATCTTGACATGAGCTCTAAAGTGGTCGATAATTCAACGCCTGATGAATTCCATCGAGGTGGCTCACCTGCGGGTGCTGAGGGGTGGTCGGCCGGTGATCCACGACCTGTCGTGCGCGGTGGCCGCGGGCACGCTCACCGGCTTGCTCGGGCCGAGCGGGTCGGGCAAGACCACACTCCTCCGAGCCATCGTTGGCGTCCAGCGGAGCGTTTCGGGCCAGGTCAGCGTGCTCGGGCTGCCTGCGGGGTCGGTCGCCCTTCGTTCCAAGGTGGGCTACGTCACCCAGGGTAAGTCGGTGTACGACGACCTCACCGTGCGAGAGAACCTGACCTACTTCGCGGCCCTGGTCGGCGCTTCGGCCGCCAAGGCGACCGAAGT
>PKXE01000095.1:27221-54350 GCA_003132265.1 Candidatus Dormiibacterota bacterium | reverse complement strand
TCGCGCCGGCGAACCGCCCAGTGACGTCGAAGGTGCTGCCGATGCGGTCGACGTCGGTCGCGCTGAGGCCGGCCACCTCGCCGGCGGCGACATTTCGCGGAAGGTCGGCACCCAGCTAAGCCGCGCAGCGGATGATCAAGTGCTGCGTCCGTGAGGCCGCGACCAGGTAATTGGTAACCGCGCATCGGTGCCGCATCACCCCGGCGAGGGCGGCGAGTACCCCCAGCGCCAGATTCCGCCACTCCACGCGAGCACCCCGACCGGGCGGCGCTGAGCAGCCGATCCCACCGCCTCCCCGAGCACCAAGGGGAGAGCGGCCAGGCTGCCCATCCAGAGGACACCGTAGCCAGCGCCCGCGACCAGGGTTGACCATTGGGCGCGCGCCAGCCACCACAAGAAGTGGTCGGGAGAACGCAGGTCGGGTAGACCTGGATCAACGGCGGGAATTAGGCGCAAAGGAAAGACCTCTCGTTGAGGGACGGGAAACGGCGCGGGCCGCGGCAAGCCACGGCAAGCAGGGGGCCAACTGCTCGCGCGAAGCGGATAGCTTACCCAGCCGGGCCGAGCTGACGAGGTTGTGGTACTCCTGCGACCGCTGACCCGTCCCGGGGACCCGGCCTCAGAAGCGTTTGAGGCGGGACGCCCCACTTGGAACGGGCGGTAACATGGGGGCGAAGAACGCGGCTGGCGGCTGCCCCATCGAAGGAGGCTCCGACTCGATGTTTCTGGGCGTGGACATCCTGATCGGCTTGGTGGTGCTGGGCATCGCTTCGCGCACCTCGGTCGGCCGCCGCGCGGTCAATCTGGCCCAGCAGAAGATCTCCCGCCTCCTGGACCGGGCGGAGAACCCGGTCGAGGCCCTCGACCTCGCCTACCAGAAGCAGCTGGAGGCGCTGCAGCAGGTCCGTCGCGGGGTGGCGGAGGTGGTCACCTCCGAGAAGCGCCTGGAGATGCAGGCGGCCCAACTCCGGCAAAGCCAGGTGAAGCTTCAGGGCCAGGCCAAGCTGGCCGTCCAGCAAGGACGGGACGATCTGGCGAGGCTGGCGTTGACCAGGTCGCAGGCCGCCGATTCCCAACTTCAGTCCCTGGATCAGCAGGTCCAGCAACTCAAGGACCAGGAGCAGAAGCTGCAGATCACCGCCCAGCGGCTCCAAGCCCGGGTAGAGGCGTTCCGGACTCAAAGGGACACCCTCAAGGCTCAGTACTCGGCCGCCCAGGCCTCAGCCCGGATCGGTGAGGTCGTCACCGGGATCTCCAGCGACATGACCGATGTCAACCTGATGCTGGAGCGAGCCCAGGACAAGACCTCGCAGATGCAGGCCCGGGCGGCCGCCATCGATCAACTCGTCTCGTCGGGGACCCTCGACGCCCTGGGCAGCCCCGGGGGCGACGACATCGACCGCCAACTCCAGGCCATCTCGGGGGATGCCGCCGTCGAGGCTCAACTTCATCAGTTGCGCCAAGAGGTTCTGGCGAAGCCCGCCGATCAGCCGCACCTGGGGGCCGCCGACACTTCGCAGGATCCACCGAAAGAGGAGGGTTAGGACATGCTTCACCTGGTCGCGTTCATCGTCATCGGACTGGTCGTCGGGGCCATATTTATCCGCAAGTCTCGGGCCATGGCAGCGATCATCCGGGTCGTCGGCGGGCTGGTGGGAGCGCTCGCTGGAGGGTTCATCTCTCTGGGGGCACTGGGCAGTAATTCGACCACGGGCAAGTACGGCTCGCTGGTGGTGGCTGTGGTGGTGGCGGCTGTCGTCGCCGGCATCGCCGCTGTGATCAGCAATCTGTCATCGGTCAGCGGTCGCAACTGAGCCTTCTCCGAGCTAGCACCGCTCCCTGAACGCTTCCAGCAGTCGGCGCTCCAAGCACGCGTGGGAGCGTGATCATGACGGCTAGCGGCTCAAGACGCCTGGCTTGCTAAATAGGCAGCCGCCGCTTCGGCGTCCCTGGTCATCCGGTCGACCAGGGCTTGGTCGCTTACGAAGGTCTCCTGGGGACGCAACTTCTGGAGCACGCTGACCAACACCAGCTGGCCATAGAGGTCCCCCGGGTCCTCCAGGCAGTGGGCCTCGAAGCTCCTCCCCACCCCGTGAAAGTGGGGCCGCGTACCTATGCTCCCGACCGCCCCGCGGGTGACTCCTTGCTCATCGGTAAGCTCCATGACATACACCCCGTCCGCCGGCAACGCCTGGTTCGCGGAGAACTGGACGTTGGCGGTGGGGAACCCGAGCTGGCGACCCCGGCCTTCGCCGTGGATCACCTCGCCCAACACCTGCAGCGGGCGCCCGAGCAGCGCGCGGACCGCATCCAGCGCTCCCTGGGCGAGCTGGCTGCGGATGGCGGAGCTGCTGACCGCCGCGCCATTCCAGGTAAGGGGCTCCACCACCTTCACGCCGAAGCCGGCCGAAGTCGCATAGCTGCGCAAAAAGTCGAGCTGGCCCTCGGCACCCTTGCCGATCGAGAACGTCGGTCCCACCACCATCATCCGGATCTGGAGCCGCTCCCGCAACCGGTCCATGAAGGCGTCGGGAGTCATCCTCCAGAGCCGGACGTCGAAGGGGATCACCCACAGTCGGTCCACCCCCCGCTCCACCAGCAGCCGCCGGCGCAGATCGAAGGTGCTGAGCAGGCGGAAGTCCAGCCCGGGGTCGAGAACGGTGCGGGGATGCGGCTCGAAGGTGACGGCGGTCAGGGCCACCCCGAGACGGAGGGCCTCCTCTCGGGCAGCCGCCAGGATCGCCTGATGCCCGATGTGGACGCCGTCGAAATTCCCGAGGACCAGACAGGTGGCCAGCGGCGCCGGGGGGTCGGGCTCAAGACCGAGGCCGAACTCGGCAAGCCCGCCCGCTGACAACGGGAGGCTCGGTGCCTCAGCCACTGATCGGGAGCAGGACCTTGGTCGGGCGAAACCGCAGACCGGTCACCTCACCCAAAGCCACTAGCCGGCCGTCCGGGCCATGGGCCCTCACCTCCAGGCTCTGCCCCGGTACCTCGACTCCGAGGTCGGGCGCGCGCTGGATCCAGACCGACTGGCCGCGCTGCACCGCCAGCGCCCCCGCGGGCAGAAGGTCGATCCGCGGCACCATCTCCACTGCCAGCTCCGGCGGCAGCAGATAGCTCCGGGGATCGGGAGACGCCAGGAGGTCGTCGAGCCTCACCGCCTCAGTGAGCTTGAAGGGGCCGTACTCGGTTCGCTCCAACCAGGCCAGCACCCCTCCGACTCCAAGTCGCTGGCCGAGGTCGGTCGCCAGAACCCTGAGGTAGGTGCCCCGGCCACAGACCACCTCGACCTCGGCCTCCGCCACCTCCCCGGGGGAGAACGACCGCAGCGTGATGCGGCGAATCTCGGCGGGACGCGACTTGCGCTCGACGGTCAAACCCTGTCTCGCCAGCTCGTAGAGGTGGCGGCCCTGGTGCCGGACGGCCGAGTGCATAGGTGGCACCTGCTGGACGATCCCGACGAACTGCTCCAAGGCGGCCGCCACGTCGGCCTCGGTCAGATGGGCGGCCGACTCCGTCCGGCGCACCTCGCCCTCGAGGTCACCGGTATCGCTGACCTCACCCAAGCGGAGCCGGGCATGGTAGGTCTTGGGCTGGCGGAGGATGTACTCGACGAGCCGGGTGGCTCGGCCGACGCAGAGGGGCAGCACCCCGGAGGCGGCCGGGTCCAGAGTTCCGGCGTGCCCGACGTGCCGTTCACCGAGGGCCCGGCGCGCCATCTTGATAGCCGTGAACGAGGTGATGCCCTCGGGCTTGGCCAGGTTGAGCAGCCCCGTCAGCATCGGCTGGTCGCCCTTTACCCCGCCCCGGTCGCGGCCGANNAGCCACCAGCTCATGCGCCTCGATCGGTCCTCGACTGCGGACACTGACCCGGGTGAGCTTCGGCTCCTCCTCCTTGAAGAGCACCGCGCAGAGCATGGTGTCGAGGCTCTGGAGTATGTCGATGATCCCCTCGCTCTCCTCCATGTCGGCGCCGCTCCGCCGCAGCATCTCCGGGGTGACCTCGCTCCAGACGAGACGGCCGTCCAGCTCATAGGTCGCGGCCGCGGCGGCCAGCGACTGCAACTTGAGAGTCGTCTCGGGCCGGGACTTATAGCTCTTGAGCGCCACCCAGGCCGGGTCCGCCCCCAGGCGCGCCAGCTCGGCCGCCAGTTGGAGCACCTCACCAGTCGTGTTGTCGTGCCGGAAGCCGCCGGTGTCGGTGAAGATGGCCGCATAGAGGTTGGTCGCCGCGTCCGGGCTGATGTGGGCGCCCCAAGACCGCAACGCCTCAAAGACGATCACCCCGGTTGCGGCCACTTCCGGCTGCACCAAGGAGATGTCGCCGAAGCCTTCGTTGCTGGTGTGGTGGTCGATCACCACCGTCATCGGGGCCGCCTCGATCCGCTCCCGGAGGTTGCCGAACCGACTGGGGCTGCCCGCGTCGAAGGCCATGGCGATGGCGTCAACCGGGGCCTCCCGCTGGTTCACGGCTGCGTAGCCGGGCAGGTAGGAAAGTCCGCGGGGAAGCGGGTCCGGCACCCAGGGGTAGGCCTGTTTGCCCTCCCTCTCCAGATAGTCGGCGAACGCTAGCGCGCTGCCCAGCGAGTCCGCATCGGCATCCTTGTGCGCCACCAGCAGGAAGGCGTCGTGGTCACGTACCGCCTGATGGATTAGCTCCAGCGCTTCAGCCACCGGCTGCTCCTCGGCGCGACTTTGGCGCGGTCTCCAGTTCCTCCAACAGCTGGCTGACCCTCACCCCATAGGCGATGGACTCGTCGAGGCGGATGTCCAGTTTGGGAATCCGGCGCATGTGCTCCAGGCGCTCACCTAGGAGATGGCGCAGGTAGCCGGTCATGCCGCGCAGCACTCGGAGCACCTGCTCGCGCTCGGGCTGGTCCGCCAGCACGCTGACCTTGACCCGGGCGTAAGAAAGGTCGGAGGCACAGGAAACCGCGACCACGGTCACCATCGAGAGCCGGGGNNTCCTTGACGTCGCTTGCGATTGCCAATGCCAGCTCCTGCCGCAGCTGGGCATCGATCCGCTCCCGGCGGTGACTGGCACCCGCCTCGCGTGCCGCCCTCACCACCGCTTCAAGCCATCGCCCGCGGCGGGTTTAGCGATTTCGCTGCTGCACCACATAGCACTCCAGGACATCCCCTTCGGCGAAGTCCTGGTAGTCCCCGAGATCGATGCCGCACTCGTAGCCCTGGGCCACCTCGCGGACATCATCCTTGAAGCGCCGTAGGGAGGCGACCTGCGTCCGATGGATCTCCTTGCCGTCCCGAAGCACCACCGCCAGCGACCCGCGGGTGATCTTGCCCTCGGTGACCTGACTGCCGGCGATCACGCCCACCCGCGGGACTCTGATCCGGGCCTTGACCTCGGCGCGGCCCTCGAACACCTCCTCGAAGGTGGGCTCGTGCAGTCCTCGAATGGCCTTATCGATGTCCTCGGTGATCTGGTAGACCACGTCGTAGGTGCGCACGTCGATGCCGTGGCTGTCGGCCAGGGCCTTGGCCCCGGGGTCAGGTCGCACGTTGAACCCGATCACGATGGCGTTGGCGGCGGCGGCGAGATCCACGTCCGCCTCCGAGATCGGCCCAACCCCATCCGCCACCAAACGGAGTCGCACCAAGGGGTCGGCGAACTTGAGCAGGGCCGCGCGGAGCGCTTCGAGCGACCCCTGGCTCTCTGCCTTGACCACCAGGTCCAGATCGCGCACCCCTTCCCCGGACTGCTTGCTGAGCTCGGCCAGGCTGACCCGGTTGGCGTCCGCCTTGCCGGAGCGCAACGCCAACCGCCGCTCCTCCGCCAGGGCGCGCGCCCCGCGCTCCGTTTCCACCACCAGCAGGCGATCCCCGGCAGTCGCGACTTCCGGAAGCCCGGTCACCAGGGCCGGCAGCCCGGGGGTTACCTCCTGGGTGCGTTGGCCCCGGTCATCAAAGAGGGCCCGGATCCGCCCCGCCACCGCCCCGACCACAAAGTAGTCCTGAACCCGCAGCGTGCCCTCCTGGACCAGCACGCTCGCCACCGGGCCCTGGCCCTTCTGCAGGTGGGAGTCGATCACCGCGGCCTCGCCCGGGCGGTCTGGATTGGCCCTCGGTTCGCCCAGGTCGCTGACCAGCAGGATCATCTCCAGGAGGTGGTCGATGCCGGCGCCGGTCTTGGCTGAGACCGGGACGCAGACGACGTCACCTCCGAAGTCCTCCACCACCACGCCGTGCGCGGCCAGCTGCTGCTTGACCCGATCGGGATTGGCGTCGTCCCGGTCGATCTTGTTGAGCGCTACCAGCAGGGGGACCCCAGCGTTGCGAACGTGCTTGATCGCCTCCTCGGTCTGGGGCATGACCCCGTCGTCAGCCGCCACCACCAGGACCGCAAGGTCGGTGATGTTGGCGCCGCGGGCCCGCATGGCGGTGAACGCCTCGTGCCCAGGAGTATCGATGAAGGTGATCTTGCGCCCCTGCCGCTCGACGACCGAAGCCCCGATACGCTGGGTGATCCCTCCGGCCTCCCCGGCCGCCACCCTAGTCTCCCGGATGGCGTCCAGCAGGCTGGTCTTGCCGTGGTCGACGTGCCCCAACACAGTGACCACCGGCGGCCTCGGCTTCAGGTGGCCTGCGTCGGCATCCTCCTGGAACTGGTCGCGGTCGAGCATCCGCTCCACCGGGGCAGCCACTTCTGGCTCGGCGTCGGCAATCTCAATCTCAAGCTGCTCCGCAACCAGGCGCGCCGTCCCGGCATCGATGCTCTGGTTGATGGTGGCCAGGATCCGGTGCTGCATCAGGACCTTGGCGACCTCGGCAGCCGAGACCCCCAGGGCATCCGCGAGCGACTTGACGGTGAGGTTGGCGGGCAATGCCGCCTGCTTGACCTTGGCGATGAACGTTTCCTCCTCAGGCTGGGGCTGCTGGCGCGAGGCCAGACCGACGGGGCGAACCTGAGATCATACCCGCCACCGCCTCGGCCACAGCCTCGTTGTCGACGGGATCCCCTCTCAGACGCAGAGCCCGGACCAGCGCTCGGCGCCGCCGGGCCGCCTCCCAACAAGTCATCTTGGCACACAAATAGGCCCCACGCCCTGGGCCTCGCGGTCCCGCCCCCTCGGCGACCACCCCCTGGCCGTCCCAGCGCAGTCGCAACATCCGGGCCTGCGAGTCCCTGGTGCGACAGCCAATGCAGGTCCGCTGCGGTCGGCTAGCGACCTTCGGAGCGGCTACGAAGCTTCTCCCAGCGGGCGGATGTCGATCCGCCAGCCGGTCAGACGGGCTGCCAGCCGGGCGTTCTGACCCTCCTTCCCGATTGCCAGCGACAGGCTTTGCGGGGCCACGATCGCCGTCGCCCGGTGGGCCGCCTGGTCGAGGTGAACCGAGACCACGGGAGCTGGCGCCAGCGACCTGGCCACCAGTTCAGCCGGGTCGGAGGACCACTCCAGGACGTCCACCTTCTCGCCGTTCAGCTCGGCGACCACCGAGCGGATCCGGACGCCCTTCGGCCCAATGCAGGCTCCCTTGGGGTCGATGCCCTGGCGCAACGACTCGACCGCCACCTTGCTGCGCTCCCCCGGTTCGCGGGTGATCGCCTTGACCACCACCGAGCCGTCTGCCAGCTCCGGGACCTCGGCCTCCAGCAAGCGGCGCAGTAACAGGGCGTTGGCCCGCGAGGCCCGGACCTGGAGCACCTCCTCTCCCCCGCCCCGGCGCGACTCCATCAAGACCACCTTGAGGTGGCGGCCGCGGATGAGTCTCTCACCGCGGATCTGCTCTTCCCGGGGCAGGTACGCCTGCAGCTGGCCGGCTCGAAGGAAGGCCGTCCCACCCTCAATCCGCTCGACGATGCTGGCCACCAAGAGGCCCCGGCTAGCCTCCGCCTCGCCCTGCAACCGCTCCAGCCGCGCCTCCCGAACCCGATGCCCGATTGCCGCCTTCACCAGCCGGGCGGCGCGAGCTGCGACCGCCTTGGGCAGCTGCGTCGGCTCCCGGACGGATGAGCCGACCTCAGCCAAGGGGTTCAGCTGGAGCGCCCGTTCGAGGGAGATCTCGGCGTCACTGACCGCCTCCCCCGCCACCACCACCCGGGTTAGTTCCACCACCAGCTGACCGGTTTCCGGATCAAGCTTCACCTCCACCCCCGGGGGGCTCGGCTCCAGCTGCGACCACGCCGCGGGGATGGCCGCCTCGATGGCCGCCACCACCCCGCCGGTGGGTACCCCGTGAACGTCGCGCAACGTCCGGAGCACCTCGCCCAACTCACCGGCTCGCCAGTTATCGACTTCCGGGAGAGCGCCGGCCACCGACTTCAAAGGTCCACCACCACCTGCGCCGCGGCGACCGCCTTTCGACTGACCCGCCAGGACCGCAGCCTGCCGCCCCTGGTGCGCCGCACCTCGAGGTTGAGCTCCTCCGGCCCGAGCGACACCAGCCTGCCTTCGAGCACAGTTAGGCTCTCACCATCCTGGAGGGTCAGTCGGACCCGGTGCCCCAGGGCGGTGGCGAAATCCTGCTCCGACTCAAGGGTCCGCTCAGCCCCGGGTGAGGACACCTCGAGTGAATAGGGGCCGGGCAGCAGCTCCTCCCTTCGATCGAGCAGTGCAGAGGCGGCCTGGCTGGCCTGGCCACACTCATCGATGGTGATGCCCCCGGGACGATCCACGGTCACCCGGAGGGTGGCGTGACCCTTGCCGGGATACCAGGAAACGTCCACCAAGTCGAGGCCGAGTTGGTGGACGACAGGCTCAAGCAACTCCCTCAGCAACTCTGCCGGCGACGCTTGAGCCACGTTATGTCAGCCTCAGGTACACGGGGGTCCAGACCTGTCCCCGGCCCGGGACAGGGAGTGCACCCGGCTGCCTCCGTAGCCCGATTCTAACCTCGGGAGCGGTGCGAATGGTCAGTGTCGCGTGGCGGTGGCGACTCCCGCCGGCAAACGTCCTCCGCTGCGTCGCACCACCCGCCGGTCCAGTCCTCGCCACGCGGTCAGGAGTGTGCTGGCGTTGAAGATCGAGCTGTAGGTTCCGGAGGCGATTCCCACCAGCAGCGCCAGCACAAAGCCCTGGATCGAAGAGCCCCCGAAGAGGAAGAGGGTGAGCAGCACGAAGATCACCGTGAGCGAGGTGTTGAGGGACCGTGAAAGGGTCTGGGCAATCGACAGGTTGACGACCTGTTCGAAGTTCATCCGAGAGCCCTGTATCCGGAGGTTCTCCCGGATCCGGTCAAAGACCACGATCGTGTCGTGGACAGAGAACCCGACCATGGTCAGGACGGCGGTAACGAACAGCGTATCCACCTGACCGAGCAGGCTGAAGTGGCCCAGGATCGCCCAGATCCCTGCCAAAACGAAGACGTCATGGAGCAACGCCGCCATCGCGCAGAGCGCGAACCTACGCGCGCTGATCTGGGTGCCTGCAAAGCGCACGCCAAGATAGAGGGAAATTAGGACCGCCGAGATGATCACCAGGAAGACCGCGCTTACCACCAGGCTGCTGGCGATGGTGGGTCCAACTGTGGTTTCGCTCTTGGAGACCGGACTTCCCGCACTGTCTTTGGGCAGGCCGAAGTGGGAGTTCAGCGCCTTCAGGGTATTGGCGGCCTCGCTGGGCGCGATCGGCAGAGTGGTGATTACAAACGTGTTGCTCGCCTCTGACTCGACCTGGGCGCGACCGGCGGGATACGCCGCCAGGGCCACTTTCTGGACTTGGGCCGTGGTCGCCGGCTGCTTGGTCACGACGGTGATGCTGTCTCCGCCGGTGAAGTCGATCCCCAGGTTGAATCCGGCGATGAGGATGGCGAAGACGCCGGGGAGGATGACTGCCAGCGAAGCTGCGAAGTACCGGTTGCGGTGGCTCACCACATCGAAGCGCCCGCCGCTCTTGAATCCCTTGGCGAGGGTCTCGATCGGCAGGATCCTGGTGTAGAGCCCCGGCCGACGGGCAAAGGCGAACCAGCGCTGGACGTAGTGCAAGAGGGAGTGGGTGATCACGATCGCCGAGAACATGCTCGCCGCCACCCCAATGAACAGGGTAAGTGCAAAGCCCTTCACGTCGGCGGTGCCAAAGAAGTAAAGAACTGTGCAGGTGATCATCGTGGAGATGTTCGAGTCCCGAATCGCTGGCCAGGCGCGCCGGAATCCGTACTCGGTGGCCAGCTCCAAGGGACGCTCTTGGCGCAACTCTTCCTTCATTCGCTCGAAAATGAGCACGTTGGCATCGACAGCCATCCCCACGCTGAGGATGAATCCCGCTAGCCCGGGCAGAGTCAGTACCACCGGGATCAGCTTGAAAACCGCCAGGACGATCGCTGCGTAGAAGAGGAGGGCGATGCTGGCGAGCAGGCCGGGGAAACGGTAGTAGAGCAGCATGAAGAGGACAACCAACAAGAGCCCGAAGGCCCCCGCGGTCAGGCTCTGTTGTACCGACTGCTTGCCCAGGCTGGCCGAGACCGAGCTCGACTGCGCCACCGTGATCTGCGCGGGGAGGGCGCCGGCGTTGATGTCGTCTACCAACTGCGTCGCGCTCTTGAAAGTGAAGTTTCCGGTGATCTCAGTCTGGTTACTGCTAGGACTGGCTACCGCGGGCGCGGTCAGCACTTGGCTGTCCAGGAAGATCGCCAACTGCGCGGTCGGCGGCGCCGAGGTCGTGGTGCCCCCGTTAGCACTGCAACCCGGATTTTTAGTGCAGGCGGCATTGGTCAACTTCGACCAGACGGCGGCGCCCTGGCTGTTGAAGGTGATGTCCACCGCATAGCCGCCCCCGGGCGACGATCCGACCGCGGCCGCACTGACGTCGGAGGCCGTCAGGCCGGGGACCATCTTCCAGTGATAGCTCTGGCGAGTGGTGCTGTCGACCGGATAGTAGGCGGGATTGTTGAACTGACAACCCTTCTTGGCGGGGGTGGCTGGCCAGCAGCCGGCAGGTATCAGCTGGTTCTGGTCGATGCAGGTCTGGGTGGAGCAGGCACCGGGCCGACCGTTGACCGATGGGGCACCCGCCACCGGTACTGCGAAGTGCAGCTGCGAGGTCTGCCCAAGGGCGGCCAGCGCGGTATTGATGTCGACGCCGGGAAGCTGGACCAGGATCTGATTGTTCCCCTGAGTTTGGAGTTCCGCTCCCGAGACTCCTAGGCTGTTGACCCGGCGCTCCAGGATGGTGAGGGTGTCCGCTTGGGCCTGGGCCAACGTCCTTCCCTTGCGCACGCCGCTGGTGCAACCCGAGCCCGCCGGGTCGTTGTTGCCCTGGCAGATCTGAATCGTGAGCGACGTGCCGCCCTGGAGATCAAGGCCCCGGTGGATGTAGATCTGGTTGCCGGCCAGGGTGGGCTGCTTGCCATGCGGGAGGGAGGCCGTGGCGCTGGTGTGCTTCACCAGCACGTTGTAGATGGGGCTGTAGGCGTCGATGAAAATCGCACCCAGAATGATCAGCACGACTAGAGCCAACCACCACCGGCTAATCCGGATCATCGGCCTGAGTCCGCTCGTGCTGAGTTCAACTGCATGTGAGGAAACCTGATTTTAGGGGAGGGGGCGATTCCGCCTCAGATTGGCGATCCCGGGCTCAGACTTCTGCCCCCTCACTGAGCTGGCGGCGGCGGCTTTCGATGAACTCCTGAAGCCCACCTACCTCGATCGCCAGACGGGCCCCAGCCATCAACTGGCTGAGGTGCCAGAGGTTGTGCAGGCTGAGCAGGCGGTGGGCCAGGATCTCGCCCGCGACGTAGAGGTGGCGCAGGTAGGCGCGACTGAAGCGAGAGCAGGCGGGGCACTCGCAGCCGGGCTCCAGCTGGCGGCTGTCGCGGCGAAACCTCGCCTGCCGGAGCGACAGCCGCCCCCGGTCGGTGAGAACGGTCCCGGTCCTCGCCAGCCGCGTCGGCAGCACGCAATCGAAGAGGTCGACCCCGCGGGCGACCGAGTCCAGCAGGTCAAGGTCGGTGCCGAGGCCCATCACGTACCGGGGCAGATGCTCGGGCAGGTGCTGGACACAGGCGTCGATGGCAGGCTGGCGCACCTGGGGCGGCTCACCCAGGACCAGCCCCCCGAGAGCGACGCCATCGAACCCCAGACCTGCGATCACCTCCGCCGACTCGGCGCGGAGCCCGAGCTCGAACCCGCCCTGGACGATCCCAAAGAGCATCGCCGAGCCGGTGTCAGTCTGGCGGCACTGCTCCGCCCAGAGGTGGGTGCGGCGGGTGGCGATCTCCGCCAGCTGGAGCGAGGTGCCGAAGGGTACGGGTTGGTCCAAGACCATGATCACGTCACTGCCCAGCTTGAGCTGGCCCTCGACCACCCCCTGGGGGGTGAGCTGGATGGTGTCGCCGTCGTACGGCGAGCGGAAGGTGACCCCACTATCGTCCAGCTCGACCAGCTCACCGAGACTCACCAGCTGGTAGCCACCACTGTCGGTCAGGATGGATCCTGGCCAGCCCATGAACTGGTGAAGGCCTCCCATCTCGGCTATCAACTCCACCCCCGGTCGTAAGGAGAGGTGATAAAAGTTGGCCAGGATCATCTCGGCCCCGGCCTGGGCCACTTCTAGGGGGTCGCAGGCCTTGACCGTGGCGTGGGTTCCCACCGGCATGAAGGCGGGGGTTTGGACCTCGCCATGGGCGGTCCGGAGAGTGCCCCGACGTGCCCTCCCGTCCCTGGCCAAGATAGTGAACCGGCCGGCGGCTTCGCTCAAGCGAGACGCCATCCGAACATGCAGTCGCCGAAGCTGAGGAAGCGATAGCCGCGCTGGAGGGCTGCTCGGTAGGCCGCCCGGACCCGATCTCTCCCGTAGTAGGCGCTGACCAGGACCAGCAGGGACGACCTCGGTTGATGGAAGTTGGTGAGCAGTCCATCGACCACCTGAAAGCGGCTCCCGGGGCGCAGGTACAGGTCGGTTTCGCCGGCGCCCGCCAGCACACCTCCCTCACCATCTGGGCTCGACTCGAGGCAGCGGACCGCCGTGGTCCCGACCGCGATGATCCGACCCCCGGCGGATCGGGACGCCCTCACCTGGGCCGCGGCCAGAGAGGAGATTCGGTAGCGCTCGGAGTGCATCGGGTGGGCCTCGATGGTGGGGGTCCGGATCGGGGTGAAGGTAGCGAGCCCCACCTCCAGCTGGACCCGAGAGACGACGACCCCGCTCGCTTCCAGCTCCAGCAGGAGCTCTTCGGTCAGGTGCAGCCCCGCGGTGGGGGCCGCCGCCGAGACCGCGGGGCCTTTGGAGTAGACCGTCTGGTACCGCTCTGGATCGCCCCGCTGCTGTTTCAGGTAGGGGGGCAGGGGTACCTCTCCGATCTCAGCTAAGTTGACGCCGGCGTCGACGTCGAGCCGGACCTCCCGGCCCGCCGGGTGGCCGGCCCAGACTGACTCCACCACAGCCCGCCACCCCCTGCCCTCCAGGGCGGCGCCGGGGGACAGGGCTCGCGCCGGCCGGGCCAGCGCCAAATAGCGGCCAGCAGCAAGCTCCCGGAGCAGCAGGACCTCCCCGGAACGCTCGCCCACCGTACCCCGCAGCCGGGCCGCCCTGACCCGGGTGTCGTTCACCACCAGGCAATCGCCGCTCCGGAGCAGGCGGGGCAGGTCGGTAACGAGGGAGTCGCGCACCCCACCGCCAGGCTCCAGGACCAGCATGCGGCTGGAGCTGCGCTCCGCCAGTGGCTGTTGGGCGATCGCCTCGGCCGGCAGCGGGTAGTCGAACTCCTCAGTCGGAGTCCCTTGCCACTCAGTCCTCGCCGACAAAGAGGTCCGCCGCCTGAGCGAGCACCGCGCCAGGGGCATCGGCTGGGACCGCCAGGCCCAAATGCCGGTAGGCGCTTCCGGTCGCGACTCGGCCCCGGGGCGTCCGGGCCAGGAGACCCAACTGGATCAGATACGGCTCCAGCACCTCCTCGATGCTGTGCGGCTCCTCGGCGAGAGCGGCTCCCAGGGTGCCGAGGCCGACAGGTCCCCCGCCGAACTGCTCACAGATCAGCCGGAGCAGCCGCCGATCCGAGGCGTCCAGGCCCTGCTCATCGACCTCGAGAAGACGCAGCGCCTCCTGGGCCAGCTCCCGGCTGACCGTCCCGTCGCCGCGTACCTGGGCGTAGTCCCGCAGCCGCCGCAGCAGACGGTTGGCGACCCGCGGGGTGCCTCGCGACCGGGCTGCCAGCAGCACGACCGCCTCATCGTCGATCGGGACCTGGAGCAGACCCGCCGATCGCTTGACGATGGTGGCCAGCTCCTCCTTGGTGTAGAACTCCAGCCGGAAGGTGGCCCCGAAGCGATCTCGAAGCGGGGCCGAGATCATCCCGACCATGGTGGTGGCCCCAATCACGGTGAAGCGTTGGAGGGAGATCCGCAGCGCCTGGGCGCCCACCCCCTTCCCGGACACGAAGTCGAAGGAGAACTCCTCCATCGCCGGATAGAGGCTCTCCTCCACCACCCGCTGCAGCCGGTGGACCTCGTCAATGAAGAGGACGTCTCCCTCGCCGAGGCTGGTTAGCAAGCTGGCCAGTGCCCCCTGGAATTCGATCGCCGGACCGCTGGTGACGCGCAGATTCACCCCGGTCTCGGCGGCGACGATGTTGGCGAGGGTGGTCTTGCCCAGACCGGGAGGCCCCGACAGCAGCAAATGCTCGATCGGCTCCCCCCGGGAACGGGCGGCGTCGATGAGGATGGCCAGCTGTTCGCGGACCTGCTCCTGGCCGACGAACTCCTCCAACCGCCGGGGGCGCAACTGGCGGTCGATCTCGGGTTCGTCCCCCGCGGCGGCGGGGGCCAGCACCTGCTCCTCATTCATCATGGCGAACTCCTGACGCCGACTTGGACCAGCCGCTGCAGAGCGGACTTGACCATATCCTCGATGGTCCGCTGAGAGTCGCCCGCACCGTCCGTCGAGGTCCCGGTCTCGGTGACCGCCCGCCTCGCCTCGCTGGCGGGGAAGCCGAGCGCGACCAGGGCGGCGGTGGCTCGCTCACCCAGCGGACCCGTGTCGGTCGGGGTTAGTGAGGCACCGGGAACCGCGAGCTGGTCGACCCTCCCCTTCAGCTCCAGAACGATCCGCTGCGCCGTCTTGGCGCCGATGCCGGGGACCGAGGCCAGCAGGGCGTGATCCTCGTTCATGATCGCCGCGACCAGGGACGGCCACTCCACCCTCGCCAGGATCGCCAGGGCGGCCTTGGGCCCGATCCGCTCCACCGTGAGGAGGTACCGGAAAAAGACCAGCTCCTCGGACGAGAAAAATCCGTACAGGGAGATGGCGTCCTCGCGGACCACGGTGTGGATCTGCAAGCTGACCTCGCCCGCCTCCCCCAGCAGCTGGGCGGCGGTGCGGGGGTGGACGTACACCTGATACCCGACTCCCCCGACCTCCAGGACAGCCCACTCGTCCTCCACCCTCACCACCACTCCCCGCAGGGCGGCGATCAACGTCTCGCCCCTGCGGCCAAGGCTCGGTGCAGGCCGGCGGCGTGCTGGTGGCAGATGCCGACCGCGCAAGCGTCGGTGATGTCGTCGGGGCTGAGCGGAACACCATCCCCGAGCAGCAGGCGCACCAGCTTGGCCACCTGTCGCTTGGGAGCCGAGCCGCTGCCGGTCACCGCCTGCTTGACCTCGCCTGGGGTGTACTCGTGCAGCTCGAGGCCAGCTCGGGCCGCCGCGCAGACCAGGACCCCCCGGGCCTGGCTCACCGCCATGGCGGTCGAGACATTGCGGCTGAAGTACAGCCGCTCCAGCGATACCGCCTGGGGCGCCTGGCTGGCGACCAGCTCACCGAAGCTCTCCCACAGAGAGAGCAAGCGCCGGCCCTGGTCCTGGTGGGCAGGAGTCGACCAGACGCCGGCATCCCTCAGGGCGACCCGGCCCCCGCCGCCCTCGATCAAGGCCCAGCCGGTCAGGGCCAGCCCGGGGTCCAACCCGAGGACTAGCACCAGTCCGCCCCCTCCCACGCCCGGGCCACGCCCGCGGCCGCCTAGACCTCGGCCAGAACGTCGTCCGGGAGCACCGCATTGCAGTGGACCTCCCGCACGTCGTCGTGCTCCTCGAGCGCCTCCAGGAGCCTGACCACTGCTGGCGCGTTCTTGGCGTCGACCTCGACGGTGTTACTGGGCAGCATGGTGACCTCGGCGCTCTCGACTACGATCTTGGCCTCCTCGAGAGCGTGGCGGAGCGCCTCCAGCCGGTCGGGGGCGACGTAGACCTCGACGCCCCCCCCCTCCATCTGGACGTCGTCGGCGCCTAGTTCGATCGCCTGCAGAGCCAGCTCCTCGGGATCTTGGGAGCCCGGGTTGACCCGGATCAGCCCGGTTCGGTTGAACATCCACCCCACCGAGTTGGACTCCCCGAGGCTGCCACCGGAGCGGGTGAAAAGGTTACGAATACCGGCGACTGTGCGGTTGCGGTTGTCGCTGAGGACGTCGACCAGAATCGCCACCCCNNCCGCGTTTGATGGCGCGCTCAATGTTGTCGGCGGGCATGTTGACCTCGCGCGCCTTCTGCATCGCCAGCCGCAGCCGGAAGTTGATGTTGGGATCGCTCCCCGCCTCCCGGGCGGCCACCGTGATCTCATTACCGACCTTGGTGAAGGTCTGGCCCTTGCGGGCGTCAACGACCGCCTTCTTGTGCTTTATCCCCGCCCACTTGGAATGCCCAGACACCGACTACCTCCGACCTTGGCCGCTACGACCCGCCGACAACCTTGAACGAACATACATTCCCAAGGCTTCCAGTGTAACCGGGGCTCTTCGGCCTAGCCTAGCAGTCCGCCGAAATGGCTTCAGCGGACCTCACTGTTCCGGATCGGGCGCCGATACTCGCACTCATCGGCCGGCGAGCGGTCAGCCCTGGGTCAGCCGGGCCACCCGTCGGGCGCCCACCTTGAGCACCGCCCCGAAGACGACGGTGACCGGCTCACGCCAGTCGCCGACGCGGGCGCCCGCCAGTTCGACCGCCCCACCCTGAACCAGCCTGGCCGCTTCACTCTTGGACTTGGCCATCCCCGCCGCCACCAGCAGATCCCTGACGTCCCAGCTGCTCTGGTTGGGGATCGCCACCTCCGCGATGGCGCTCGGCAACTGGTGGTCCCGGTGGACGCTGAAGAACTCCTCCCGCGCGGCGCTCGCCTGGGCCTTGTCGTGCAGCTCAGAGACCAGCAGCTCGGCCAGATCGGCCTTGGCGTCTCGGGGGTTGAGCGATCCGTCCTGGAGCTCCCGCGCCATGCGCTCCAGCTGCTCCTTTTGGATGTCGGTGAGCAGAGCCTGGTAGCGGGTGATCAACAGATCGGGGATCGACATCAGCTGCCCGAACTGGGACCCAGGGGTGTCCGCCACCGCGACCGCGTTGCCCAGCGATTTGCTCATCTTCTTTTCGCCGTCGAGCCCTTCCAAGAGCGGCACGGTGACGATGTCCTGGGGCGCCTGGCCGTACGCCACCTGCACGTCCCGGCCCCGGAGCAGGTTGAACAGCTGGTCGCTGCCGCCCAGCTCCACGTCAGCCCTAATGGCCACCGAGTCGTAGCCCTGCAGCAGCGGATAGAAAAGTTCATGCACCCCGATCGGCTGCGCCGTGCGCATCCTTTGCTCGAAGTCGCTGCGCTGCAGCAGCTGGGCAACCGTGGCGGTGTTGGCCAGCCGCAGCACCTCCACCAGGTCGAAGCCGTCGTACCACTCGCTCTGACGCCGGACCTCGGTGCGCTCCGGATTGATCACGCAGAAGAGCTGGTCGAGGTAGGTCTTGGCGTTCGCCTCCACCTCCTCCACCGTGAGCTGGGGCCGGGTCACCGAGCGCCCGGTCGGGTCACCGATCCGGGCGGTGTAATCGCCGATCACCAAGACCGGTAGGTGACCCTCGGCCTGCCAGCGCCGCAGAAGGCGCATGGGCACCATGTGCCCAAGGTGGATATCAGGGGCACTGGGATCGATCCCGAACTTGATCCGCAGCGGCTCGCCCCGGTTGAGCCGCTCCGAGAGATGCTCCCGGTTCTCGCAGTGAACGACTCCGCGTAGCAGGCTCTCAGCTGTGGTCACAGCCGCAGAGCCTACCTTGCCAGGGTTACGGGGCGGGTCAGTCGCTGCCGACCAAGAGGTCAGTAGCCGTAGCGGTGAATCCCCTGCGGCTTCACCCGGATGGTGACCCGCTCCTCGCCGGGTCCGCGCCACTCCGCGGGGTACTTGTCCTGTCCGGTGTACTTTTTGGTCAGGCGGTCGATCGTCTCCTCGGCCCGCTCGTGCTCCAGCGTCGCGACCCCGACCACGGCCATCGAGATCTGGGGGTTGTCCTGGCCGTGGACCGACACCGCCACCCGGGGGTCGCGCGCGATGTTGCCCTGCTTGATCCGACCCATCACGGTGTTCATGACGATGTCACCACCATCCTCGTCGACCCAGAGCACGGTGCTGATCGGAGCCCCGTCGGTACCGAGGGTCGTCAGGTGGGCGAAGTTCTTGCCCTTCAAGAGCTCGCGATCTGTCTCGCTCAACTGTGCTGTCACTACTCGATCCTCCCTCAGGTCACCTGCGCCTGCACGGTGCTGAACCAATCTTCACCCAGAGTGACTCCGCTCTGGGTGAAGAGATAGTCACGACTTGCGTCAGCGTCCGCGCGGAGCCGGGCCAGGTCGATCTTGCCCAGCCGGCCATCACGCTTGACCACCTGCCCATCGACCAGGACGGTGCGGACATCGTGGGGCTGAGCGAAGGCGACCACTCCCATCGCCACCCGTCATCCTCCCTACCACGAGTTCATCGCCTTGGTTCTACTGACCGTCGGAAGTGTATTTTTGCCGCTGATCGGCTGGGTGATCGGGGTGGTCTTAGTCTGGACCTCCGATCGGTGGAGCCTGGCGCAAAAGTGGCTCGCCACCTTGGTCTGGCCCGGTGGCGTGGGTATTGTCCTGTGGCTCAGTGGGGGCTGGGCGACNNTCCAGTTGCACCTCGACTGGCCTGTTCGGCTGGCCAGCGCAGGTGCTGGCGATCGTGCTGTTGGTAGCTCCCGTTCTGGTGGCTCTGTACCTGGGCTTGCGTATCCAGGACCGGGACGTGGTCTGACCCGCCAGGGTTCCAGGGTTCAAACCACTTGACACTTTCCGCCTAATCGGTGGTACGGTAAGTGGGTAGGCTCGGTCCCGACGGAGGTATCAACGATGAGAACCGTCTGGAGTTTCCTGAGGCACAGTCGGGCGGATTGATCGGCCCTCCGGGGCCGCAGCGCCGCGGATGCGTAGAAGTGTCCGCCGACGACGTTTCGGCCCCGGGCAGGGGCATCTCACCACCTCATATTCGTCCGGCTTATCCGCTGGACGTGGTGCTAAGGCACCAGTAAATCAATGGAGCGAGCCCTTCGGGGCTCGCTCTTTCTTAGAGGCGAAATCACGGCGGCCCGGCTGGGGTGCCACCAGAAATCTCATGCGGCTCGGGTCCTTCACCCCGACCCTGGGGGTGACTAGGACCGGGACCCGTCTGCCGTTACCGGACTCAAACCAGATCGGGCTGGCTCCAGGATGGCAGAGGTCCAGCCCGTTGCAACTGAGGTCGATGCCGAGGGCTCGGCAGAGGAGGGCTGGCCCGCGCAAAGCGACCTGCTCTTCCGGTGTCCGGCCCACGGCGCCCCGGACCAGGATCGCCTGCGGATCGCCATCCTCGCCGGTGACGACGTTGAAGCAGTGATGCATCCCGTAGACGAAGTAGACGTAGGCGGTTCCAGCGATCCCGAACATCGGGGCGTTGCGCGGGGTCAGTCCCCGGTAGGCGTGCGAGGCCGGGTCGCTAGGGCCCAGATAGGCCTCTGTCTCGGAGATCCGCACCCGTAGCTCCTGGTCTCCGAGGCGGCGCACCATCCAGCACCCGAGCAATTCCCGGGCCACGAGCGGGCTCGGCCGGGAAAAGAACTCCCGCGGCAGTGGCGCCTGGCAAGCCCTTGGGAAGTCCAGCTCTACAGGAGGCATCGGGGCCACCGTCAGCGGAGCGCGGCCACCACGGCGGCGGGGCCCCGCCGCCACACGATGGCGGCTTCGGAGAAGCCGGCCGCGCCCAGGCTCTCAAGGTGCCAACCCGCGGCGGGGGTGAACTCAGCCGGGTGGAGCTCTCCTCCGAAGCGCCGGTTGCGCTTGATCAGCAGCTCGGTGAACTGGGGGGTGCGCGCCACCCGCTCCCACCACTCCTCCCAGCCCTCACCGGCCCTGTCAGACGGCGGAGTGAGGGCGGCCGCCACCAGATCCAGGCTGGGGGTCGCCAGCAGCGGTAAGTGGTCGGCGTCGGCGAACAGCCCGCCGGGACGGAGCAGACCGGCCACACGGTGGTGAACCGCCTTCAGCGCGTCAGGCTCCAGCCAGTGCAGCGCAGTCGCCGAGACCACGGCGTCGTACGGACCGGCCGGCAGCGACGCGGGCCAGTCCGGGAGCCTCAGGTCAACCTCCGCCAAGGTGACCCGCCCGTCTCCCTCGAAGACGCCCGCCGCGATCCGCAACAGCACTGGGTCGATGTCGGCCGCCACCACCCTTGCCGCGGGAAAGCGTCCCAGGATCCGGCTGGTGATCGAACCGCAGCCGCAAGCAAGGTCCAGGACTCGGGGCGCAGCGCCGTCGGCGACCACCCCAACAAGCGCCGCCAGTACCGAGAATCGCTCTTCGCGATCAGGTAGGTAGCCCTCCTGCTGGTGATCCCAGCTCTCCTGCCAACCGGTCCAGAAGGACCGCTCCTCCGCTAGATGCGTGTCGATCACGCTGACCCGGCCCGGACAGCCGCCCCCACCGCGCCTAGTGCGGCCAGAACTTGGGAGCGCAGTTGCTCGCCTTGACGATGGGTGAGTGTCTTCTCGGGATGGCGGAATAGGAGCCGGAAGGTCCAACCCTTAGTTCCCGGCGGCAGCTGCCTGCCTCGGTACTGGTCCAGCAACCGGATCTCCTCGAGCTCGGCGATCTCGGCCGAGCGGACCGCGGCCAGAGCCGGCCCCAACTCCGCCCGCTCAGGAACGGTGACGGCGAGGTCGAGCGAGAGCGGCGGGGTTTTGGCCAAACTCATTCCTCGGCCGGGCCGGCCGCCGTCGACGAGCCAGCCGTCGACCCTCACCTCCGCGACCACGGTAGACCCGCGCAGCTCAAACGCCGAGTCGACTCCCGGATCCACCTCACCAAGTATCCCCCTCAACTCGCCGTCCACCCACAACTGCGCGCTGCGTTGCGGGTGGAACCCCGGATGCCGGGCCGGCCGAAACTCGACTGAGTTCAGGCTGACCCGCTCAGCCAGCGCCTGTACCACCTGGAGGAGCTGGTCGAGCGGCTCCCCCTCCCCCCGGGGCCTCGCCCCCGCCGAGTGATCCACGAGCGCCAGGACCTCAGGTTCCTCGGGCCGACCCGATCGGTCCGCAGACGGCCAGAAGACGCGGCCCCATTCAAAGAGCTGGGTCCGCTCCCCTCCCCTGGACTGGTTCAGCCGGCAGGCGTCCAAGAGCGCGGGCAGGCAGCTGACCCGGAGGTCACCGAGCTGCGACGAAAGCGGGTTGGCGATTCGGATCGGGGAGACCCCCGCGCCGAGGCCGCGCACTACCCCGACCCGCTCCTGGCTCACGAGGCTGGAGGTGATCGCTTCGGTAAAACCGGCGCCGAGGCAAATTTCGCCTGCCAGCCGGTCAGCACTGACCAGTCCGGGGTGCCCGCTGGGGGGCGTTCGAAGTGCTGGCAAGGTAGCCGGCACCAGATCGTAACCGAGGATCCGGCCCACCTCCTCGGTGACGTCCTCGGCGATGTGGACATCGGTCCGGACCGCGGCGGGCACCACCTGGAGCTCATCACCGGACACCTCCACCTCGAACTGCAGCCGTCGCAGCGCGCCAGCCGCCTGGTCCGGGCCGACCTCCAATCCGAGGAGGGCCGAGATGCGCCGGCACGACACCCGGATAGGCGCGGTCGGCGCTGGCCCCGCACCAGCAATGACCGGACCGGGTCGAACCCTACCCCCGGCCACCGCCTCGACGAGGTGGATGAACCGCTGGGCCGCGACCGGAACGAGGGCGGCAGACAGGGACCGCTCGAACCGCGAAGACGCCTCGGTCCGGATCCCCAGGCGGCGGGCCGTCTTCCGGATCGAAACCCAGTTGAAGTTGGCGGCCTCGAGCACGATCCTGGTGGTATCCGATTGCACCGCCGTCTCGCTGCCGCCGATCACGCCGGCGAGGGCGACCGGATGATCATCGGCCGTGATCGTCAGAGCGTCCTGGTCGAGCCGGCGGACCACGCCGTCCAGGCAGGCTAGGGTTTCCCCCGGGCGCCCCCCCCTTACCCCAATCTCGACTCGGCCGGGAGCACCGGGCATCCGGTCCAAATCGAAAGTGTGCACCGGCTGGCCCAGCTCCAACATCACGTAGTTGGCGAGGTCCACCATGGCCGAGATGGAGCGGCTGCCGACCGCCATCAGCCGTCGCTGCAGCCAGAGCGGCGCCGGTCCAGCCCCCAACTGGTCCACGCACTCGGCCAAGTAAATGGGGCAGTCGGCGCCCCCCTCGATGCTGACCCTGACCGATTCGTCGGCTGCTGGCCCGCCCCTTTGGGGCTGGCTCAGAACCGGTTCCCGCAGCGAGCGGTCGAGCACGGCCGCTAGTTCCCGGGCGACCCCCCAGTGGGAGAGGCAGTCCGCTCGGTGGCTCAGGATCTCCAGTTCGTAGATGGTGTCGGGGGGAAACACCCGGCTGAGCGGCTCGCCAGGCTCAACCTCCCCCGCCGGCAGCAGCAGCACCCCCTCGTGGTCCTGACCCAGCCCCAGCTCGTCAGGAGCGCAGATCATCCCGTTGCTGACGACCCCCCGGATGCGCCTCTGGCCCAGCTTCATACCTCCCGGCAGTTCGCTGCCGGGGCGGCCCCACGCCACGCGCGCTCCCAGGGTGAGGTTCGGCGCGCCGCAGACTACCTCGACTGGCTCCTCGCCGGGGACCCGGACCTTGGCCAGCCAGAGGTGGTCGCTGCCTTCCATCCGCCCCAGCTCGACCACCTCGGCGACCACCACCTCATCCAGTCCCCGGGCGAACTCGCTGACCCGCTCAACCTCGGTGCCGCTGAGCGTCAGCAGCTCATCGATCCGCTTCGGGGTGAGGCCGTCGAGATCAACGAACTCGCTCAGCCACTCCTGGCTCACCCGCATCAGAAGTTCTCCAAGAGGCGGAGGTCGTTCTCGTAGAGGTCGCGGATATCCTCCAGTCCGTACTTGAGGGCGGTGATGCGGTCCGGTCCCATCCCGAAGGCGAATCCGCTGTAGCGCTCGGGGTCGATCCCGGCGTTGCGCAGGACCTGGGGATGGACCATCCCGGAACCCAGGACCTCGATCCAGCCCTTGCCGAGGCAGCTGCGACAGCCCTCCCCTTGGCAGAACCAGCAGGAGACGTCCGCCTCCAGGCTGGGCTCCGTGAAGGCGAAGAAGCTGGAGCGCAGCCGAATCCGTCGCTCCTCGCCGAAGATGGCTTGGAGGAAATAGGTGAGGGTCCCCTTGAGGTCGCCCAAGGTGACCCCCTCGTCGACGCAGAGCCCCTCCAATTGGTGGAAGACTGGGCTGTGGGTCGGGTCGGGATTGTCCCGTCGATAGACCTTGCCCGGAGCCAGGATCCGGTACGGGGGCGGCCCCGCCATCATGGTCCGCAGCTGGACCGGGGAGGTCTGGGTGCGCAGTAGCCAGCCGGCCGGACCCTCCAGGTAGAAGGTGTCGTGGGCGTCGCGAGCGGGGTGCTCGGGGGGCAGGTTCAAGAGTTCGAAGTTGAACTGGTCATCCTCGACCTCTGGTCCCCGCACCGACTCGTAGCCGAGTGCCGCCCCGATGTCCTCGATCTCCCGGATCAGCCGGCCCAGCGGGTGCTGGTGGCCCCTTGGGAGAGGCGCACTGGGGTAAGTGAGGTCCAGCCACTGCCCTTCGGCGGCCAACTCCCGCAGCGCCAGCTGAAACTCCTCAAGGCGGCGCTCCAGGGCGGCCTCCGTTCCCTGTTTGACGGAGTTAAAGGCTCGGCCCAGCGCGGCGCGCTGCTCCGAGGGGGCCTGGGCCAGGGCCTGGGCGCCGCTGCTGATCAGGCCCTGGTGGCGGGCGAGATANNTCGCCAAGTGCCCGGAGGTCGCCCTCAGTCACTGGTCGGGCGCGGTCTCCCGCACTACTTCAACCAGCCGGGCAAAGGCCGCTGGGTCGTGGATTGCTATCTCGGAGATCTGCTTGCGCGACAACTCCACCCCAGATCGGCTGAGGCCGGCGATGAAGCGGCTGTAAGGGATCCCCGCCTGCCGAGAGGCGGCGTTAATGCGAGCGATCCAGAGTCGCCGGAAGTTGCCCTTGCGCTTGCGCCGGTCCCGGTACTGGTAGGCCAGCGAGTGCATCACCGCCTCGTTGGCGGGTCGGAAGAGGCGATTGTGAGTCCCGGTGAATCCCGAGGCAAGCTCCAGGATCTTCTTGTGGCGCTTGCGCGCGGTTACTCCGCGCTTCACCCGGGCCACTGGTCAGCCCTTGAGGTAAGGCGCGTTGCGCCTCACCGCCTTGGCGTCGCCGGAGGTCACCTGCTGTACCTGAGCGTAGCCGCGCTTGCGCTTGGCCGATTTGTGCTCCAAGAGGTGCGACTGGAAAGCGCCGCGGCGCAGCAGCTTACCCGTCCCCGACAGACGGAACCGCTTCTGGGTTCCCTTGTGGGTTCGGATCTTCGGCATGGTTGCTGGCGCCTCCTTTGGGTAGCTTCTTTGAGACCGGGTTGAGGATCATGATCATATTGCGCCCCTCGACCAGGGGCGACCGCTCGATCTGGGCCACGTCCTTGACTTCCTCAGCGAGCCGGTCGAGCAGCGCCCGACCAATCTCCTGATGGACCAACTCCCGGCCCCGGAACATGATAGTGAGCTTGACCTTGTCGCCTTCCTCCAGGAAGTGGCGCACGTAACCGTACTTCGTCTGAAAGTCGTGCTCGCTGATCTTGGGACGGAGCTTCATCTCCTTGAGCCGGATCGCGTTGTGTTCCCGCTTGGCCTCCTTCTCGCGCTTGAGCGCCTCGAACTTGAAGCGCCCGTAGTCCATCAGCCGGCACACGGGGGGCTGGGCCTGCGGCGCCACCTCAACCAGGTCGAGGCCTCGCTCCTGGGCAAGCTGCTGGGCGTCCGGCAGTAAGACGATCCCCAGAGCCTCGTCGCTCGTGTCGTCGAAGAGTCGAACCGAAGGAACCCGGATCTGATCGTTGATACGCAGTTCGCGAAACGCTATGGACGAATCCTCCTCAAGTCGGGAAGTGAATCCCGGATGCTATCACTCAAGCTGGCCGCTCCAGCCCCCAGCCGAACTGTTCAGGAGCCGGACTCTGACCGCAGCCGCGCAATCAGATCCTCGACCGAGATCGGAGTCTGCTCATTGTTGCGGTTGTTGCGGAGGTTGACGTTGTTGGCCTCGACCTCTTTTCTACCCACGATCGCGGCATAGGGAACCTTGGCCAGCTCCGAGTCCCTGATCTTGGCCCCCATCCGGTCCCCGGGGCGGTCTGGGACCTCAGTCCGAAATCCCGCCTGCTCCAGCCTCAACGCCACCTGGTGAGCATAGTCCAGCTGGTCGTCGCTCACGCTTATCACTTGCAACTGCACGGGGGACAACCACAACGGCAGGGCCCCCGCATAGTGCTCGAGGAGGACCGCGAAGAAACGCTCCAGGGCGCCCAGCAGGACCCGGTGGATCATGACCGGCCGGTGGGGCTGGCCGTCCGCCCCGACGTACTCCAGCCCGAATCGCTCCGGCTCGTTGAAGTCGAACTGCACGGTGGCGCACTGCCAGCGCCGGCCCATGGCGTCCCGGATGTGGATGTCGACCTTGGGTCCGTAGAAGGCGCCCTCGCCCGGATTGAGCTTGTACTCCAGTTCCTCGGCGAGGAGCACCCGGGTTAGCGCCGATTCTGCCTGCTCCCACAGCTCGTCCGACCCCACCGCCTTGATGGGCTTGGTGCTGAGGTCCACCTCCAGCTCGTAGAAGCCGAACCGGGCGTTCATCTCCCGGACCAGTCGCAGGACCCTCGCCAACTCCTCCTCCACCTGCTCCGGCTGGCAGAAGATGTGGGCGTCGTCCTGGGTGAATCCCCTCACCCGGAGCAGGCCGTGGAGGGTGCCGCTGCGCTGATAGCGGTAGACCGAGGCCAGCTCCGCCAGCCGCAGCGGCAGCTCCCGGTAGCTGCGGGCGCGCGACTTGTAGATCAGGATGTGGAAGGGGCAGCTCATGGGCTTGACCCGGTAGCGGTCCCCCTCGACCTCCATGGCCCCGAACATCTCGTCGGCAAAGTAGCCCAGGTGACCGCTGGTCTCCCAGAGCTTCTCCCGCGCCAGGTGCGGGGTGTAGACCAGCTGATAGCCGGCGCGGCGGTGGGCCTGCCGCCAGTAGTCTTCGATCACGGTCCTGACCGTCGCCCCATAGGGATGCCAGAGGACGAGCCCCGGGCCAAGCTCCTCTGAGATCGAGAAGAGGTCCAGCTCGCGGCCCAGCTTGCGGTGGTCGCGGAGGCGCGCCTGCTCCAGGCGCTCCAGATACAGGTCCAGCTCCGGCTGCGAGTTCCAGGCGGTCCCGTAGACCCTTTGCAGCATCGGCTGGGTTTCGTCGCCGTGCCAGTAGGCCCCGGCCGGGTGCAGCAGTTTGAAGGCGGGGATCTCCGAGGCGTCGTGGACATGGGGGCCTCGGCAGAGGTCGAAGAAATCTCCCGTCCGATAGCAGCTGATCACCTCGCCCTCGGGGATTCGCTCGATCAACTCGACCTTAAACCGCTGCTCTCTCCTACCGAATTCAGCCAGCGCCTGCTGCCGACTCAGCTCCTGGCGCAAGTACTCGGGCCGGCGACTGGCGATCTCCCGCATCCGGGCCTCGATTTGGGGCAGGTCCTCGTCGGTGAAACGCTGACCCTCGGGCAGGAGGAAGTCGTAGTAGAAGCCGTCCTCGATCGAGGGCCCGATACCGTACTCAGCGCCCGGCCAGAGCTCACAGACCGCAGCCGCCATGAGATGGGCCGCGCTGTGGCGCAGAGTTTCGAGATCGATACCGTTCTCAGCCATGTTTGTCGGCCCGATTGTATGAGAGCGCCCTGCCACTTCCGAGCTGGTGCCCGGCCGAGGCTATAATCCGGGCACCCCGACCCCCGAGAGGGCGCATAGCTCAGGTGGTTAGAGCGCTACCCTGACACGGTAGAGGCCCCAGGTTCGACTCCTGGTGCGCCCACCA
>PKXE01000095.1:24468-27200 GCA_003132265.1 Candidatus Dormiibacterota bacterium | reverse complement strand
GAAGGGCCGCCGCATCCGAGCCCGGCCTGCTGGTCTCGATCCTGGTCGACAGCGTGGCCACGATCCTCAACGCCGTCGTGGTTAACGGGCGCGCGGTCGGGCAGCCGATCGACCTGGACGCACCTGAGATCACGGCACGGTTTCTCGACCCAGACGGAAACGCCATCGGTCTCTACCAAGAACCGGTGGTTTCGCAACCGGGCTGAACTGGCCGGGGGCGATCAAGCGAAGTCCTGTCGGCGCTCCCCTGACCTCGTCTTGGCCGCGGAGGCCGTGGGCCAATTACCGGGAGGTCCCCAGGCCGGCCTTGGACCCCTGGGGTGCGCACCCTCTCGGCCCCACTCCTGCCCCGCACCTGCACCCGACCCGCGCAGGGGGGTCGACCCGACCCCGCCTGCCTCGAGCTCTCGCCGACCCCCCTGCGCAACAAGTTGCGCACAATTTGACCACAGCTGGGGATGGGGATACTGGGCACAACTATCGCGGCCTCGATTGACCCGCAAAAGTGCCAATTTTTATAGCTGTAATGAGCATTGACAGCGGGCCCTCAGGAGCTCTTAGTATCGCTCCGTGGCGCGCTCCTTCGACCCTCATCCGGCAGCCTTTCGGGTCTGCGCCCGGGCCGGCTGCACCGCTCTGGTGAAGAAGCAGACCGCTAAGTACTGCAGCGTCCAGTGCTCCAGCCTCGACCCCGACCGGCGCGCCCGGCTGCGCGAGCGGGCCCGCTCGGGCAGACTCCTCCCCCTGGCCCGCCAGCTCCGACTGGACTTCGAGAGTGAGGAGATGGGACTGGCGCTGCTGGACAACGGGCGTGAGGAGATCCCGCTCGGGTTGTCGCGCTGGGCAGTCTGAGCCAGCTGGCTCTAGCGCCGAGCCGCGCCGGCGGCGACCGAGGCCGCGGCGGTGAGGATGTCGGCTTCGGTCACCGTCACCAAGAGGCTCAGCTCGCAGCGATGACAGACGATGTGGAAGGTGGTCGGCTCCGGGATGGCTCGGGCCACCTCCTGCCGGAGGCCGCAGCTTTCGCAAGTGACCACGGCTCGCATGCTGTCATTTAGCCCAGCTCCCCCCGAAGTCGATACCGTCGCCAGCGGACTTCGACATCTCGCTACGCGCCCGTAACCGGGTGAGGCGGCGGGTTTCCAGCCGGTGCCACGCCCCAGGCCAGCCTCCAGACGACGACGCCGGTGACGATCAGGGCGAAGCCCAGCGCCGCCACCACATCGCTGGCCCCGACCACGTCGGCGACGGCGCCGGCCAGGAGCAGGGGCACGGCGATGGCGAGGTTGATGGCGAGGAAGGCCCCGCCGAAGATCTTGCCCCTGGTCGCCTCCTCGGTCTCCTCCTGGATCAGGACCAGACAGGGGATCAGCACCGCTCCCAGCCCCAGTCCGAAGAGGATGGCCAGGGTGATCGCCAGCGGGACCAGAGCTCCGTCGATGCGCAGCCGGTTCAGGATCGGCGGCAGCACCCCCAGCACCACCAAGCCGGCCCCGGCCAGCCAGAGACCTTTGACCACGGTGATCGGCCCCTGGCCGGGCGCGGCGGCCCGCCGGCTCACGATGGCGCCGGCCACCACCATGCCCACGGTGGCGGGGATCAGGAGGATGTAGCTGTCGTGAGGGCTGGTCAGGAGCACGTGCTGCATGTAGCCCGCCGAGAGGGCGAAGATCGTGAACACGATCGCCAGCGCCAGGGTCAGCATGGCGAAGGCGAAGGGGAGCACCCGGCTGGCGCGAATCACGGTCAGGGTCCCGCGGATCTCGGTCCAGGTGCTGCTCCACGGGGCCCTCATCTGCCGTCCATCAGCGGTGACCGTCGCCGCCAGGCTAGGTTTGATCAGCCAGATGGCGCCCGCCGCCACCGCAAACAGTCCGGCCCCGAAGTAGTAGGGGCCCTCCAGTCCCAGCAGTCCCTGGGCGACCGAGGCCAGGGGTACTGAGAGGACGATGGTGACGATGATCGTGATGGTGAACAGCGAGGTCGCCGGCGCCAGGTCGCGGCGCTTCACCAGGCTCGGGATGCTGGCCGCCTCGGCGGGGGCGAAGAGCTGGCCCACCCCGGCGAAGATGAAGGTGATGGCGTAGAGGGGCAGGATCTGGTGTTGGGCCACCCCGGTGATCTCCAGCGCGGGCACCCCCAGCACCATCAGCCCCCGCGACAAGTTGGTCCAGATCATCAGGGTCTTCTTGTCGTAACGGTCGGCGAAGATCCCCGCCGGGATCGACAGGAAGACCGCCGGGATGGTGTAGGCCAGCAGCAGGGCCGCGTCGCTGAGGTAGCGATGAGTCAGCGAGTAGATGGACAGCAGCAGGGAGAAGGCGAAGAACTTGTCGCCCAGCTGGGCCGCCACCTGAGCTCCCCAAAGGAGCCGGAAGTCCCGGGCCCGCAAGACCTCCCGGAAGCCGGAGGAACCAGCGTCTAGGGCCGCCTCGGCGGAAGACCCCGGGGGGGCCAAGACCGGCATGGCGGCGAATATATCACCCGATCGCGGCCCCTCTGTCTCGGACAGCGGAAATCAGCCGTCGCCACTCCTCCAGGTCGAGGCTGCCCGGCCGCCGTGCCGTGTCGATCTCGATCGATCGCAGCAGCAGAGTCGCTTCGCCAGGAGTGACCCCGAGGGAACGGGCAAGCCCGTGATGCAGCTGCTTGCGGCGGGCCTGGAACATGGGCCGGGCCAGGGTGGCCAGCGCCGAGCTCAGCTGGGCGTCGGCCTCCCGACGCGGTCGGAC
>PKXE01000095.1:0-24423 GCA_003132265.1 Candidatus Dormiibacterota bacterium | reverse complement strand
GAATCCCAACCCATGACCCAGGGAAGCAGGGCCCCGGTGATCCGGTAGGGCAGGTTGCCAAGCACCGTCGGCGCCGTGAGACCGAGCTGTTCGGGGATGACCTCGAGGATGTCCGCCTCCACCACCGTCAGCCCGGGATAGCGGCTGCGCAGCAGCCCGAGGGCAGCGACGCAGCGGGGGTCGAGCTCCACCGCGACCACCCGCCGGCCTTGCTCCAACAGGCCCTGGGTCAAAGCGCCCAGCCCCGGGCCGATCTCCAGCACCTCCTCGGCTGGGGCGGCGGTGGCCGCGATGGCGTCCCGCACCTCGCGGTCGACCAGGAAGTTCTGGCCCATCTCGCGGCGGGGACTGATCCCAAACCGGCGCGCGACCGCCCGGGCCGTCCCCGGAGCGCAGAGGTCGGGAACGCTCAAGGGGCCGGGATTCCGAGGGCCCGCCGGGTGTTCTCGGTGGTTACGGCCGAGAGCGATTCCAGGCAGTCCCCTCGCCACACCGCCAGCCACTGAGCGGTGGCCCGGACCATGGCCGGCTGGCTGCTCTGCCCGCGATGCGGCTCCGGCGCCAGGAAGGGCGCATCCGTCTCCACCAGCAGCAGTTCGGAGGGAACCGCCCGGGCCGCCTCCTGAAGGTCGCGCGCTGACTTGAAGGTGACGTTGCCCGCAAAGGAGCAGTAGAGCCCCCGCGCCGCCGCCGCCTCGGCGAAGGCGCGATCCCCGCTGAAGCAGTGCAGGATGCCGGTCACCGATGGCCCGTCATCCAGCAGCTGAAGCAGGTCGGCATGGGCCTGGCGTTGGTGGATGACCACTGGCTTGGCCAGCTCAGCTGCCAAAATGAGCATGGTGGCGAAGACCTCCCGCTGCACTTCCGGAGGTGTTTCCAGGTAGCCGGGGCGGAAGAAGTAGTCCAGGCCGACCTCCCCCACCGCCAGAGCCTTGGGATGAGCCAGCAACTCACGCATCTGGATCAGCTCGGCTTCCGTCGGAGGCAGGGGGTTGACCGGATGCCAGCCAACCGTGAAGAAGACCTCGGGAAACGCTTCGGCCAAAACCGAGGCAGCCCGGCTGTCCAGCAGTCCATCGCCGCTGGTGACCATCTGGTGGACCCCGGCCCGGTGGGCTTGCTCCACCGCTTCCCTCGCGGCCACCCCTCTTCGCGCCAGCTCATCCAGATGGCAGTGAGCGTCGATCAGCACCACCTCTCGGTCAGCCATCGATCACCGCCCGCTTCCCCGGTGGGGCCTCGACCACTACGGTGCACTCCCCCCGCGGCGGGTCGGCCCGGAACTGGGCGGCCAGCTCAGCCGCGGTACCGAGGTACCAACTCTCGTGCAGCTTGGAGATCTCCCTGGCCACGGCCACCCGGCGCGAGCCCAGCACCTCCGCCGCCCACTCCAGGGTGGCTGCCAGCCGGTGGGGCGACTCGTGGAATACCAGAGCCCAACTGTCGGCCGCCTCGAGGAGGCGCTGACTCCGCGACTTCGTCCGCGGCAGGAATCCGAGAAAGAGGAAACGATCAGCCCGCAGCCCACTGGCGGAGACCGCGGCCACCAGCGCCGACGGGCCGGGCACCGCCACCACCTGGAAGCCCGCCTCCCGGGCCGCCGCGACCAGTCTCCGGCCGGGATCACTGATGGCGGGAGTTCCCGCATCGGAGACCAGCGCCACGTCGCCGCTCCCCAGCTGCTCCAGGACGAGCGGGATTCGTCGCTCCTCCTGCTCTCCCGGCAGCGAGATCAGCCGAGGCCGCACCGCCAACCCCTTGAGCAGGACACCACTCCGGCGGGTGTCCTCCGCCACCACCGCCACCACCTGGCCCAGGATCTCGGCCGCCCGGGGCGAAAGGTCGGCCAGGTTCCCGATCGGGGTCGCCACCACGTAGAGCACGCCCGCCAATGGGGTCAGTGACCCCAGTCGCGGGGATACCGGAAGTCCTGGCCGACGCTGCGGCTGGAGAGCTTGGCGATCAGCGATGGCTGCCGCTTGAACTGCGAGGCCTGGACTCGCTGCCACACTACCCGAACCAGCAAGGGGTCCAGCCCGAGGTCGGAGAGCTCATCCGGCGAGCGGCGCTCGTCGATCAGGTGGAAGAGGATCCGATCGGCCTGCTCGTAGGTGAATCCCAGGTCCGCCTCGTCGGACTGGCCCAAGAAGAGGTCAGCCGACGGTGGTTTGTCCACGATCCGCGGGGGCAGGCCGAGGTGCCGGGCCAGCTGGAACACCTGAGTCTTGTAGAGGTCGCCCAGGGGGTTCAGAGCGTGGGCGCCGTCACCCCAGAGGGTGCTGTAGCCCAAGAGCAGCTCCGACTTGTTGCTGGTGCCCAGCACCAGGGCGGAACGGGTGGCGGAGATGTCGTAGAGAATGCTCATCCTCTCCCGGGCCATCTTGTTGCCCCGCCGAGTGGGATCCGCCTCGGGAAACTTCGAAAAGTAGGCGTCGATCTGGGGGCTGATCTCGATCACCATCAGCTCGATGCTCAGCTGGGCGGCGACCAGCTGGGCGTCCTCCAGACTGCTCGCGGTGCTCTCTCGGTAGGGCATCGCCAGTCCGGTCACTGCCGCGGGCCCGAGCGCCTCGACGGCCAACTTGGCCGAAAGTGCCGAGTCAATCCCGCCGGAAATGCCGACCACCACCCCCTTCGAGCCGACTTTCAACACCTCGTCACGGACGAACTTGGTGAGGATCCCTGAGACCAGCTCGGTGTTGATCGAGAGGTCAGTCATCGCCGCCGATGCCCAGCTGGCGCTGGACCACGTCGATCCTCTCGTCCCGGAGAAGCGGGCGGGCGATCCTGGCCCTGCGCACATCCCCGCGGTCGAGCTCGGCGTGGAGCACCGCGGCGGAGTCCTCCAAGGGGCCTGCCAGGATGCGGCCGTCCGGGCCCAGCAGCCGGCTGCCCCCCCAGAAGTGGAAACCATCCTCGAAGCCGACCCGGTTGCAGTAGGCGACGAAGACCGTGAACAGCTCGGCGTAGGTCCTCAGCATGGCGCCGTACGAGCCGGCGCTACCCAGCTCCCCCTCCCCACTCCCGACCCCCCGCCCGGGGCTGGAGGAAGGGCAGAGGAGGAGGTCCACCCCGGCCCGGCTCAAGAGGTAGGCAGAACTGGGGTGCCAGAGATCCTCACAGACCAGGATGCCGATCCGCCAGCTGGCACCCCCACCCAGGGCCAGCTCCACCACCTCGAACCGGTCGCCGGCGGCCAGGTAGCGCTGCTCATCGAACATCCCGTAGGTCGGCAGATAGACCTTGCGGTGGACCTGGCGGACCGCGCCGTCGGAGATCAGAACCGCGGCGTTGTAGAAGTTGAACTGGGGGGACTCCAAGACCAGCCCCACCAGGGAGCTCGCCCGGCCGGTCGCCTCGATCAGCTGCTTTAGCTCGGGACCGGCCAAGGTGACCGCGATTTCGGGGGTGAGGTCCTTGAGGAAATAGCCGGTCAGGCTCAATTCGGGAAAGACCACGAGGTCGGTGCCGTCCCGGACCTCGCCGGCGATCTGCTCGCAGCTCCACAAGAGGTTGGCCTGGAGGTCACCCAGAACCGGCTGGTGCTGGACCAGGGCCATCCGCAGGCGCTTCGAAGCCGCCACCTCAGCTGACCACCGCGGCCGGCATCTCGCCCCGCAAGAAGGCGCCCACCAGCGGGGCCAACGCCTCCGGGGGCTCGTAGAGGAAGGCGGCCTTCGGCAGGGCGCTCACGAACTCCGCCCCGTACTTTCGCTCCAAAATCCGCGGGTCGCAGATCACCACCGCTCCGCGATCGCCATGGCGGCGCACCAGCCGGCCGAAGCCTTGCTTGAGCCGCAGCACCGCCTCCGGCAGCGAAAGCTGGGAAAAGGAGTCTGCTCGGCCCCTCGCCCGCGCCTGGAAGATCGGGTCGGTGGGGACCGGGAAGGGCAGCTTGTCGATGACGACGCACTGGAGCGTGTCCCCCGGAAGGTCGATTCCCTCCCAGAAGCTGTTGGTCCCCAAGAGCACCGTCCGGGGCTCCTTGCGAAAGTTGCGCAGCACCTGGTTGCGAGTTCCGTCCAACCCCTGGCCGAGCACCGCGATCCCCTCACCCTGGAGCAAGTTGCGGAGCTGCGAATGCACCTCTCGCAGGGCCTGGTAGCCGGTGAAGAGGACCATGGTCCGCCCCCCCAGCTCGACCGCGATCTGGGCCACCATTTCAGCCACCACCCGCGGGTGGTGGGGATCGCCATGACCGGGCATCCCCCGGGGGAGGCAGCAGAGCGACTGACGGAGGTAGTCGAAGGGCGAGTCCAAGACCAATTCCTCGGCGCCCTCCAGGCCCAGGCGATCGCGAAGGTAGCGGAAGGATCCGGCCACCGCCATGGTCGCCGAGGTGAGGACGACGGTCTCACAACGCTCGAAGAGGTGCTCGCGGAGCGAGCTGGCCACCTCGGCCGGAGCGGTCCTGATCACCGCGCGGTCTCCCCTCTCCACCTCCACCCAGGCAACCTTGTCGCCGGCTGCCGTCTCGGTAGCCGGGGTCGGCTCCCCTTCGGGGATGGCAAGGCTGCTGGCCACCAGCCCCGCCATCCCCTGGAGGGCCTCGGCGGCAACCCAGCATTCGCGGGCCCCGTTGTCGGGTTGAGGCCAGAGGGTGGGCTGGACGTTGCCGATCTCCGCCGCCGTGCGCAGGGCGGCACTGGCCTGGCGGAGTGCCCGGCCAAGCCGCGAGACCGACCGGCTCGCCCGCTCCCAGGCCTCGGTCGCGGTGAGGCGACTGTCCAGTACCACGAACGAGGGGCCCCGGCTCCCTTGGTTGGCGGACTCTGAGGCGACCAGGTGACGGAGATCGGCGAAGGCAGCGCTCGCCGTCTGACGGGCCGACTTGAGCGCTCGATTCACCTCGCTGTCGCCGAAGTCCGGAATGCGATCGACCACCGCCAGAATGGCGCCCAACCCCAGCCTCTCACCCTGGGCCAGGGTGGCCGCTTCCTCAAGGTGGTGAGCCTCGTCGATGATGAGGTGGTGGAACTCGGGCAGGACCGCCCCGCCACTGTCGGCCCCGGAGAGCAGGAGGGCGTGGTTGACGATGACCAAGTCCGCCTCCCGGGCCTCCACCCTCGCCTTGACCATGAAGCAGCGACCGTCCCGCCAATTGTGGCAGGCGGGACCCAAGCAGTCGTCCACGGTGGAGCCGACGCGCTCCCAGAATTCGGGATCCCGCCCGGCCAGCCTCAGCTCGGCGCGATCTCCGACCTGGCTCTGGTGAGCCCAGATCAGGGCCCTGACCTTGAAGCGAATTTCGTCGGGATCGCGGCGCCGCCCCTCGGGGCCCGCCGCCAGCCACCTCTCCAGCCGCCGCAGGCTGAGGTAATTGCCCCTGCCCTTGAGCACCGCGGTGCGCAGCGGTAGCGGCTGAGCCCGCTCGGCGGCGGGCACATCGTGCTGAGCCAGCTGCTCCTGCAAGGTGATGGTGTGGGTCGATATCAGAACTCGCCCCCCGCCTTGGGCGGCCCATTCCCGGGCCGGGATCAGGTACGCGAGCGACTTGCCCACGCCAGTTCCCGCCTCCACCAAGAGGGTCTGGCTCCGGTTGAACGCCTGGGCGACCGCCAGCGCCATCTGCTGCTGCTCCTCGCGCAACTCGAAGTCGGGTTCGGAATGAGCGAGCGCCCCATCCGCCCCAAACGTCGAGAGGATCCCCGGTTCGTCGATCCCACCCTTAGTGTCCCGGGGGGCCGCCGGGGGCTGGGGCAGTGGGGTAGGGACCACCGGCCGGGCGACCTCCTCGACCGCGGCCGTGACTGCCAGTCCCACTAGTTGCCGAGCCAGGTACTCCCCGGTCGGCCAGCCCCCCTCGGCACAGAGCTGGCGCACCCTCTCCCGTAGTCTCAGCGGCAGCGCCTGGGCAGTCTCGATCAGGCGCTGCAGGAGCGCCTGGGTCGCCTCGGCGTCGGAGAGGGCACGATGAGGCCGATCATGTAGCAGCTCGAGGGACCGGCTGAGCTCCTCCAGGCTGTGGCTCGAAGCGGACGGGAGCAGGACCCGGGCGAGCTCAGCTGTGTCCAGCGCCAGCCGCCCGGCGAAGGCTTCGGGTAGGACCTCAGAGCAGAAGGCCATGTCAAAGGCGACCCCGTGCCCCACCAGAGTGCACCCCTCGCAGAACAGCGCCAACCCGGCAACCGCCTCCGCCGGCGTCGGCTGACCCCGGAGATCCTGGTCGTGGAGACCGCAAAGGCGCTGGATCACGAGGGGAAGGGGCATGCCCGGGTCGGCCAGGGTTGAGTAGGTGTCCAGCAACCCGGTCCGGTCGAACTTCACAGCGCCGATCTCGATGATGCGGTCGGAACGCGAACTGAGGCCCGTCGTCTCCAGGTCGAAGCAGACCAGGGCCTCCTCGCCGTTGGCAGAAGTTGCTGTCATCACGTTGCACCCACCACCTTAGCCGCGCCCGGTGGGGCGAGCTGGGAGCGGACCGCCGGGGACTACGGCGGTGAGTCCCTCATCCGAATGCCTCTGCTTCGGCACTCCCCCAGGACCAGTTCGACCACCTCGTCAGCGGAAAGGGAGGTGGTATCGATGGAGAGGGCGTCCACCGGGACTGCCAGGGGAGCGTGGACGCGGCTCAGGTCGGTCCGGTCTCGGGTCAGCACGTCGGCGCGGAGTACCGCCTCCGAGGCGTCCAGGCCCCGGCTCTGAAGCTCCTTGCGGCGCCGGCCCACCCGCACCTCGGCCGGGGCGTCCAGATAGACCTTGCAATCCGCGTTGGGGAAGACGACCGTCCCAGTGTCCCGGCCCACCGCCACCGCGCCAGCGGCCGCGGGCTCCCTTTGGAAGTGCAGCAGCGCCTGGCGGACCTCCACCTGCCGCGCCACATACGCGAGGAGCGAGGCGAGCCGCGGGTCCCACAGCTCCCCTCTCAGCTCTTGGCCATCGACCCGGACCTGCCAAGCGTCTTCGGCCGGCGCGGGGTCGGAGTTGATCTCCAGGTGCAGCCGTTCGGTGAACTGGGTCAGCTCGCTCGCGGCCCCCTCCTGCACGCCTGCCCGGCTCGCCGCCACGGTCAGGGCTCGGTAGAAGATCCCGGTGTCGATGAAAGGAAGGCCCAGAGCCGCCGCCACCCGCCGTCCAACCGTCGACTTGCCGACACCGGCGGGACCGTCAATGGTCACGACCGGCGCCATCTGGCTCAAGCCAGACCCACCGAAGCCCGCAGACGCCGCACCTCGCCGCCGCTGAGCTCCCGGGCCTGGCCCTCGGTGAGGGTGCCTAGGCGCAGTTCCCCGATCGAGACCCGCTCGAGGTCCTCGACCTTGGCCCCAACCGCGGCGCACATCCGGCGAATCTGCCGCTGACGGCCTTCGGCGAGCTGAATCAGCATGACTGAGCGCCGGGGACCGCCCCGCAACAGCCGAATCTCCAGCGGGTTGGTTGGCCCGTCCACCAGGATGGGCCCCAGGCGCAGCGCCATCAGCTGCTCTCGGCTCACAAGCCCCTTCACCGTCACGCGGTAGCTCTTGGCAACCTGGTAGCGGGGATGGGTCAGTCGGAGCGCCAGGTCGCCGTCATCGGTGAGCAGCATCAACCCCCGGGAGTCGAGGTCCAGACGCCCGACCGGGAAAAGTCCCCGCCGATCGTCGACGAGGTCCAGAACGGTGGGGCGCCCCCCGGGGTCCCGGGCCGTTGACACCACCCCGACCGGTTTGTTGAGCGCCAGGTAGCGGCGCTGGACACCGCGATGGGTGAGCGGCTGGCCGTCCAGCAGCACCTCCTCTCGCTCGGGGTCAATCAGCCTCCCGTGAGGCGGCGGAACCTCACCGTCGACAGTGACCCGACCCGCCGCCACCATCCGGTCGGCCTCGCGCCGGGAGGCGACTCCGGAGCGAGCGAGCCAGCGGCCTAGTCGCTCACTGGGCATCGGGCTCCCCCAACTCGGCCGCCCGGCCGAGCCAGGAGCCGGCGTCAACGCCGCGCAGCGGAGGGAGATCGTCGACTTGGGAGATGCCCACGACCTGAAGGAAGCGCAGGGTGGTCCCGAACAGCCGAGGGCGCCCTGGGCCGTCCTCCCGGCCCACCTCGGCGATCAGTCCATGCCGGGTCAGACTCTCCAAGACGGCTTCGCAGTTCACCCCCCTGATCGCTTCGATGGCCACTCTGGTGATCGGCTGCCGGTAGGCGATGATGGCGAGGGTCTCCAGAGCCGGTTTCGACAGCCGGCTGGCCACCTCGGGTCGCAGGGCTCGCTCCACCGCCCAAGCGGCCTGGGGGTGGGTCACCAACTGCAGTTCGTCCCGGTGGCTCTGGAGCATGAGACCGGTGCCCTCCAGGAGAGCCGCGCCGGCGCCGGCCGCCTGTTCCACCTCCTCCCTGGTCAACTCCAGAGTGTGGGCCAGATCCGTGACCGAGATCGCCTCGGCCCGCACGAAAAGGACCGCGATGATGGCTCCCGCCAGGCCCGCCTCCGACTGACTCAATTCAGCGGCCACCAGCGCGCTCCACCAGGATCGGACTGCTCAGGCCCGCCTGGGAGCAGGCAGCCTCGCCGGAAAAGATCAGCTCCAGCAGGGCCAGGAAGAACGCGACCGCCTCCAACCGGTCGCGGGCGGCGGCGAAGACCTGATCGAACCGCAACCTGCCCTGATCGGCGAGCAGCCGACGCAACTCGTCCATCTTCTCGGTGACCGAGTACCGGGGCAGCGCCAGCTCCAGCTCGGTGGGATCTGGGAGCCGCGCCAGCAGCTCCCCCAGCGCGACCGCCAGAATCTCTGGGCTGAGGTGGAGACTGGCCTGAGGTTCCACCGGTAGCCCCAGCACTCGCAGGAAGGCCTTGGGCCCGGCGCTGGAATCCGCCAACAGGACCCCGGCCGCTGCCTTGAAGAGGCGGTATTCAGCCAGTCGCTCGCCGGGATCCTCCGCCTCGACCGGATCCGCATCGCGGATCAGAGCGGCGTCGGTGGCGTCCTCCAGATGGCGGCCCATCTTGAGCTCCAGCAGCCGGGCCAGGACCTGCAGCGACTCGGCGGCCCAGAGCAGGTCCAGCTCCGCATCGGCGTCACCCACCTCACTCTTCAGGCTCCGGCTCAGTGCGGCCAGCTCCACGGTGCCGAGGTCGAGATCCCCGCGCTGGGCGTCCGCCAGCAAGGAGGTTAGGCGCTCCAGCTCCGCGGCCTGCTCGGTGGTGGCCAACGCTCAGTCCAACCCCCGGCCCGCACCCACCGCCAGCAGCAGTTCCTCGGCGTGGGCCCGAGCCGCCCCCGGGGTCGCCTCTCCGGCTAGCAGCCGGGCCACCTCCTCCACCCGCTGGGGGCCGTCCACCGCAATGATCTCGCTGTAGGGGCGGCCCTCACGCTCCGACTTGGCGACCACCAGGTGGGTGTCCGCACGGGCCGCAATTGGGGCCAGATGGGTGATGCAGATGACCTGGTGCCGGTTGGCCACCTCCCGCATCAGGTCTCCCACTCGGTTGGCGGCCTCGCCTCCCAGGCCCTGGTCAATCTCGTCAAAGACCACCGTGGAGACCCCTGACTCCCTGGTCAGGTGCGAGAGCAGGGCCAACGCGACCCGGGACAGCTCGCCACCTGAAGCCACCTCGCTGAGGGGGCGCGGCGGGTCCCCGGGGTTGGCGGAGAGGTCGAACGAAACCCGGTCCCAGCCGGTCGGGCCCGCCGTGAGGCGCGCTCCGTCTCGCCGGGGGATCCCGTCCTGGTCCTCCATCTGCCAGATCCGCACCTGAAACTCCGCCTTCGGCATCAGCATCCGGCGGAGGTCGCTAGTCACCGCCCGGGCGAGACCTTGGGCCACCCGGCCCCGTACCGCCGAGAGCCTTTCCGACTCGCTGGCCAGCTCTAGCTCAAGTTCGGCGAGCCGAACCCGCAGCCGCTCCAGGTCGCCCTCGCCCTCGTCCACCGCCTGCAGCAGCCGCGACGCCTCGTCGCGACGAGCCAGCGCCGCGTCCAGGGATCCCCCGTGACGGCGCGCGAGCCGCTCCAGTAGCTCCAGTCGCTCTTCAGCATCCGCTAGCCCGCGACTGTCGTCCGGGAGTTGGGTCACGTACGAGCTGAAGGAGAGCTGCAGCTCCCTCAGCCCCTCCACCGTGCCCTCAGCCTGGTCCAAGAGCAAGTCCAGCTCGGGGTCGATCCCCCTCGCTGCCCGGGCCGCGTGCAGCGCTCCCGCCAACCGGTCGGCGGCGCCGCTCTCGCCCCCCCCGCCGGACACGGCGCCCCGAAGACCAGCGGCCGCTTCGCGCAGGCGGGCGGCGTGGGCCAGGCGGTCCCGCTCCTGCCTCAGCTGAACGTCCTCTCCCTGGCGAAGGTCGGCCGCCTCCAGTTCGGATAGGTCGCGGCGCGCCTGCTCTAGCTCACCCCGCTGCCGCGCCCGCAGCGAGCGCCGCCGCTCGGTCTCCGCCTGGTTCTCCTGGCGCAGCGACCAGAGTTCGGCCACCCGGCGCAGGACTCCGACGGCCTCCTCGCCGCCCAGGCTATCGAGTGCCGAGCGTTGCTCAGCCTCGCGCAGCCAGAGAGATGACGCTCCCTGGCCCTGGACGTCGACCAGCTGGGCCCCCAGGTCCCTCAGAGCGGTGGCCGGCACCATGGACCCATTGGCCCGGGCCGCGCTTCGACCCGAGGCAGACAGCTCCCTGGTCAGGACCAGGGTCTCCTCCACCGCCACCCCCAGCGCCCGGCAGGATTCGGCGACCGGGGCGGGGGGATCGTCGAAGGCGGCGCTGGAGGTCGCCCTCTCGGCGCCGCGCCGGACCAGGTCCGGGTCGGCCCGGCCGCCCAGGGCAAGACCCAGGGCGGAAAGCAACACCGACTTGCCGGCGCCGGTCTCCCCGGTGATGGCATTGAGACGGGCGCCGAAGCGCGCCTCGGCGCGTTCAATCACCGCCAGGTTCTCAACCCGCAACTCCACCAGCACGGCTCAGGCGCGCTGGTGGTCCGGGGAAACCTGGGCCGGCGGGGCCTCCTCCGGAGCGAGCTTGAGGACGGCACCGAACCCGGTCTTGGAACGAAGGCGCTGAAAGAACCCCGGGGTTCCCGGCGGCCGGATCAGGCTCAACTCAGGACCCTGCTTGACCGTCAGCTCCCAGCCAGCTTCGAGTTGGCCCCAGACCCGGCCGTCCGCCGCCGCCACCGCTCTCCCCCGCCGGACTGTGATCCGCACGTCGAGAGTGTCCGGTATGACGAGGGAGCGCCTGATCAGCGCATGGGGATTTAGCGGGGTCAGGATCAGCGCGGGCACGCGGGAGTCAACCGGGGGACCACCGGCGGAGAGCGAGTAGGCGGTGGACCCGACGCTCGTGGCCACCACCAGGCCGTCGGCGTCGAAGATCCCCACCAGCTGATCGTCGCTAGTCACCTCCAACCGGACCAGGGTGACCCCTTCGGTCTTGACCACGATCTCATTGACCGCCACCTCCAGCGTCTCCTCAACCTCGCCGCCCGGCCCGGCGCGGACCTCACCGCGCAAGGTGCGGCGCCGGTCGGTCCGGAAGTTGTCAGTGACGAAGGCGCCGATCGCGTCCGGAAGCTGGGCCATCTCGACGTTGGTGAGGAACCCCAGCTGACCCCGGTTCACGCCGAGCACCGGAACCCCCCTCGGAGCCGCGCGCTGGGCGGCGTAGAGAAGAGTCCCATCGCCCCCGATCGCCACCAGCAGCCGCGCGGTCCCGAGCTCCCGGGCGAGCACCGCCTCGGCGTCGGCCTGAGCCACCCAGGTGCGCACCGAGGCTGACTCGGCGACGCCCATCGCCCGCCTGAGGGTGGGCGAGTCTCGGGACTCGCGGAAATGGAGCAAAAANNGATGTTAGGTCCTCGCAGAGACCAGCAAGTGGCCCGCCGACTCAGAAGAGCAGCCCCACCGCGGTCCCCAGAACAGCACCAGCGAGGACCTCGTAGGGGGTGTGGCCGATGAATTCGCGCAACCGCTCGTAGCGGAAGCCGAGGTGGCTGCGGAGGTCGTCCAGCACCTGATTGAGAATGACGCTCTGCTGGCCGGCCGCCCGGCGCACCCCGGTGGCGTCGTAGACCACCACCATGGTGAGGATCGCCACTGCCGCGAAGAGTGGCGATCCGGTACCCAGCTTGCGGGCGACGACGGTGGTGAGGCAGACCGTGAGGGCAGTGTGGGAGCTGGGCATCCCGCCCGACATCCCCAAGGAGCGCAGGCTGAGCCGGTGCTGCCGCCAGGAGTCGGTGATCACCTTCAGGAACTGGCCGATGACCCAGGCCAGGAGCGGCACCCATAAGAACTGGTTGGTGAGAAGAGCTCTCACGGCTCTAGGTCAGCCGTCTTCTGCTCCCGCCTCGCCATCGACCTCCAGCATCAGGGGTCGCTCCCGAAGCAGGCCATCCGCCCCGCTGGTGAGTTCGGTGACGCGGCGCTCCGCCCCGTCCAGCAGACCTGAGCAGCGACGGACCAGCCGGACCCCACGCTCGTACAGGCCCATCGCCTCCTCCAGGGGCACCTGGCCGTCCTCAAGTCGGGCCAACACCGAGTCCAACTCCACCAGGGCAGCCTCGTAGTCGAGGGTATCCGGCTCCCCCGGAACTGCGGCCGTCCCGGTCTCCTGGTCAGGTCCCATCCGATCCTCCCTCCAACTCCGATCGCACTTCACTCACCCGGCTCAGCAGCCGCCCCCGCAGCAGCCTGGTCGAGATGGTTGCCCCCACTGCCACGAGCTCGGCGTCCCGCAACACCTCGCGGCCGGATTCGTCAAGAGTGATCGAGTAGCCTCGACCCAGGACGGCCAGGGGGCTGAGCGCCTCCAGCCTACCAACTCTGCCCGAGAACTCCTCCCGGGCCTGGAGCAGCCGCCGCTCCGGTCCGCGCGCCTGGAGCAGCCCCACCCGAGCGGCGAGGCCACGGAGCTCGGCCGCGAGTAGGCGCCGCGCCGCTGCGGCCAGCCGCTGCTGGCGAAGATCGAGATCTATCCTGCTACTCGCTAGCCGCGTCGCCGGCGCCAGCCGGGCCAGCCGCCCCCCGCTCGCCGTCAGTTGCCGGCGCTCTGCCGAGAGCCACGCCTCCCCGCCCCGGCGCAGCCAGAGGGAGCGCCGGGAGAGATCAAGCTTTAGCCCGGCGAGGTCGGGGACCGCCAGCTCCGCGGCGACCGAGGGGGTGGGGGCGCGGCGATCGGCCACGAAGTCCGCCACCGAGGTGTCCGTCTCGTGCCCCACCCCAACCACCACCGGCAGCGGACAGTCCACGACCGCCCGGGCCACCTCCTCGGAGTTGAAGGCCTGGAGGTCCTCGAGGGAGCCTCCGCCCCGCACCAGGAGGACCACATCCACGTCGGCCCGGCCAGCCAAGTCCAGGGCGGCCAGGATCTCCCGGACCGCTCCCTCTCCCTGCACGAGCGTCGGGACCACGACGACGTCGGTGATGGGACAGCGGCGTTGGACCACGTGGATAACGTCCCGCACGGCGGCTCCGTGACGTGAGGTCACCACCGCCAACCGCCGGGGCAGGAAGGGCAGGGGCCGCTTGCGCTCGGCGGCGAACAATCCCTCCGCCTCGAGACGGGCGACCAACTGCTGGAAGGCAAGTGCGAGCGCCCCCACCCCCTGGGGTTCGAGCCGGTCGAGATAGACCTGGAGGGACCCGCCCGCCGCGTAGAGGGAGACCGACCCGTGAGCGATCACTCGCATGCCGGTCCGGGGCTCGAACTGGAGTCCCCGCGCCTCCTTGCGGAACATCGCCGCCTTGAGCACCGACCGATCGACCCCGCCTGGGCGGCAGTCCTTGAGATTGAAGTACCAGTGCCCGGCCGCGGAGAGGTGGCAGTCGCCCAGTTCCGCCTCCACGTAGGCATCTTGGAGCTGGGGCTCCGCCACCAGGGCCGTTCGGATCAGCGCGGCGAGCTCACCGACTTGGAGAACGCGCACCCGCTTGCTCCAACGTCTGGCGGGAGGCCCGGGCGATGTTGCCGAGCACCCCATTGACGAACTTCCCCGCCTCATCCCCGGCCATCTGCTTCGCCAGTTGGACCGCCTCATCGATCACGACCGCGACCGGGTCCCGCTGCCGCCAGCAGAGCTCCTCGGTGGCGATCCGGAGCACTGCCCGTTCCAAAGCACCCATCTGATCCATGGCCCAGTGGGTGGAGCAGCCCGCGATGGTGGCGTCGATCTCGAGTTGGTGGGTGACCGCCCCCTCTACCAACTCCTCCGCGAACCGCCGGCTACTGGGACTCTGGGGATCCTGCTCCAGGTGGTACTGCAGCGGCTCTCGCCAGTTCCCGGGTTGGAGCTCCAACTGGAAGACCACCTGCACCGCCAGCTCCCGGGCCCGGTGGCGCGCCCCCAAGGGTCAGTCTCCCTCGATTTCGGCGATATGCAGGTTGATCTCCACCGCGTCCAGACCCAACATGCTGTGGATCGCGTGGGCCACCTTGTGCTGGAGCTGATCCGCCAGCTGGGTGATCGACGCCTGGGGGGTGATCGCCACGTAGAGGTCCAGCTTGATGCCGGTGTCCCCCACCATCTGCAGCTTCACCCCCCGGTGGGCGTGCTGACGATGCAGCGGCAAAGAGACGTTGACGCCGGCGGGCTCGCACATGGCGGCGATCCCCACCACCTCTTGGGCGGCCAGCGCCGCGATCGAGGCGACCACCTCACTGGCGACCCTGACCCGGCCCGGAGGCTGCTCGCCGGGCTGGTTCAGGAGCGAGGCGCTCACAGCACCCGCTCCAGGTACTTCCCAGTCCTGGTGTCGATCTTGACTCGGTCCCCAACCCCAACGAAGAGCGGGACATCCACCACCAGGCCGGTGTTGAGGGTCGCCGGTTTGCTGCCCCCGGTCGCGGTGTCACCCTTGAAGCCGGGGTCGGTCTGGGCCACCTCCAGCTCGACGGCGATCGGGAGTTCGACCCCGATCACCTTGTCGTCGTACTGGAGCACGTAGAGGTGGTCGGACTCCTGAACGTAGCGGATGGCCTGCGCGAACTGGGCCTCATCCAGCGGGAACTGGTCGAAGGTAGTGGTGTCCATCACCACGTAGTGCTCGCCGTCGCGGTAGAGAAACTGCACGTCCGACTTCTCGATCCGAGCCCTCGGGAAGCGCTCCTCAGGACGGAAGGTCTCCTCGGTCAAAGCCCCAGTCGTGATGTTCCGCAGCCGGGTTCGCACCACCGCGGTGCCGCGGCCCATCTTGACGTGCTCGAACGAGAGCACCTCCCAGAGCTGCCCGTTGCGCTCCACAGTGGTCCCGGATCTGAGCTCCCCGGCGTTGATCATCGACCCGCTCCTGTGCAAACCGTCATGGCGGCCAAACCCCGAACCTGGCCGGGGCGGGATTGATGATCCCAGCTTTGGGCCGGAAGCACCGAGCCCAAGTCCCCCGGTGCCGGAATGTCCCGAGCTAGGCGATCTCCGCCGGTCCCGCCGGGCAGTTCTCTTCGCAACTTCGTGCCCCTCGCGACGGGGCCGTCAGAACTTGCTTCCGGAACGCGACTCGGTTGGAGATCAGCGAGGCCTACGGTGAGGGCAAATGGCCACCAAGTTGATGCCGCGGGTCAGGCAGCCGGCTGCGCCGGGGCAGCTCGCCAGCTCCGTCGTAATCGCCTCGCTCTCTAGAGCCCTGGACCTGGCCGAGGGCGAGCCTATGGGCCACGCCATCCGGGCCTGCTGGTTGGGGATGCAGATTGCCAAGTGGCTGGAACTGCGGCCGGCCGAGCGCCAGGACCTGTACTACGCGCTCTTGCTCAAGGATGCCGGCTGCTCGGCGAACGCCTACAGCGTGACCCACTGGTTCCAGGCGGACGACCTCACCACCAAGGCAGAACTGAAGATCACCGATTGGAGCAGCCAGTGGCGCTCGATGGTCTTCGCCATCCGCCAGACCGCTCCCTCGGCCCCGATCACCCGCCGGATGGCTCAGCTGGTCTCTCTGGGCAGCCGCGGCGTGGGCCTAGCCAACGAACTGGTGGAGGTGCGCTGCACCAAAGGCGCGGAGATGGTGCGGCAGCTGGGCTGGGCCGAGCCCGCCGCCGCCGCGGTCCTCAGCCTGGACGAGCACTGGAACGGCTCCGGCCGACCGAGAGGCCTCAAGGGAGAGGAGATTCCCCTACTCTCCCGAATCGCCCTGCTCAGCCAGACCGTCGAGATCTTCTGGCGGAGGGGTGGGGGCCGGGCGGCTGAGACGGTGTTGCGCCAGCGCCGGGGCAAGTGGTTTGACCCGGTCCTGGTCGACCTGGTCCTGGCCCACGCCGGCAGCGCCAAGCTCTGGCGCCAGCTGGGCGAGATCACCCACCCCGAACACGTCGGGTACCTCGACCCCGAACCCCGGATCATCCCGTCCGGCAGCCTGGACGACATGATCCGGATCGGGGAGGTGTTCGCCGCGGTGGTGGACGCCAAGTCCCCGTGGACCACCAACCACTCCACCCGCACCGCCGCGCTCGCCAGGCTGATGGCCGAGAACATGAACTTCAGCGCCACCGAGCAGGATCGGGTCGGGCTGGCGGGTCTTCTGCACGACCTCGGCAAGCTGGCGGTGAGCAACGCCATCCTGGACAAGGCCGGCCCCCTCCTCCCCGAGGAGATGGAGGAGATGCAGCGGCACACCTCGATTACCCACGAGATCCTCTCCCCGCTCTGGCCCCTTGACGATGTGGCCGAAATGGCCGCTGCCCACCACGAGCGGCTGGACGGCACCGGCTATCACCGCCGCCTGCGGGGCCCGGAGATGCCGCACGGAGCCGACATCCTGGCGGTCGCCGACGTCTACGAGGCGCTGACTGCCCACCGTCCCTACCGGCGGGGCATGGAGGCTGACGAGGCAATCGCGGTCCTCAAGAAGGACCAGGGCACCAGGCTGGCCGGTGAGCCGATAACCGCCCTGGAGCAGATGGTGGCCAGCAAGCGGGCCGACGAGGTCGAGTAGGGTCCAGTTCCCCTACATGAAGTAGAGGATCAGCCCCGCCCCGGCGACGAGAAAGGGCCCGTAGGGTAGAGCGTCGCGGAAGTTGACCCGGCGGGTGACCAAGAGCAGGATCGTCACCACCCCACCAATCATGATGCCGGCGATCATTGCCCAGAGCGCGTAGAGCTCGCTGTAGTTGAGGCTCATCCCGGTGATGGCCCCGATCATCATCCCCAGCTTGACATCGCCCCAGCCGAAGCCCTGGCCACTGTGGAAGAGCTCGCTCACCACCGCGAAGGGAAGCAGCAGCACACCTCCCAAGAGGATCCCGAAGAGAGCCCGGACCACCGATAGGTCAGGACTGAGGTTGGCCAGCACCAAGGCCAGGCCGATGGTCGGCAGGGTGATCACGTCCAAGACCAGCCGATGCTTGAGGTCGAAACCGAGGATCTGCAGCAGCACCAGGATCCAGATGCTGTGGACCAAGAGGCCCGGCCCCATCCCCTGACGCAAGGCAAAGGCGGCGAACCCGACAAAGCCCAGAACCGGGAGCACCAACAGCTCCAAGGGGCCGGGTCCGAGCCGGGGGGGCGGGTCGTCTTCCTGGAGCGGCCGCTCTAGGAAGAGTGACAGCTGGCCCATCAGGGCGCCCCCCACGAGCCCTAGGACGCCCCACCCCAGCGCATCAAGGGACGTCACCTGAGACGAGGTCCTCTGAGCTCACGCCCCAACCGCTGGCTCATCCGAGTCCGGCCTCCTGGATCTGGGCATTGTGTTCGGCCAGCGTGACGCTGTACTCCACCTTACCGTTGGGCAGAGCCAGGAAGTAGAAATATTTGTTGTTGGCGGTGGGATGCAGAACCGCGTTGATGGCGGTGATCCCCGGACTGTCGATGGGTCCCGGGGGCAGGCCCGGGTTGAGGTAGGTGTTGTATGGGGACGCGAACTCGGTGTTGACGTTGGTGCTGTTGTTCCCCGTCAGCGACTGGGCATAGAGAACGGTGACGTCACTCTCCAGCGGCATCCCAATGTGGAGCCGGTTGAAAAAGACCCCAGCAATCAAGCCTCGGTCAGCGACGGTAGCACCCTCGGCGGAGACGATGGACGCCAGCACCACCACCTGATAGGGCGTCAGCCCAACGCTGGCCGCCCCACTAGCGACGCTCTGGCCAACCCGGGTTTCGAAGTCCTGGAGCTGCCGCTGCAGCAGCTGATCGGGAGTCACCTGGGGGAGCACCTGGTAGGTGTCGCCAAAGGCGAGCCCCTCCCACCCCGCCCCCTGGGGGGTGCCCGTGAGCGGGGTGATGCCGGGGACGGCGGTGGGCGCGTTCACCACCTTGAGATAACTCGCCGCGGAGAAGAGGCCCTCAGATTGCAGCAGCTGCGCCTCCTGCGCTACCCGCAGGCCATCGGGGATGGTGACGTTTATGGCCTGGCTCAGCGGGGGTCCTTTGAGCACATCCACGATCTCCTGCACCGCCATGGCCGGGTCGAGCGCAAATTTGCCGGGCTTGAGGCCACGCTGCAGACCCTTGGTCTCAGCGAAGAGCTTGAAAAAGAAACCGCTGCGCACCAGCTTGCGGGCCTGGAGGTGGGCCGAGACCTGGCTCAGGGACTCGTTCTTCGAGACGGTGAACAGCACCTTGTGGGACTGGGTGGATTGCGCCGGGGAGAGCTCGTTGCGGGTCACCACCGCGAGCGCGGCACCGGCGCCGACCACCAGCACGACCAGCACCAACAGACAGCTGATCACGGGGTGACGTCTCACCTAGCCCGCCTCCCCGGAGCGGCCAGCGCCTGCTGCAGGATCAGAGTCGCCGCCACCTGGTCCCCGACCTGGCGGCGGCGCGCGCGCGAAGCCCCCGCGGCGATGAGATGCCGCTCCGCCTGCTTGGTGGTGAGCCGCTCGTCCAAGTAGCTGACCTCGATCCCGGTGGCTCGGGCCACCGCGGCGCCGAAACCACGCGCCTCTCCCGCCGACTCGCCCTCCCGGCCGTCCAGCTGAAGCGGCAGACCGACAACTATCTCAGTGACCGACAACTCCCGGACCAGCCTCGCGATCTCGTCAAGGTCCCGCCGGTCCGACCGCCTCACCACTGTCGAGTGCGGCTGGGCGATCGTCCGGGTCTCGTCGCTCACCGCCACCCCCACCCGCGCGCGCCCAGGGTCCAGCGCCAGGATCCTTCCGGACGGGGCCGGACCAGCGGCCTTAGCCAGTGGTGTGCCCCTGGGTAAGCGAGGCTCGAACCAAATGGATGTTGCCCGACAGAAGCGGCAGCCAGGGCAGCCCGTACGGAGACTGCTTGATCGTGACCGTGCTGGCCCCGGGGAGCTGCGACAGCAGGTAGGTCTTGGCCGCTCCCGGGCCCATGAAAGCGAGTTTGCTCTGGAACGGCTTGAGGTCCAGCTTGGGAGCCCAATAACCAACCGCGTGGGCGGTGAGCGTCACCGTCCCACCCGCTCCCGCCGAGACCACCTCGGGGGTTCCGATCTTCGGGTTGGCCAGCAGTTCGGCATCCGACGGGACCTTGGACTTGAGGTCCCGGAGCACCGCCGCGTTGGCATCGGCAGGACTGTAGGCAGTAGCACCTGCTGTCACAGTGACCGTCAGGGACTGGGCAGTGGCGGCCGGGCACGGTGTCGACGCCGAGGTGTTGCACCCGGTCGGCAGGGTGGGATTGGTGACCGTGATCTGAATCCCATTGCCGGCCGAATCCTCAGCGATGACCGCCTTTCCGGCCAATCGCTTCACCTGGGCCTCGGCCTTTTTGGTGAGGCTGGCGTCGATAGTCTGCTGTTGCGACTGAGCACTGGTGACGTCAGACGGTGAGAACACCGACTGGGTCTTGGCATCCACCCCGCCACTCATAGCCCCAGAACTTTTGATCTGCACCCCACCCTTCAGGGGGGCGCACCCCAAACCTGAGGTTTGGACGCAGCTGGAGGAGGAGACGTTGCTCCAGGTCCACGACTCCGAGGCGCCTACGTTCCCCTGGGTGCCCACGGTGCTGGCGGTGGCTTCCACCGCGACTCCCGGCGAATAGCCCGACGAACAGTCCGGCAGCGCCACCGTCTGGCTCTCGCCGGCAGTCGTAGTGGTGAAACTGACCCCGCTGGTAGTGGTGTCCATGAAGTTGGGGGCGTTGCCCGTGAACGACAGAGTCTCGCCGGGGCTTGCGGTATTACCGCAGAATTCCAAGTCTCCCGTCGCGGGCACGGGTGGCAGCGCTTGCGTACCGCTCGGAGTCACCGTGAAGTTCTTGGTGAGGGTGCCGCTCTGGAGCGCTCGCGTCGAGATCTGGTCCAGGGTCCGGCCGGACGAAGGACCGTCGTTGCCCTGGATGGTCGCGGTGTCGGCGAGCCGGTGCGCCCGGACGCCCAGGGTAATGGTGGCGGACGGCAAGATGAAGAGCAGCAGAATCAGGACCACCAGAACGGCCGCCGCTCCCGCCACGATGGTGCGCTTGCGGCCCCGCTGAGACTCCCACCACTCCTGGATGCGTGCCCATGAAGTCGCTGCCCCGCCCGTGCCGGCGGCGAGCAGCGCCGAGGGACTGCGCTTCGCCAGCTGGGTGTTCGGCGGCTCCTCGCCTCCGGCGGCTTTGGCTCCAGCCCTCCCTCGCCGGCTGACCGCCTCCGCCGCCACCGCCGCCGCGCCCGCCCCGGCGGCGGTTTCCGGAACCCCGCGCAACGGTGCGCCCTGCTCCAGGCGGGCGAGCGAGGCGAAGGTGGGGAACCCGGTCCGAATCGCCAGTGCCTGGATCTGCGGGTCCCCGGTCACAAGCGCAATCCGCTTCTGGAATCCGCGGGTGTACTGCATCAAAAGACGCATGTCGAGGGCTGAGCGCAGGACATGCCCATCCGGCGGCACCACGAACACCAGATCGCGGTCCCCTTCAGCGCGCCGGATGCGGTCGACGAGATCGGTTATCTCGTCGCTCGGTTCAACGTAAAGAAGCTTGGCCATGGCTTTCAGGCCCCCCGCCCAGCATGGCCGACGGCAGCTCTCACCACCTCGTTACGAGCCATCGGTACCCCGAAACGCCTTGGCCACCTTGCGCAGCATCCCCTCCAAGCCCGGACCCTCCTCGGCGGCGTCCTCGATCTGGCCGCAGCCCTGGTAGGCGACGCCCATCGGCACCACGTCGGCGGGCGAGGTCAGCAGCCCAGTTGTGTCATGGACCGCGGTCAGCTCCTCCGGCCCGAGCTGGCGGAAGGTCGGGGGCTGGACAAACGGCAGGTAGTCGGTCCAACGCAGCACGGTGAGCTGCTCGATCACCTCGGGAAGCAAAGCGCCGCCGCCACAGAGCCGGACCGCGGTTGGCAGCGGCTGCCCCTTGGCGAGGTCGTGGAGCACCAGCGCCACCCCCTGGGCCAGCACCTCGGCCGACTCCCCCATGGCCCGGCGGACCACCGCCTCCTCCTGGCCGCCCAGGACTCCTGCCGAATGACGCAACTTCAGGCTCTCGGCGAGCTGCAGGGTCAGGTCCATGTCGTGGGCCAGCTTGCGGGTGAAGGCCCTCCCACCCAGCTCGAACATTCGGGTGGACTCCAGAACGGCATTGCGGACCAGGCTCACGGTCGTGGTCCTCGCCCCGATGTCGATGAAGATGGCCCCCGACTCCAACACCTCCGGGGTCGATGCCAACCGGGCCAGTGCGTACGGCGCCGCCACGGTCTCCAAGAGCTCCAGATCCAGTGCTTGGGCGATCTCGTCAATGACCGCGTACTGGCCCTCGGTGGCGAAGGTGTTGAACACGGTGAGCTCGACCTTCTGCCCCTGGTAGCGGAGCGGGTCCAGGACCGGCTGGCCGTCCACCTTGGCTCCGGTGATCGAGGAGTGCACCAGCCGCAGCGCGCCGTCGGTCTCGCCCGATGACTCCTCGTCGAGGCGGGCCTGGGCCTCGCGCAGAGCCCGGCGTTGGATCCCCTCCACCTGGTCGTCCAGCTCGCGGCGGGAGATCCGCACCTGGGGCCTGCCCCTGATCCGAGAGCCTGAGTTGCTCATGGCCCTGACCCGGGATCCACCGATCCCGACCACCACCCTGGTCGGGATCACCTCGGCCATGTCCTCGGCGGCCTCCAAGGCGGCATGACAGCCCTCGAGCACCGACTCCACGTCTACCGGCTGCCCCGGATCGAACTGGCCGGGACCCTGCTCCGAGCGTCCCACACCGAGCACGATCGCCTCACCAGCCTCTTTCTTGAGCACCAGCGCCTTGATCACCTGGGCGCCGACGTCGAGCGCGGTCACGTGGGTCCTGGGCTGCCGGCGCGCCGACGGGGCCTGCGGCATCAAGCTTCCTCCAGACTGGACCCAAGGATGGTACGCACCGTCGCCAGCGCGGCGGCGTGACCGCCAGGCGAGACTCCTCCCTGGCCGAGCTGCTCAGTGCCGCCACCACCGCCGAATTGGCGACAGGCGTCCTGCGCAATCTGGCCGGCGTTGAGCCCCCGAGCTACCAGGTCCGAAGAGAGTTTAAGCACCATGTCCGAGTCGGCCAGCACCAGCGCGCAGCCCTGACCGATTTCCGCAAGCAGCTCATCGGCTCGCCGGCGCAACTCCCGCCGGTCCAGCTTGGAGGTGAGGTCCAGGATGGCGAGGATGATCGCTCCGATCTGCTCTCTGGTCCCCGCCTCCTGGGCGGGACTGGGACCGCGGCGACGGGCCTCAGCCAGCTCCCTCTCCAGGTCCCGGACCCGCTCTTGAAGGCCCTCGACTCGGGCTCTGACCTCGCTGGCCGGTGCCCGCAGCTGCCTGGCTATCTCGGACGCCTGGCTCCGTTGCTCCTCCCACCAAAGCTCGGCGGCCGCCCCCGCGACCATCTCGATCCGGCGCAGCCCGGAGCCGACGCTGTGCTCGGCGGTCAGGATGGCCAAGCCAATCCGGCCGGAGCGCTCCACGTGGGTCCCTCCGCAGAGCTCTCTAGAGAAGGCGCCGAAGCTCACCACCCGCACTTCCTCACCGTAGGTCTCCTCCGGGAGGGCGAATGCACCCGAGCGCCGGGCCTCATCAAGGGAGAGCAGCTCGACTCGGCGCTCCAGATCGTGCCTAATGGCGGAGTTGAGCTGCCGCTCCAACTCGACCAGTTCGTCACCGGCGAGAGCGCGCGGCCAGCTGAAGTCGAAGGTGGCCCGGTCCGGGGAGACCAGCGAGCCCCGCTGGACCACCCCCTCCCCCAGCTGGCGGTGGAGGGCCGCATTCAGAAGGTGGGTCGCCGAATGGTGGGCGGCACAGCCGCAGCGACGGACCTGGTCCACTAGGGCGACGACCTCCGCTCCGGTCTTGAGCTCACCTTGGAGCACCCGGCAGCGGTGGACTCGGGCCCCCGGCTGGGGTGCCGTGGTATCCAGCACCAAGGCCGCTCCGCCCTCCCACTCCAGCCTCCCGCGATCCCCCACCTGGCCGCCGCCCTCGGCGTAAAACGGGGATTGCTGGAGGACGACGTCGATCTCCTCTCCGACCCCGGCTAGCTCCACGACCTCGCCATCTCTGAGCAGCAAGGAGACCTGGCTTGGCGCCTCCATCTGTTCGTACCCCACAAACGCGGTCGGGGGTAGGTCCAGTTGCGCTGAGCCGGGGGGAAGGCTGGAGCGGCTGGCCCGGGCCAGCTCCCGCTGTTGCTGGAACAGCAGATCGACCTGGGCGCGGTCCACTAAGACGCCTCTCGCCGCGGCCAGGTCCTCGGTCAGCTCCAGGGGGAAGCCGTACGTGTCGTGAAGCCGGAAGGCGTCGGTCCCCGAGATCACCCCACCCTCCGACCGACTGACCACCGTTTCGAACTGCTCCAGACCCCTGGCCAGGGTTTCCTCGAAGCGCGCCTCCTCCTGCTCGATGACCGCCCGAACCTGCTCGGCGCCGCTCGCCAGCTCCGAGTAGGTGTCGCCTAGGATCGAGACGACCGCCGGCACGCACGGGCCCAGCCCACCCGCCACGTCCAGGCTCATCGAGCTCACCAGGGCCCGCCGCAGCAGGTGGCGCAGGACGTAGCCCCGCCCCTCGTTGGAGGGCAGGACTCCGTCCGCGATCAGCATGCAGGCGCCGCGGGCGTGGTCCGAGAGGCGGCGCAGATGGCGATCGCGCTGGCTCGCCGGGCCATCGTCAAGGCTCCTGGCCCGGCGGGCGAAATCCTCGCGAATCGGGGCGAACAGGTCGGTGTCAAATATCGACCGGCCACCCTGGAGGATCATCGCGATGCGCTCCAGGCCCATCCCTGTGTCCACTCCGGGATGAGCCAGCGGCTGGGTGCTGCCGTCGGCCAGCCGCTCGGAGTCCATGAACACCAGGTTCCAGAACTCGAGGTAGCGCTCGCCCTGGCCAGGGCGCTCATCCGCGCCCACCCCGAAGCTCTCCCCCAGGTCGTAGTAGATCTCGCTGTCGACCCCGCAGGGGCCGGTCGGTCCCGCCTGCCAGAAGTTCTCCTCGAGGCGGGTAACGCGCTCCGGAGGTATTCCAGCGACCTTCTCCCAGAGTTGAACTGAGGTCTCGTCGCCTGGATGGACGCTGGGATAGAGCCGTCTCGGGTCGAGGCCGAAGGTGCGGGTGAGCAGCTCGAAGGCGTAGGCGATCGCCTCCTCTTTGAAGTAGGCCCCGAAGCTGAAGTTGCCCAGCATCTC
>PKXE01000100.1 GCA_003132265.1 Candidatus Dormiibacterota bacterium | reverse complement strand
GCACCTCGAATGGCGTTGTGGACGACCAGGGTGAACTTCCAGTCGAGCACCGGGCAGGGACGGAGGTGGCCGACGCTCACCGCCATGCCCTTGGCTACGTCTCGGTCTAGGCGCGGCTGAGGGCGATCGACCCCGTCCACCACCAGGACCGGGTGNNGGCCTCGGTGTGGCCGTCCAGGACCGCGACCCGGTTGCACTGGGCGCTGACTCGCAGGTCGGCGGGGACGAACCGCTCGCCCTGTAAGCCGCCCAGGATCTTCAGAGACTCGGACTCGAGCTTCTCCTCCTCGCCGGGGACGTGGGGGATGACGTTGTCCTGGATCGTCATGGCTGCGACTCCCTTGAGCCCCGCCCCCGACAGCGCCTGCATGGTGACAACGGACACCTCAGAGACGCCGAACGCGTCCTGGAGCGGCTTGAGCGCCATAGCCAGTCCGATCGTCGAGCAGTTGGGATTGGTCGCCAGGAGCCCGGTCGAATAGTGGCGCAGGGCGCGCTGGTGCGGCAGCACCGCGGTGTGCTCCCAGTTCACCTCGGGGATCAGCAGCGGTACGTCGTCCTCCATCCGGTGGTTGCGGGCGTTGCTGATCACCGGAAAGCCGGCCGTGGCGAGAGATTCCTCGGCGTCGCCCGCCACCGCGGAGTCGAGGGCGGAGAGCACCAGGTCGCAATCGAGATGAGGGGAGAGATCCTTGATCACCAGGCGGGCCGCCTCTTCGGGGATCCGGCTGCCCAGCCGCCAGGAGACTGCCTCTCCGTAGGGGCGGCCGGACGAGCGCTCGGAGGCGACCACCTCGGTCAGGCTGAACCAGGGATGCCCCTCCAGGAGCTGGACCAGACGCTGGCCCACGGCCCCGGTCGCCCCCAGCACGCCGACGCGATATCTCTTCATCGATATGGGGAGTTTGCCAGGCCCGGGGCTGCCCGCCGCGAGCCAGTCCCGCCCCGAGGGCGGCTCCAGTTCGCTAAAGTTAGGCCATGGCGATTGCCACGACGGCTTGCGGTCCACGCCGAGGCGCCTTGAGCGCACTTCGTCTTGGCGTGCCCAGCTCTTCTTTCGGTGACGATCAGCGCCTGATTGGCCGCGGACCCGCTTGGTCTCCTGACCCAGGAAACCGAATGCGTCAGCGCGCCACGGGGGACTCGCGAACTAAGTCCTAGCGCCCCTTGGGTGCTAGCTCCCCCGGATCGACCTCCAGAGCCCCGTGACAACCGCTCTGGACCACCTCAGGCGATCCACCTAACTGATACTCAAAGGAGCCAGCCGTGTCAGAACTCTTTCAATTGCGCTGCGAGCAATGCGGACGTCATTTCGGAAATGGTCCGCTGGTGCTCTGCGAGGACTGCTTCGCTCCGCTTGAAGTGGCCTTCGACCTGCCGGCCGTGCGAGCGGCGGTGAGCCGCGACCAGATCGAGCGTCGCAACCCCGACCTCTGGCGCTACGCGGAGTTCCTCCCGGTCGCGGAGGGCTTTCGCTCGGACCTCCCGGTGGGCTTCACCCCGTTGCTTCGGGCCCCGCGGCTCGGGGCCCGAATCGGTAGCCAGGACCTCTGGCTCAAGGACGACGCCGCCTGCTTCCCCACGCTCTCCTTCAAAGACCGGGTGGTGGCGGTGGCGCTGGCCCAGGCCAGGGCCTTCGGCTTTGAGGTGGTGGGTTGCGCCTCGACCGGCAACCTGGCCAACGCAGTGGCCGCCCAGGCGGCCCGGCTGGGACTGGAGGCCTGGGTGTTCATCCCCTCGGATCTGGAGGCGGCCAAGGTGCTGGGTACCGCGGTCTACGGGGCCCGGGTGATCCGGGTGGACGGTAACTACGACCAGGTCAACCGGCTCTGCGTCGAGATCGCGGATCTCCACCCTTGGGGCTTCGTCAACGTCAACCTGCGGCCCTATTACGCGGAGGGCTCGAAGACGGTGGGCTTCGAGATCGCCGAGCAACTCGGCTGGCGGCTCCCCGACAACGTCGTGGTGCCGATGGCCGGTGGAGCTCAGATCTCCAAGATCGCCAAGGCATTCTCAGAGCTGGTCGCGACCGGCCTGGTGGAGGCGAAGCCGGTCCGGGTGTTCGGCGCCCAGGCGCTGGGCTGCTCGCCGATCTCCAGCGCGGTCTCCGGCGGCAAGACCGAGATCATCCCGCAGCTGCCTGACACCATCTGCCGGTCCCTGGCGATCGGCAACCCGGCCGACGGGTATCGGGCCATGGAGGTGATCCGTTCCAGCGGCGGCTGGGCCGAGTCCGCGACCGACCCCGAGATCGTGGCCGGCATACGCGTCCTGGCCGAGGAGGAGGGCATCTTCGGCGAGACCGCCGGTGGGGTGACGGTCTCCGTCGCCGGCCAGCTGATCCGGGACGGGCGGATCCAACCCGGCGAGACGACCGTGCTCTGCATCACCGGGAACGGTCTCAAGACGACCGACGCCCTGGTTTCCGAGTTGCCTGAGATCCCCGTCGTGGCCCCGAGGCTGGAGGCTTTCGAGGAGCAACTGAGTGGGGTGGGGGCGCGGCGTTGAGGGTGGCCGTCCAGCCGGTATCCGCATGCTCGAGGTAGCGGTCCCCGCCACTTCGGCCAATCTGGGGTGTGCCTTCGACTGCGCAGCGCTCGCCCTCAACCTCGAGTTGGTGGTTGAAGCGACGCCGCTGCCCTTCGCGGGCCTGGAACTCCAATGCGAGGGCGAGGGAGTGGACACGATTCCCACCGACTCCTCCAACCTGGTGGTTCAGGGCATCAACCGGCTCTATGCCTGGTTGGAGGCTCCCGTTCCGGGGCTGCGCCTCCGGCTTCGCAGCGCGATCCCGGTCGGAGTCGGGCTCGGCTCCAGTGCCGCGGCCATCGTCGCCGGGCTGCTGATCGGGTCTCAGCTCTATGGGAGACGGCCCGACGACGCCACCCTGATCGGCCTGGCAGCGGAGTTGGACGGTCATCCCGACAACGCCGCCGCCGCCTACCTGGGCGGTCTCGTGGTGTCGGCCTCCGGCGCGGATTCGCGGCGGGTGCTGAGCCGCAAGGCGAAGGTGCCCCAGGAACTGGAGTTCATCGTCGTGGTGCCCGATCGACCCATGCCCACCTCCGCGTCGCGAGCGGCCCTGCCCGACGCCTACAGCCGGGTCGACGCGGTGCACAACCTGCAGCGGGCCGCTCTACTGGTCGCCTCGGCCTTCTCCGGAGAGTTCGACTTCGAGCCCGAGTTCTTTGCCGATCGCTGGCACCAGTCCCAGCGGGCAGAGCTCATGCCCGGGCTAGCCGATTGCCTCGCCCTGGAGCATCCTGACCTGCTCGGCGTCTGCTTGAGTGGTGCCGGCTCCTCGGTGCTGGCGGTGACCAGGCGGCCCGCGCCGGAGATAGCCGACCAACTCCTGCAGTGCTTTCGCAGCAAGGGGGTGGAAGCGCGGGCGCTGGCGCTGAGCGCGGACAACCTCGGCGCCAAGGGGCGCCTTCTCGAGGAGCTCGGCGTCTCGTGACGCAAACGCCTGAGCGGCCAGTGCGAGTCGTGAAGTTCGGCGGCACCTCGCTCGGTGACGCCGGGCGGATGGCGGGCACCGCCGGCATCATCGGCCAGCATGCGACGGAGGTCCAGTTGGTGGTGGTCGTCTCGGCGATGCAGAAGGTCACCGGGTCCCTACTCCAGGCCGCCACCGCCGCCAGCCGGCGGGAGACCGACACCTGGCAGAGGATCGGTGAGGAGCTGAAGCGCCGCCACACCGAGGTCTGCGAGGCGCTCATCCCCGCCGCGGAACGTCCCGTGATCCAAGCTCAGATCGATACCGAGCTGGCCACCTTCCACGACTTCTGCACCGGCTTCTCGTTGGTCCGGGAGTTGACTCCCCGCTCACTCGACTCGCTCTCCTCCTTCGGAGAGGTGATGTCCGCGACCCTGATGGCCGCCATCCTGCGGGCGGGCGACCTGGACGCGGAGGCGGTCGATGCCACGGAGCTGATCGTCACCGACGATGGCTTCGGCAACGCCTCCCTCCTCTTCGAGCCCACCAGGGAGAAGGTCCGGGCCCGGCTGGCGCCGCTCCTTCAGCGGGGGGCGATCCCGGTGGTGACCGGGTTTCGCGCCGCCACCAGGGACGGCAGCTGCACCACCCTGGGCCGGGGCGGCTCCGACTACAGCGCCACCATCCTGGGCGCCGCCCTGCCGGCCGACGAGATCTGGATCTGGACCGATGTCGACGGGATGATGACTGCCGATCCCCGGCTCGTGCCGGAAGCCCGGGTGATCCCGGAGCTTTCCTATCGGGAGGCAATCGAGCTCTCCTTCTTTGGGGCCAAGGTGCTGCATCCCAATTCGCTGGACCTGCCCTTCCGGGCCGGGATCCCAGTTCTGATCAAGAACACCTTCAACCCGACCGCCGCGGGGACCGAGATCGGTGGATCCAAGCCGCAGCGACCCGGGGTGAGGGCGATCGCCTCCACCGCGGAGGCGGCGCTGTTCACGGTGTCCGGCGACCGGGCGTTGCCCTTCACCCGACTGGCGGCGCTGGTATTCGGATGGCTGGACGCAGATCACGTCAGCACCCTGGTCGTCACCCAGTCCTCGGCGGAGAACGTCCTCTCCTTTGCGGTCAACCGCGTCGATGCCGCTCGGGTGCGGCGCCGGCTCGACCGGGAGCGCGGCGCATCGCTGGCCGGCGTTGAGGAGCTGCCCGATGTCGGGGTGGTGGTGTCGGTGGGAGAGGGCATGAAGGGCACCCCGGGGATCGCCGCTCGGATCTTCGGGTCGATCGCCCGGCTGGGGATCAACATCGCTGCCATCGCCCAGGGTTCGTCGGAGCTCAGCGTCTCTTTGGTGGTGAAGTCGTCCGACGTCGCGGCGGCGGTCCGGGCCATGCACCAGGAATTCGGGCTCTAGAGTCGAGAGCGAGTGACCCGTTCCTTTCTGCGCTGCTCCGACCCCGGCTGCTCCAGAGAGAGTCAGCAGCCGGGCATCTCCTACGCCTGCGCCAGCTGTGGCGGGCTGCTGGAGGTGGGCTACGAATTCGGGGAAGCCGACCCCGGTCGGTGGCCTGAGCTCTGGCGCGGGCGGCAGGGGGGGGATGAAGAGGCCGACCGAAGTGGCGTCTGGCGCTTCCGGGAGTTGCTGCCGTTCCTCGCCCCAGACCAGCTGCCGATCTCCTTGGGCGAGGGCTCAACCCCTTTGGTGAGCTCCGCCCAGGCGGCGAGCTGGGCGGGCCTCGACCGCCTCATGGTGAAGCACCAGGGGGTCAACCCGACCGGGTCCTTCAAGGACCTGGGGATGACCGCCTGCATCAGCCACGCGGTCTCCCAGCGAGCCCAGGTGGTGGCCTGCGCCTCCACCGGTAACACCTCCTCCTCGATGGCCGCCTACGCTGCCCGGGCCGGGCTGAGGGCGCTTCTCTTCGTTCCCGAGGGTGCTGTCTCGAGCGCCAAGCTGGCCCAGGCGATCGATTTTGGGGCCCTGGTCATCGAGACCGGGAACAACTTCGACCAGGCGCTCAAGCTGCTCCGCCAGGTAGCGGGAGAGCTGGGCTGGTATCTGGTCAACTCGATCAATCCCTACCGGATCGAGGGCCAGAAGACGGTGATCGTCGAGCTGCTGGAGCAGCGGGGCTGGCGGGTTCCCGACTACGTGGTGGTCCCGGGGGGCAACCTGGGCAACATCTCCGCGATCGGGAAGGGGCTGATGGAGCTGAGCAGCTTCGGCCTCATCAGCAAGATCCCCCGCCTGCTCGTGGTCCAGGCCGAGGGGTCGAACCCCTTCTTTCGGATGTGGGCTTCCGGGGACCGCACCCTGGAGCCGCTTCCCGACCCTCAGACGAGGGCCACCGCGATCAGGATCGGCAGTCCCGCCAACTGGACCAAGGCACTGCGCGCCCTCAGGTGGTCCGAGGGAGCGGCTGAGTCGGTTTCAGACCAGGAGATCGAGGCCGCCAAGGAGGCGCTGGGACGCGACGGGATCGGCTGCGAGCCGGCCTCGGCCACGACGGTCGCGGGTCTGCGAAAACTGCGGCAGGCCGGCCAGATCGAGCCCGAGGCAGATGTGGTGGCGATCCTCACCGGACATCAGCTGAAGGATGTCGACTACATCCTGGAGGAGCGGAGCGCGGAGGACCGCACCCTGCGGCTGGAGCCGGACTCCCAAGGTGCCCCCGACATCCTCTCCACCTGGCTGAGCACCCTCAGCTAGCGGCCAGCTACTAGGCTCGGTACGGACTCAGCCCGCAGCTGGCTCCCGCAGGCTGGTCTGGGCCGTGAGCGCGTAATCAAAGCGGATCACGTCGAAGGAGCGGGCCAGAACCCAGGCGAGGAAGCTCTGGTGCAGGGGGTGGGCCAGGTAAGCGGCGTAGGTGGCGGGGTCGCTGAACTCGGTGAGGAGTCCGAACTGGTAACCCTCGGCCCGGCCGAGCGTGTCGCGTCCGAACCGGAGCCGGCGCAGCCCAGGAATGCCCACCCATTGGACGATCTGGCGGCGCATCTCCTCCTCCACTTCGGGTCCAGGATCCTCCGCTAGCCGGAAGAGGACCAGGTGCTGGATTGGGAGATCGGAGGTGGGGTCGGGCGGCGGCGTGGCCATCAGAGGCAGGAGCCCGCAGCCAGAGGGCTAGAAGAATTCAAAGTACTCGTTCTGCTCCCACTCGGTGACCTCGCCGGGGTCGGCGTCGGCGCCAGCCTCGGTCTGATAGCGGTTGAACTCAAAGCGCTTGAGCATGACCAGGTAGTCGACGATCTCAGGCCCCAGCGCCTGGCGGAAGAACTGGTCCCGGTCGAGCGCCTCCACCGCCTCGCCCAGGCTGGCGGGGAGGGCCGGGGCCGCCTCCGAATAGGGGTCGGCCTGCACCATCGGGGGCGGGGTCAGCTGGCGCCGGATTCCGTCCAGGCCGGCGGCGATGTTGGCGGCCATGTAGAGGTAGGGGTTGGCCGCCGGCTCACCGAGCCGGTTCTCCAGATGCGAGCCTTGGTCCCCGGGCTGCCCCTGCACCCGCAGCATCGAGCCCCGGTTCTCCACCGCCCAGTTGACCCGGTTGGGCGCGAAGGAGTAGGGCTTGAAGCGCTTGAAGCCGTTGACCGTGGGGGTGGAGAAGACGGTCATGGGGATGGCGTGGTCCAGGATCCCGGCCGCGAACTGGCGCCCGGTCAGAGAGAGCGCCTCGTGGTCGGTGCTGGCGAAGGCGTTGCCCCCGCGCTTGGCGTCCTGGAGGGACTCGTGCAGGTGCCAGCCACTGGAGGATACGTTGGGCAGTAGCGGCCGGCACATGAAGGTGGCGTGGTAGCCCAGCTGGTGGCAGATCTGCTTGGCGGCGGTCCGGAACAGGATCATGGCATCGGCGGGCCCCAGCCCCACCTGGGGGTCGAAGGTGATCTCGGTCTGGCCGGGGCCCCACTCGTCCTCGATGGTGCGCAGGGGCAGCCCGACCGCCTCCAGGTGATCGCGCAGGGGGTCCAGGATCTCGCTGATCTGGGCCAGGCGGTTCTCGGAGAGGTACTGGTAGCCCTGGGCCACCACGCTGACGGGGGGCGCCAGGGGCGGCCAGCCGGTCTGGTCGATGCCGATCCGGGTCCGCTCCCGATAGAAGATGTAGAACTCCACCTCCAGCCCGGCGGCGTACTCGAAGCCCAGCTCCCTCGCCGCGTCCAGCTGCCGGCGCAGCACCTGGCGGGTGCTGAGCCCCACCGGCTTGCCGTTGCTGAAGTAGGCGTCTGAAAGCATCCAGGCGGTCTGGTTGGCCCAGGGCAGGATCTGGAAGGTGGTCGGGTCGGGGACCAGGACCACGTCAGGGAAGCCGGTGAGCTCAGGGATTCCGAAGCCGCCGCCCTCCACGAAAGCCGGGGGGAAGACCTTGTTAGCGGTGTCGAGGCTGAGGATGGCGCCGGAGAAGTCGATGCCGTTGCGCAAAGACAGCAGGAAATCGTGGGTGGAGACGAACGTACAGCGCACCGCCCCGTGCTGGTCCACCACCCCGATCCGCACCGTGCGGATGCCCTGCTCGGAGACCAGGGCGGCGGCGCGCTCGGCCGCCGCGTGCATGGCGTCAGTGAAGAGACCATGCTCCGCGATGAAGTCCACCTTGCCTACGGCCAGGTCCTGCACTGGGGTGCTCGTCATCTACCTCTCCTCCTCTTTCAAGCTCTCCCGCCGCCGTTCGCGCCCCGACGCCGCCCCCGAAGCCGCTGGCTCGCCGGACGGGCTCTGCCCCAGCGACACCACCTCCTCGAGCGCCAGCCTAACCCGCTGGGTGGCGGCGGGGAAGCAGAGGCTGAAGATGGCCTCATCCGCCGAGTGGAGGGCGGTGCTGGCGACCTCGGCTCCCTCGAGGCGGAAGCGCCAGCCAGCGTTCTCCTTGTTGCCCGCGTAGAAAAGGGGTGCTCCCTGGGAGGGCAGATAGGCCAGATTGGCGCTCCCGCCCAGCTGCTGGTGGACCTGCCGCAGCGCCTCTGAGGGCGCCTGGCCTCCCGCGACCAACGCCTCGAAGAGCCGGAATCCCACCTCGCTGTCAGCCTGGCCCTCCAGCTTTCCCGGGAAGCGCTGACGGATGCCGGGGGCGCCCTCCAGCCGCCCGTTGTGGGCGAAGGCGAAGGAGCCGTCCTCGGCCACAAAGGGCTGGCTGTCGGCCAGCGCGACCGTGGTGAGCTGGGAGGGGCGGCGCAGGTGGAGCAGGAAGTGGGTGGAGCGGATCTGTTTCAGCTGGGCCTGGCCCGCCTCGTCGTCGACCAGCCGCCCGGGATCGCGGTACCGGCGCACCCGTCCCCCCTCGCGCCAGGCCAGGCCCCAGCCGAAGCTGGCCACGCCGAAGCGCTCCAGCTCCAGCCCCCAGGGCAGCAACCGAGCGAAGGGCTGCGGCTCGGGCCAGACCGCGACCAAGATCTCACACAAGAGGGCCGACCTCAGCGGCGGTGCCGTTGCCCCCGGGGCGAGCCCGGTCGGGATCAATTTGATCCAGCAGCGACTGGGCCAGTTCCAGGTCGAACGACTTGGGCGGCAGTTCGCCCAGGCAGAGCAGGGTCTCGGTGCGCTGGATCCCGCTGATCTTCCAGACCCGCTCGAAGAGCAACTCGCGCAGGTGCTGCTGGTCCCGGGCCCGCAGCCGCACCAAGAGGTCGGAGTCGCCGGTGACGACCTCCACCTGCTCCACCTCGGGCAGGTGCCGCAGCTCGGCGACGGTGTCGGACTGCTCGCTTCCCTGCACCCCGGTGACCCGGATGTAGACCAGCAGTCCGTAGCCTAGGCGGCCCCAGTCGATCTCGGCTCGGTAGCCGCGGACGACCCCGTGGCGCTCCAGCCGGGCGATCCGCTCCGCCACCGCTGGGGCCGACATGTGCACCTCGGCGGCGATCCCGCGCACGGAGCGGCGGGCGTCGTGCAGCAGCAGTACCAGGATCTGGAGGTCGGTCTGATCGACGCCAACCGGCGGCCCTTGGAGCGCTGCGAAGGCCCCGGGCTCTACCGCACCATGAGTAAGGTGATCAGCGGGTTTCACCACTACGCCGCGAGGAGTGATCACGCTACCCACCTTTTCATGATATCGGTAAAGGTGGCAATTCGGCTATCATTTGCGGCTTGGACCGGCAGCCAGGTTCAGCTCGGCCAGTGGGGACGGCGGCGACTGCAGGATTCGAGGTGCCGGCGGAGAGCGCCGGCTCAGCGGCATGGAGGGGAGAGCAGCTATGAGTCTCGCGGACCAGTACTTCGCCGAGCCGGGATCGGGCCGGGCACCGACCGCCAAAGGCCACTTCGTAGACCTTCCCAGGGAGGTTGAGCCGGTCATGTTCGTGCCTGGCCTAGAGTTCCGGCCCGCCCTCGGCGAGGCCACCATGCTCAACTCGGTTCGCTTTGCGCCCCATACCGAGGCGCCGGTGCACAGCCACGACGAGGAGCAGCTGACCCTGGTGGTCGAGGGCGAGCTGGAGTTCGACCTCGACGGTGAGGTGCGCCTGCTCACACCGGGGATGGTGGCGGTGGTCCCCGCCAACGTCCCCCATGGGGCCCGCACCCGCGACCTGCCCTGCCACGAGTACGACGTCTTCAACCCGCCCCGGCGGGCGCTGCTGGCCCTGCGGGGACAGAGCTTGCCCAAGGCGGCCGGCTAGGCCGGTGGACCTCCAGCTCCGCGGTCGGCGGGCCATCGTCACCGGCGGCTCCAAGGGTCTGGGCGCGGCCATCGCCAAAGAGCTGCTCGCGGAGGGAGCGGCGGTCGCTTTCTGTGCCCGGCACCGGGAGGAGGTGGAGGCCGCCGCTCGGGAGCTGTGCCAAGGCGGCGGCAAGGTGATGGCAGAGGTCGCCGACGTGACCAAGGCCGACCAGGTGGAGGGCTTCTTCGCCCACGCCGTGGCTGAGCTGGGCGGCCTCGACGTGCTGGTCAACAATGCCGGCCGGGCCCACCCCGGGACCTTCGCCACCCTCACCGACGCCGACTTTCAGGCGGATCTGGAGGTCAAACTCTTCTCCCAGATCCGCTGCAGTCGGGCCGCCCTGCCGCACCTGCGGGCCGCCGGGGGCGGATCCATCATCAACATCAACGCCATCTATGGGCGGCAGCCCGACCCCAGCTTCTTTGCCACTACGGTCGACCGAGCGGCCTGCCTGGCTTTCAACAAGGCCCTGGCGATGGAGGTGGCCCGGGAAGGGATCCTGGTCAACAGCGTCAACATCGGCTTCGTCCGCACCCCCCAGTGGAGCAACATCCACCAGCGGCGGGCACCCCAGCTGAGCGAGGAGGACTTCCTCGCTCAGACCGCGGCCGCCGAGGTCCCCCTGGGTCGGTTCGGCGAAGCCGAGGAAGTCTCCGGGCTGGTCGCGTTTCTGGCCAGTTCCCGGGCCAGCTACATCACCGGGGCTTCGATCGACGTCAGTGGTGGCATGGGGAGGTACGTATGACAGCGCCTGGGGAGATCGTCTACTTCGGGGGGGAGTTCGTGGACCAGGAGCAGGCCCGCGTTCCGGTCACCACCCACGCCTTCAACTACGGTACCGGCTGCTTCGAGGGGATCCGCGCCTACTGGAGCGAGGAACGGGAACAACTCTTCGTGATCCGGCTCCGGGAGCATGGCACTCGGATCCTGCGCTCGGCTCGGATCCTGCACCTGGAGCCGGACCCAGCCCTCACCGAGGCCAAGTTCGAGGAGATCGTCCTGGAACTCCTGGCGCGCAACGA
>PKXE01000057.1:16007-21099 GCA_003132265.1 Candidatus Dormiibacterota bacterium | reverse complement strand
CGAGATCACCGCTCAGCTATTCGGCGAGGAACTGGCGCAGTACCAACTGGAGCACCCCGCCGTGGCGCAGGTACTCGACCTCATTGTGGCTGTCCACTCGGGCCACCACCGAGATCTCCCGGGTCTGCCCCGCCTNNGGCTTCAGATCTTGGTCCAGGTTGGCGATGGAGTAGGACTCCGTTCCGTCCAGCCCCAGGCTCTCGGCTGACTCTCCCTCCTGGAACTGGATCGGGAGCACCCCCATCCCGACCAGGTTGCTGCGGTGGATCCGCTCGAAGCTCTCCACCAGCACCGCGCGCACCCCGAGGAGGGCTGTTCCCTTGGCGGCCCAGTCGCGTGAGCTGCCGGAGCCGTACTCCTTGCCACCGATCACGATCAGGGGCACCCCCTCCTCCCGGTAGCGGACCGAGGCGTCGTAAATCGTGGTCGGCTCCCCGTCGGGCTGGTGGGTCGTAAACCACCCCTCCTTGCCGGCGGCGAGCCGGTTGCGCAGCCGGAGGTTGGCGAAGGTGCCTCGGATCATCACCTCGTGGTTGCCGCGGCGCGAGCCGTAGCTGTTGAACTCCTGGGGCGCGACGTCGAGCGACTGCAGGTATTCCCCGGCCGGGCTGGTCGGTGCGATCGAGCCGGCGGGGGAGATGTGGTCGGTGGTGACCGAGTCACCCAGCAGGGTCAGGACCCGGGCGTCCTTGATATCCGGCACCGGGGCCGCCTCGGGCGACATGTCCTCGAAGAGAGGCATCTCCCGGATGTAGGTGGAGGCTTGCTCCCATTCGTAGCTGGGCCCGGTGGGGGAGGCCATCGCCGCCCAGTGCTCGTCCCCGCTGAAAATCCTCGCGTACTCGGCGGCGAAGAACTCCGGCTTGACCGCGGAGGCGATGACCTCGTCCACCTCCGCCGCGGTGGGCCAGAGCTCTTTGAGGTAGACGGGCTTGCCGTCCCGGTCCAGCCCCAGCGGCTGGGTGGTGAGGTCCCGGCGGACGCTCCCGGCCAGCGCGAAGGCAACCACCATCGGGGGGGAGGCCAGGTAGGACGCCGTCACCTGGGGGTGGATCCGACCCTCAAAGTTCCGGTTGCCGCTCAGCACCGCCGCGACCTTGAGGTTCTGTTCCTCCACCTCCCGGGCCACCTCGTCCGGGAGGGGCCCACTGTTGCCGATGCAGGTGGTGCAGCCGTAGCCGACCACGTCGAAGCCGATCGCCTCCAGGGCGGGGAGCAGGTCGGACTGCCGAAGGTAGTCGGTGACGACCCGGGAGCCCGGGGCCAGGCTGGTCTTGACGAAGCTGGGCGGGCGGATGCCGCGCTCGACCGCCCGCCGGGCTAGGAGGCCGGCCGCCACCATCACGCTGGGGTTGGAGGTGTTGGTGCAGCTGGTGATGGCCGCGATCACCACCGCGCCGTCCTCGAGCTGGGGCCGCTCTGGCGGCGAGGGCACCGCGGCTCTGGGCGGGAAGTTGCTGACGAAGCTGTGCCCGATCTGGGCGAGGGGGACCCGGTCCTGGGGGCGGCGGGGCCCGGCGACGCTGGGCTCAATCGTGCTGAGGTCCATCTCCAGCATCTCGGTGAAGGTGGGGATCGGGGAGTCGGCGCTCCGGAAGAGGCCCTGCTCTCTGGTGTAGCGGTCCACCAGGTCGATCAGCTCCTTGGGGCGGCCGGTGGTCGCGAGATAGTCGAGCACGGTCTGGTCCACCGGGAAGAGCGAGGCGGTCGTCCCGCACTCCGGGGCCATGTTGCTGATCGTGGCCCGGTCGGCGAGCGAGAGGCCGTCGAGACCCTCCCCACAGAATTCGACGAACTTTCCCACGACTCCCACGTGGCGGAGCCATTCGGTGACCGTCAGCACCAGGTCGGTGGCGGTGACCCCCGGTTGCAGCCGGCCGGTGAAGCGAACCCCCAGAACCAAGGGGGGCGTGAGCAAGAGCGGCTGGCCCAGCATCGCCGCCTCCGCCTCGATGCCGCCCACTCCCCAGCCCAGGACGCCCAGCGCGTTGATCATCGTGGTGTGAGAGTCGGTGCCCACCAGCGTGTCCGGGATCGCCAGCTGGGCACCGTCCTGCTTCCGCAGCTGGACCACTCGGCCCAGGTACTCGAGGTTCACCTGATGGCAGATCCCCATCCCGGGGGGCACCACCCGAAAGCCGCGGAAGGCCTGCTGGGCCCAGCGCAGGAGGCTGTACCGCTCGTAGTTGCGCTGGTACTCCCGCTCCAGGTTGGTCCCGTAGGCGGACTGGCTGCCGTAGGCGTCCACCTGGACCGAGTGGTCGATGACCAGATCGGCGTCGACCAAGGGGTCGATCCGCCCGGGGTCGCCCCCGTTCCGGACCATTGCCGAGCGCATCGAGGCGAAATCGACGACCGCCGGCACCCCGGTGAAGTCCTGGAGCAGCACCCTGGCGGGAAAGTAGGGGAGTTCCCGCTCCCGATCGGCCTCGGCCACCTGGCCGGTCCAGTTGGCGAGAAAGAGGGCGTCCTCGGGCTTGGCGTGCCGGCCGCCGGCCTCCCGCAGCAACATCTCGAGCCAGACCTTGACGGTGCTGGGTAGCCGGTCTGGGTCCGCCAACCCCTGGTCCCGGAGCCGGGCCAAGCTGTAGAAACGGGGGCCACCCGGGCCCAACTCCGCTCTGACTCCGAGGGGGTCTAGAGAGGAACTCTCGATCATGTTTCCTCCTCCGTCGATCTGCCGGCGCCGACGCTTCCATCTTAGTTGGCGGCCGGCTTTGGCCCCCGTCCCCCCCTCCCGTTTGACAGTGAGATCAGCCGGTGGCCATACTCGACTCGCTTTTTGGCGCGGCTCCCGCGGGTAGCCACGATCGAGGCGAAGTCTCGGGGAGTTGCGGGGGAGCGGTTGAAAACCAGAGGAGCCCAACTTGGTGGCAAGCTACTCGCCGCTGCCTCCCTGGGCGCCCTCGGAGCCATCGCGCTGGCCACCTCCCCGGTCCTGGCAGCCAACACCAACTTCCTGAACCCGGGCGGTCCCCCGGCCCGTACCATCGACATGCTCTTCTACGTCTTCCTTGCCTGCTCCATCGTGGTCCTCCTGGGAGTCGGGGGAGCCATCGTCTATGCCTGCTTCCGCTTCCGGCGGCGGTCGGACGACGAGATGCCCCGCCAGATCCACGGCAACGCCAAGCTGGAACGGGCCTGGATCATCGGCCCCACGGTGCTGCTGTTCGCCCTCTTCATCCTCAATGTCGTCAACGTCGGCTATCTGCGCAACGGCCCCAGCCCGGCGACCCCGGCCGGTCGCGACCCGGTCAAGATCCACGTCACCGGGCAGCAGTTCGACTGGTCCTTCACCTACTCCAACGGCAAGAGTTCGGTGCGCACCATGGAGATTCCGGTCAACACCCCGATCGACCTCACCACTAGCTCCAAGGACGTCATCCACGGCTTCTGGGTGCCGGCGTTGGGGGCCAAGATCGACGCCCTCCCGGGGATCACCAATCACGCCTTCATCGAAGCCAGCCACGCGGGCACCTACCAGGGCCAGTGCTTCGAGTTCTGTGGGGTCGGCCACGCCGAGATGCTGATCACGGTCAAGGTGGTCTCGATGGCCCAGTACCAAAGTTATCTCGGCCGTCTTTCCTGAGCCGGTTGTGAGGATTCATGAGCACCGCTGACCTCCCCCTCGCCCACCCGGTTCCCCGCAGCTACGGCAAAGTCTGGGAGTGGGTCACCACCACCGACCACAAGCGGATCGCCATCCTCTATTTCTTCACCACCTTCACCTTCTTCCTGATCGGTGGTCTGATGGCGCTGCTGATTCGCACCCAGCTGGCGCAGCCCAACGGCAACCTGCTCACGGCCTCGCAGTACGACCAGCTGTTCACGATGCACGGGACCACGATGATCTTCCTCTTCGTGATCCCAGTCTGGAGCGCGTTCGGCAACTACATGGTGCCGCTGATGATCGGGGCCAAAGATATGGCGTTCCCCCGCATCAACGCGTTCGCGTTCTGGCTGGTGCCGCTGGGCGGCCTGGTGATGTACAGCGGCTTCTTCTTCGGTGGCAGCGCGGCCGCCGGATGGACCGGCTACGTGCCCCTCACCGAGAAGCTCTACTCTCCGCAGGTGGGCCAGGACCTGTGGATCCTGGGACTGCACATTATCGGTATCTCGTCGGTGATGGGAGCGGTCAACTTCCTGGTCACCATCCACCGGCTGCGGGCGCCGGGGATGACCTGGTTCCGGATCCCTCTCTTCGTGTGGTCGATGGAGGTCACCTCGGCGCTGGTCCTGCTGGCCTCGCCGTTCCTGGCCGCCGCCTTGGCGATGGTGCTACTGGACCGCCAGCTGGGCACCAACTTCTTCAACCCCTCCGCGGGAGGAAACGTCATCCTCTACCAGCTGATCTTCTGGTTCTATTCCCACCCCGCGGTGTACATCATGGTGCTGCCGGGGTTCGGCGTGATCTCGGAGATCCTGCCGGTATTCACGCGTAAACCGATCTTCGGCTACCGGGCCATGGCCGTCTCGATGGCGGCCATCGGGGTGCTGGGTTTCATGGTCTTCGCCCACCACATGTTCACCGTGGGATTGCCGATCCCGGTGCAGATTTTCTTCATGGGCACCACGATGATCATCGCGATTCCGACCGGGGTCAAGATCTTCAACTGGCTGGGGACACTCTGGGGTGGCTCGATTCGCTTCACCACGGCGATGCTCTTCGCCGTGGGCTTCGTCTTGATGTTCCTCATCGGCGGCCTTGACGGCGTTTTCCTCGCCTCTCTGGGCATCGACTACGAGCTCAACGGCACCTACTGGGTGGTCGCCCACATCCACTATGTGCTGGTGGGCGGCTCTTTGTTCGCGGTCTTCGCCGGTCTCTACTACTGGTGGCCCAAGGTGTTCGGTCGCTTCCTCGGCGAACGGCTGGGCAAGTGGAACTTCTGGTTGCTGATCATTGGTTTCAACCTGACGTTCATGCCCATGCACATCCTCGGGGTGCTGGGGATGCCCCGCCGGATCGCGACCTACGGCGTGGACCGCGGCTGGGGTGCGCTCAACCTCACCTCGACCATCGGGGCCTTCATCATCGGGCTGTCGATCCTGGTGTTCGCGTACAACGTGGTGCTGTCCCTGCACGGTCCCA
>PKXE01000057.1:9550-15960 GCA_003132265.1 Candidatus Dormiibacterota bacterium | reverse complement strand
CGCCCTCCCCGGTTCGCCTTGCTGCTGCCGATCCTGGCGGTTTTGACGGGGGTGCTCACCTACTTCCTCGTGGTCCTTGGCAGCACGGTCAGGGTCACGGAGTCGGGGATGGGCTGCCCCGGCTGGCCGCTCTGCTACGGCCAGCTCGGTCCGGTCGACAACTTCCACTCAATCCTGGAGCAGTCCCACCGTTACCTGGTGACGCTGGTCACCGTGCTGGTGGTCCTCACCGCCCTCGCCGCCTGGCGCTTTGCGCGCGCGCGCCCGTCGGTCTTGGTGCCGGCGGTGGTCGCCCTGGTCATCATCGTCATCCAGATCATCCTGGGGGCGGTCACCGTCATCACCCACAACGCCCCGTTCACCGTGGCGCTGCATCTGATCGCGGCCATGATCCTGCTGGGGGTGGTCTGGGTCACCGCGGTCGCTAGCCTGGTCGGGCGAAGGCCGGCTGCGCGGCGCCGCCTGACGCTGTGGGGCTGGTGGGCCGTCGGAGCCACCTTCCTGGTGATGATCTCCGGGTCGCTGGTGGTCGATGGGGGCGCGACCTTTGCCTGCCCGTCCTGGCCCGGTTGCCGAGCTCTGGGAGGCGCTAACCAGCCGCTGGTGGTGATTCAGGACGTCCACCGGCTCGTCGTTCTGATCGCGACCATCCTGATCGCGCTCTTCGTGATGCAGGCGGCGAGGCGCTGGCGCGCCGTCAAGGGGGCGCGATGGGTGGCCGATCTTGTCGCGGTCTTGCTCCTGGCCCAAATCGCCGCTGGCGGCCTGGTGGCGACCCTCCAAGCTCCCGAGGCGCTTCAGGATCTGCACCTGGCGCTAGGCTCCGCCACCTGGGCCGCGGTGGTGGTTCTGGCAGCGATCGGATGGCAGGCGGCGGCTGACTCTGGCTCGGCCAGTACCATCGCCACTTCCGACCGTGGTTTACTCGGGGGGGTCAATCCCACGCCACCGGTGGCGCAGTCCGGAACGGGGGACCGTTGATGCACCGCAAAGAGGCCCGCGCCAATGTGCGCTTCGGGCTGCTACTGACCGCGATCGCGATCCTGATGGTGGCCCTTGGTTTCATCTGGGCTGCGCTTTACCTGGGTGCCTCGCATGTCAGATGANNGCCATCGGGATCGCCATGTCCTTGATCGGCGTCATCACCAAGGTGCCGGTGGTAGTGATCGGCCTGATCATCACCCTGGTTTCCCTCGGCGGCTGGATCCGCGAGGCGAGGCACGAATACCGCTCTCTACCCTAGGCTCCGTTCGGCAATGAGCCGGCGGTCCGGCGCGGCTCGATGCCGCTAGCCACCTCGCTGCTGGCGGCGGTCACCCGGACCGGCGGGGTCGGTTTGGGGATCGCCATCCTAGCGGTCGGACTCCTGATGGCGGGCGGCGCGGCAATCAGCTTGCGCAGCATCTGGGCACGAGCTCGGGCCGCGGAGCCACCCGCCCGCCAGGGTCCGATCAAGGAGGAGCCGCGGCCACTTCGGTCACCGCTGGTCGGCGAGCTCCGCGGGGGACTGCGACTACTGGTCAGCTTCGACTTTGGCTTCCTGGCGGTGATTTCTCTGGTGCTGATCTTCATCGGTCTGGCCGTGATCTTCCGCTCGCTCTAAGGAGAACAAGGGGAGTTTGGCTCGTAAGTTTTGACTAGACGTAGTTTGGTCTGAGAGCGGTTGATCCCATGGCCACCAGCGTCAACATATATGAGGTGAAAACCCACCTCGCGCAGCTGTTTGACCGCGTCGCTCAGGGCGAGGAGATCGTCTTGGCGCGGGCCGGCCGACTGGTTGCACTCCTGGTACCGATCGCCACTCGGTCTGAGCCACGAGTAGCGGGGGTCTGGCAAGGCCTTGGGTGGATAGCCCACGACTTTGAGACTTGCCCNNGCTGTCGCCACGCGCGCCGACGGCGATCGGGGACCCAGCCAACGAGGTTATGGTCTCGGCTGCGGCGGCCTGGGAAATCTCGATCAAGAAATCCCTGGGGAAGCTTCGTGCCCCAGATGACCTTGCATTCCAACTGGAGCAAAGTGGGTTCAGAGGTCTACCGATATCGATTGAACACGCTCTGACCACGGGTGCTTTACCGCGCCACCATGAGGACTTCCTTGATCGCCTGCTCGTGGCCCAAGCCCTGCTCGAAGGTCTCACGGTCGTCACCAGAGACTCCCGCTTTGCCGCGTACGCCATCGAATTGTTGGCCGCCTGAGCGTCGCGGTCAACGCGGCGAACGTCGCGAGGCCGGGGCCATAACCCGGTTCGAGGTGGCAGAGGTGGCAAGCGGCTGGGCTGGTGAGGCGGGCGACCGTCGCTAGGAGCGCTGCCCCGTCAGCGACCGCGCGCGCTGGCGGGTAGCAGCATCCGTCACGGGGCCGGCTCACCAAGTGCCGCTGGGGCTGGGTATTGGCCGCTACCATAGTTCCCGGTGAAGCTGGCGCTCTTGGTCCGACGCCGTTTCGAGGTGCTGGTTGGCGCCTGCTTTCTGGGCTTGGCGTTCGTCGGCGTCGTCTGGTGCCTGATGCTGCTGCTCAAGAGCCTGGACCCCGTCACCTTCCACTTCAACCTGCTGATGGACATTCTGCCCTGGTTCACCCCGGTGGTCATCGTTCTGGTCCTCTTCGGGCCCCTCTACTGGAAGGTCGCGGGGTTGCTCTCTGCCCCCGGTGGTGGCCTGCAGAAGCTGGTGGAGGCCAGGTACCAGCTGGTGGTGGGGGCGTTCTTCTATCTGCTCGGCTACACCCTGGTGATCTGGCTGGGGATGAACGTCCTGCGGACCTGGGATGTCTACGACTTCCACTTCAACCCGCTGGTGGACTGGCTGCCGGCGATCGTCCCGGCCTGGCTAGCTTGGGCCATCGGTGCGCCCCTCGCCTGGAAGGCGCTGGGAGCTCTCGATGTTCGGTCCCTGAGCCGCCGGTGGCGGGGCCCCGACCGATCGGCGGTGGTGGCGACGGCGATCTTCGGCGGCGCCTTGCTGACCGGCGGGGGGCTGCTCCTCAACCAGGGCGTCTACGCCGTCAGCCAGCAGCAGTCGCAGGCGGTGGCCCAGAACCTGACCGCCTTCGGCATCGTCCTCCTCGCCGGGGGCGGGCTTACCTGGGCGGCGCTGCTCCTTTTCCTCTGGCGGGGATGGCGCCCCGGCGCGGAACTGCCCGAGCGCAGCAATCCCTTGGACCGCTTCCGGGCCGCCCGCGGGAGGATGCTCGCCCACGGCTTCGTCCTGATCAATCTGGCCCTGGGCGCCGCGGGGCTGCTGATGGCCGTCTTCCAGGCGATGGACCCCCAGGACTTCCACTTCTACCTGGCCCTGGACATCTGGGGCTTCGGGGTGCCGCTGATCTTCGGTTGGCTGATCGTCGCCACCGCCAGCCGGGCCATTCCGGCTCGCCTCGCGCGCCGGGACCCCGCCCACTACAGCCAGGGCGCCGGCACCGCCGAGGGGCCGACTGGCCCGGCGTCGGCCGAGCGGGGCTGGGGATACTCCGAGGGCGAGCTGAACCGGTCAGGCGCCCGGGCCTGATCCTCCGCCCCGCGGGGTGAGCCAAGGCCCAGCGCAGGGTCGTCTGGAGGTCCCGGCGGGACTGGATCTCGATGCCTCTCTGGCGCGGTTCAGCCGCCACGGCGACGATCTGATGGACCGCTGGGACGGCCGCAGCTTTCGGCGGCCATTTCGGATCGAGGGCGCGGTGGGAGCCGTCTGGTTGCGCCGGGAGGAGGCGTTGGAGAAGGTCCTGGAAGTGGAGACGGCTTCTGGCGAGTTGACCCCAGGGCTGCGACTCCGACTCCAGTCAATGTTCGTCGACGAACAGCTCGCCCTCGCCAAGCTGGGGGGCCGGGATCCGGTCATCGCCGGGCTGCTGGAGCTCCATCCCGGAGTTTTCCCAGTTCGTTCTCTCGATCCCCTGGGAGCGCTCCTCGCCATCGTCACCGCCCAGCAGGTGAACCTTGGCCTCGCGCTCAGCGTCCGACGCGCCATCCTCCAGCGGCTGGGCCGGCGCATCCTGCTCGGCGACGACTTCGTGATCTACCCGGACCCCGAGCAGATGGCGGCGGCCTCCGATGAGGTCTGGGGCTCGCTCCGGCTGACCAGGGCCAAGGCCCTCTGCCTGGGAGCTCTGGGAGGCGCCATCTGCAGCGGGTACCTTTCTCTCGACGCGCTGGAGTCGGCCTCGGACTCTGAGGTACGAGAGCGGCTGACGGAGCTACCCGGGCTGGGGCCGTGGACGGCAGGCCAATACCTAACCCGAGTCCTGGGTCGCCCGGTGGTGGTGGCGGACGACCTCGGTGTGCGCAAGGCGGTCCAGTTCGCCTACCGGCTCCCGGTGATGCCGCTGGCCGAGGAGGTCCTCGAGCTGACCTCGGCCTACGGATTCGCCGCCTTCGCGGCCCAGCAGCTCTTGCTCTACCACCTCAGCCGAAAGGACCGCTTGCTCGGGCCCCTCGTTCCCTGATCCAAAGCGGGGCCAAAGATCCCGGCTAGCCGGCCGAGGGCAGCGCCTCCAGCTTGGCCAGCACCAGGGGATCGATCGTCTCGTGGGAAGCGAGGCGCTCCTCCAGGTTCTCCTCCGAGACCCAGGCCTCGAATGCCAGCCAGAGTTCGTCCAGATCGGCCCCTTCCGGGAGCCGCCCCGCCCGCTCCAGGGCGCTCCTCAGCCGCGCGACCAGGTCATCGTCGACGGGTAGCAGAGACTCAGGGGACGCCTTCTCGAAGTAGAGCTTCCAGAGACCCAGCAGGCGCGACAGCTCGGGGATCGGCTCCAGATGGTCGTCGACCCGCAGATCCACCATTTGGTCGTCGAAGCCGCCGTAACCGGCGTGGCGCCGGACCACCAGGATCGCGGCTGACTGCCGGCCGCGGCGGTCCCCCCCGGCGAGGTCGCCGGCAGCGAGCGCACCCATCAGCCGGTCGACAAGTTCGCCGGTGGAGCTCTCGAACACGGTGAGCAGAGCGTCCACCACCTCGGGGCCGGTCAGGATGTTGCCCTGGCAGGCACACCCTTTCCCGGTGCGGCCGCCCGCCCATTCGAAGCACCGGGAGCCGGTGTAGGTGGCGGCGCCTCCGTGCCGGTCCACCACCCCCAGCTGGCGGTGCTCCCGTCCCTCGTCGTCGCCGGTGAGGACCTCCACCACCTCGCTGGCGGGCCGGCCCGCCTCCAGTAGATCCAGTCCCAACTGCTTGTAGCTGGTGTTGGCCATCGCCTGGGTGGCGATCGCGCCGACCTCGGCCCGGGCCGCGGGGACGGCACTGCCGACCGCCAGGAACTTCGAGGCGACTGCCACTCCCCAGTCGACGCCATCGGTGGCCACGATCGAGAAGGTCGCGATTAGCGGGGTCCGAGGCACGGCGAGGCTCACTGCTGGCAGGATAACTGGTTGCGATGACCCCCACCGATCCCGCCGAAGCCACGCCGCCCTCCGAGTTCGCCGCTCCGGGGCCCTCGCCCCTTGAGCTGTTCGAGCACATCCCGGAGCGAGCCCTGGTGGTGGTCGCCCACCCAGACGACTGCGACTTCCTGGCGGCGTCGGTGCTCTCCGCCTGGTCGCGGCAGGGCTGCCAGGGCGCGGTCTGCCTGGTTACGGACGGGGATGCCGGCAGCGACGATCCCGCCATCGCCAAGGGTGAGATGAGCCGGGTTCGCCTCGAAGAGCAGCGGTTGGCATCCGCGCACCTCGGGGTCTCCGAGGTGCGCTGCCTCGGCTACCCCGACGGAGTCCTGCAGAACACCCTGGCGGTCCGCCGGGACCTGGTCCGGGTGATCCGCGAACTGCGCCCCGAGGCCGTGATCACCATGGACCCGGGTAACCGGTGGTTCGGCAGGGGTTACATCAACCACCCCGACCACCGGGCGGCCGGGGACGCCGCGCTGGACGCCATCTTCCCCAGCGCGCGGGATGCGCGGGCCTTCCCTGAGCTGCTCCGAGATGAGGGGTTGCAGCCCCACAAGGTGCGCTTCGTGCTCCTGGGTGCCACGCCCGACCCCGACATCGCCATCCCCCTGCTGCCCATTGACCTGGACAACAAGCTGGCCGCCCTGGGGGAGCATCGCAGCCAATTCGACGCCGGCGACATGCGCGAGGGGATGGAGCGGGGCGCTCGCGAGGTGGGTCGACGGTGTGGGGTCGAGATGGCCGAGTGCTACCGGTTCTTCGACCTGGTGCCCAACCCCTCCCAGCGTGATTACCGGCAGGCNNGAGGTGGACTTGGGATTGGCCTTGCGCCGCTGGACCCGGCGCTTGGCCGGTGCCGAGGTAGCCGCTGAAGCATCCTCCCCGCCGGTCGCTCGGGCCACCTCGGCGCTGATCTCGCTGAGGATTTTGGCCGAACGGTTGACCACTACCACCGCGACCCCTGCCGCCGCCCCGACCGGACCGGGACGACGAGACTGCTGGCGCAGCCAGCCCCCCAGGACCGAAACGGCTG
>PKXE01000057.1:0-9418 GCA_003132265.1 Candidatus Dormiibacterota bacterium | reverse complement strand
CGCTGCCGGACTCTCGGCCCCTCGGCGGGCAGCCGGCCCTCGGACAGCGCGCCCCACCAGGGCGGCGGGACCGAAGCCCCCGAATCCGGGGACTGTTGATCAGGCCGTCGGCGCGGGTCCGAGCCGTGAGGCATCTTCGAGACCTGGTGATCTGGGGGGGTCGCCGAGATGGCGACCGTGATGGTCCTAGGATAGCATCCGGTGGCCGTGACTTCGGGTGGAAATCGGACTCAGAGAGCGGCCGCCGGGGCGCTCGCCAACCAGTTGACGCTGCCCCAGCTCCACCTGCAAATCCTGAACTGCCAGCGCTGCGTCGTGGCCGGACTGATCGACCACGCTGCGCCGATCCTGCCTGCTCCGTCCCGGGCGGGAATGGTGCTGGTCGGGCAGGCGCCGGGCCGGGTTGAGGAGGGGGTCGGGCGTCCCTTCAGCGGGCGGGCCGGGCGGTTTCTGTTTCGCTGGTTGGAGGAGGCTGGCCTCGGCGACGAGGAGTCAGCCCGCCGCACCGTCTACCTCACCTCGATCACCAAGTGCTTTCCCGGCCCATCTCCCTCCGGTGCCGGCGATCGCCGTCCCAGCCCGGCCGAGGTCGACCTCTGCCGGGGTCACCTGGAGAGCCAGCTCGCTCTGCTGCGGCCGTGGCTGATCGTGGCGGTGGGGCAGATGGCGCTGGAGCGCTTCCTGGGCCCCTTGCCGATGCACCTCGCGGTGGGGCGGATCTTCGGCCCCGGCGGGGTCGAGCTGGGCCCTCTAGACGCGCTCGCCTCATCCGGCCGCCCGCTGGTGCTGCCACTTCCGCATCCCTCGGGCGCCAGCCGCTGGCTCAACGCCCCAGAGCATCGCGCGCTGCTGGGGATGGCTCTCCAGGCCCTCCGGGAGCTGGTTGAGCGGGCTCCCAATTCGTGAGTTCGGCGCCCGCACTTTGGGTATACTCGACCGCAGATCTTGGGTGGGATTGACGACTTGGACGTAGCTGGTGCGCTGAGTGCGCCCACTCCCGGGGAGGAGTCGCCGCCCGTCCTGGGTCCGGCGACCCCCGATGGGGAGGTTTCAACCGAGGCCGAAACCGCGACCGAGCGGTCCGCCGACGACATCCTGGAGCTGATCTTCACGCCGACCCCGCGGGCTAGTCCGGCAGAGCAGGCGGAGCGAACGCTGCGGCGGCCCAAGGCTCTGGTCTATGTGGCGATGAGCAATCGCACCTTCTTCTGGCGCCAGCAGCTCACCAAGTTCGTGCTCGATGAAGGCCGGGTCCCGGTCACCCCATTCATGCTCTTCGACTACTACCTGCTCCACACCGTTCCCAAGGAGACGGTCCGCGAAGCCTTCAACAACCTGATCGTCAAGTCGGATGAGATGTGGGTCTTCGGCAGCATCTCGCTCGGCGTGAAGGTCCAGATCGGGATCGCCAAGCGCCTCCACAAGCAGGTCCGCTACTACGACATCACCGACCTCCCCTATCGGGTGGTCTCCGTCCCTGAGGCGATGGTTCGCGAGGAATGACGGCCGGCGCGGGGGAGTTCGCGCGCCCGCCTCTGCTGGTCGTCATCGAGCATGCCGAGGACGAGGGGCCGGGTCTGATCGGGGAGATGGCAGCCGGCATCGGTCTGGAGGTGCTCCGGGTCGGGACCGGCGATCCGCTTCCCAACCTCGACCGGATGCCGCTTCTGGTCGCGATGGGCGGTCCCCAGGCCGTGTACGCCCCAGACCAGCGGCTCCGCGACGAGGTTGCGCTGCTCCACGACGCGGTGACCCTCGGACTGCCCATCCTCGGTGTTTGCCTGGGTGCACAGTTGCTGGCCTTCGCCTGCGGAGCCGTGGTGAAGCCGGGGGAGCGTGGGCAGGAGCTCGGCCTCGGGGCGGTCACGCTCACAGGGTCGGGGCGCGACGATCCGGTCTTCGCCGGCAGCGGTACGGTGCTCCCCGTGCTTCACTGGCACGGCGACACCTTTGATCTGCCACGCGGCTCGTGCCACCTCGCGAGCAGCGACGCATACGTCAACCAAGCCTTCCGGCTGGGACGCGCCTATGGCTTTCAATTCCACATCGAGATGGACGCCCAGCTCCTCGAGGCCTGGTCGCGCCAGAGCCCCCTGCCCGAGGATGCGCAGGGGTGGTTGCGACAGAGCGAGCCGCTGCGCCGCGGGGTGATCGCCCGCTGGCTGCAGCAGGCCGTCGACGCCGTCCCCTGACCAGGACGCGCGCGGTGCACCCGTGTCCTTGCGGTCAGCGCCAGCGGCGCCGCATCTCCTCGCGCCACTCGGGGAAGTAGCGCTCGATCACGCCCAGGTCAAATCGGGGAAGGATCGAGCTGGCCGGCTCCCTCTCCAGCAGGAACTCGAAGGAGCCGCGCACCAGCGATACCGGGTCGGGAGCACCCAGCTCTCCCGGGAGCGCCTCTGCCACGGTCACCGCGAAGCTCCGGCCGTCAACGTGCACGCTGAACGCCGAGCCGCCCTGAGGAGACACCTCGATCAGCGCCACCAGCCCCTCCTACGGCCTGGGCGTCGGGGCCGAGGGCTTCATCGCGGCGCGGAGCGTCCAGCTCCCCGCCCAGGTCCACGTGTCCGGAGCCGCACTGCCATTGCAGGTCGAGCAGATGCCGCTGAAGAGCACGACCTGCCCGTCAGCGGCGTCGTAGGCAATCGACGAGTCCCCGTCGACAGGACTCGAAGAGACCTGGCTCCATCGCCCGCCGCTCCCGCCACTCCATAGGTAGGTGCCCTCGGACGTGACCACCAGCGCTCCAGCGGACGACGTCGTCAACTCCCACGACCCGGTCAGCTCGGTCTTGCCCGGCGATGCGGCGAAGCTCCAGGTGTTTCCGTCCCACGACCACACCGGCGGCGAGGCGGAGACCGCCTGTTCGACTCCGGCGCAGCCACCTGCGGAGGGGAAGAGCTCGAGGCTGTCCGACCGGGGGTCGAAGGCGAGGGCGTCTTCGACGGCCGGAGCGGGGGAGGTCCCGGGATTGAGCAGGACCCACGCGCTACCGCCCCATCGCCAGGTGTCGACGCCCGTGCACCCGGCGCGGGTGGTGACGAGGATGAGCTGCCCAGTCGCGTCGTCGGTGGCGAGGTCAGTGGGCACGTCCGATGCGGGGAGGTCGCCGTCCGGCTGCGCCGACCACGCCGAACCGTCCCAGGTCCAGGTGCCGTCGGCCCCCGCGAGCCTGCCCTCCGCGTTGGCGGTGTCGCCGCCGGTCAGCACCAGGAGCTTGGTGGCGGGGTCGTACCCGAGCAGTGCCCCACTGAGACCAGGCGGCGAGGCCGGGGGATTCAGCTCGGTCCACCGCGAGCCATCCCAGCTCCAGGTGTCGGAGAGCGTGCTGAGCTGGGTGTTGCCGAGGACGAGGCCGCCGAAGAGGATGACGGCGTGCTCAGCCGGGTCATAGGCCAGCGCCGCGTCATCGCGGGCCGAGGGCCGGATCGGGGCCGCCGCCACCGGGGGCGCGGCGAGACCGGTGCTCGGGGACGGGCGCCGGCCGGGTGAGAGCACCAGGGTGCCGGCCGCCGCCCCCACCAGGGCGGCGAGGGCCACCGCGGTGACCACCGTGCGGCGGGTGATCCGCCGCGCCCAACGGGCCTGGGGGGCGGCCGGCGCACTCCCGGAGAGCGTTTCGAACTCGAGCAGCTCCTCTGGTGGCGCCGTCCCGGCGGTCTGCTCCCCACCCTGACCCCGGGTCTCGCCCAGGACCCGGCGAAGCCGCTGGGTCGGGTGGCGTGCTTCGTCGTCCAAGCCGCCGGAGGCGGATCGGTCGAACCGGTGCGGTGGGGGCTCTCCCTCGGTACCGGCGGGGTCGCTGTCGGTCATGGCCTCGGGTCCGTGTTCCCAACGGTACGCCGGCCCAGCGCGCCGGGCACGTCCTGAACCACTCGCGTCGCTCTGGACGGCCCTCAGATCCGGCGGATCATCTCGCGCTCGACTGCCTCGCGAGCCCGCCGGACCCGGGGCGCGAACGGGTGCACGCGCAGAGCCTGCTCCATCTGGCGCAGCAGGGAGTAGAGGTTCTTGACCACCTTCACGACGTCTCCGACGTCGGCGCCCGGGGGGACGTCGATCTCGGCGAGCGCCACCCCGGAGGCCCATTGGTACGCGGCCGCGACGAAGTCGAAGGAGAGCGGCCGGAGGGTGGCGACACCATGGTGCTCCTCGATCGCGGCGAGCCGCTGAAGATCGGTGCGCAGCAGCCGGTATCCCCGCTCGACGCCGCGGCTTGGCCACTGGCGACGGGCGGGTTGGGGTCGCTCCCGTCCCCTGTCCTCGGCCACCAGCATGGTGAGCGTGCCCACCAGCTCGGGCGGGGTCAGCTCCTCCAGCCAGCCAGCTCGGACCGCGTCGGCGACCAGCAGCGCGCTCTCACCGAAGAGCGCCTCGGCCAGCAGGCCCAGCTCGGTCGGCCGGTCGTTCTCGAGGAAGCCGCCCTCCCGGAGCACCCCGCGCAGTGCCCGGAACTCGCGACGGTAGCGGCCACGCGCAGAGCGCAGCTCCTCCTCGCCGTGCCGGAGCGTCTCCTCGACCTCTTCGCTCTCCCTCCGGTGACTGCGATGCTCGCTCAGGTAGGGGCAGCCTGTGCAGGGACTCTCCTCGAGCCGCGCACGCGTCCCCTTCAGCGAGCGCCGCATCGTCTCGAACTTTCCCCCGGGGTCGGCGGCCCGGCCTCCGTAGCGTCCCGCCCGGCTGTCCCGCCAGTGCTGGCGCTGGGTGCGCCGCACCTCCGTCTCCATGACCTCCACCTGGGCGGCTACACGCAGATGACGGGTGAGGGTCGTCTCGGTGCACGCCTGCCTGGGATGGCGGAAGGCCCGCCGGCCCAGATCGACGCGCAGCTCCTCAAGGTTGGACTTGCGGTGCACCCAGTGCTCGCTCCGCTGCAGGGCCTGGTACTGCCCGAAGGATCGGTCGAGCAGCTCCTCGGCTCGCTCCAGGGTGCGCGTCTTGAGCAGTGCGAGAACCATCGTATAGGTGGGCGCGAACTTCGATTCGACGCTCATCTCACCGCCGATGGCGGCGTCATAGATGTCGCGGACATCGACGTCCGACTCCTTGAGGATGACGCCGTGCCCCAGGGTGTCGATGCCGCGTCGTCCGGCCCGCCCCATCAGCTGGGTCAGCTCCGTCGAGGTCAGCGCATGAAACCCGGTGCCGTCGAACTTGGTGAAAGAGGAGACGACACAGGCTCGGGCCGGCATGTTCAAGCCAAGCGAAAGGGTTTCGGTGGCGAACACGACCTTGATCAGCCCCCGCTGAAAGAGGGTCTCAACAGTCTCCTTCGCGTACGGGAGCATGCCCGCGTGGTGCATGGCGATCCCGCGGCGGAGCAGCTTGGTGTCGATGGCGTCGACGAACACCCGCCGCTCGTCGTCGTCCGCGATGCCCTGGATGCGACGCGCCATCTCGGTGTCGACGGCCGACTTCTCGGCAGGCTCGGTGAGGTCGAGTCCGTGCACCGCGCAGCGGGAGAGCGCCTCACGGCAGCCGCGGCGGGAGAAGATGAAGTAGATCGCCGGCAGCATCCCGTTGGCGCGCAGGCGATCGATGACCTGGAGCAGGTCGTTCTCCGGGGCGCGGCGCGCGTAGCGCAGGCGTAGGTCGCCGACGCTCAGGTTCTGGGCTTGCTCCAGGGTCCTGCGGGCCACCTGGCCGCGCTCATCGAAGAGTGGCCAGAGCTGGTTGTCGAGGCAGAGCCACAGCTCGAGAGCGACTGGGCGCTCGGTCTGGGTCACCACCTCGATGCCGCCCCGCAAGCCGCTCATCCAGGCCGCCACCTCGTCGACGTTGCTGATGGTTGCGGAGAGGCCGGTGATCCGGATGTGGTGCGGAGCCTCGATGATCACCTCCTCCCACACCGTGCCCCGTGGGTAGTCGTCGATGTAATGGACCTCGTCGAGGATGAGGTCGCCGACGGTGGCGACACGCTCCGGCTCGTCGTAGAGGATGTTGCGGAGGATCTCGGTCGTCATCACCACCACCGAGGCGGACTCATTGACCGTGTGCTCGCCGGTGACCAGGCCGACGTTCTGCTCGCCATACCGCGCCCCGAGATCGCGGAACTTCTGGTTGGAGAGTGCCTTCAGTGGGGTGGTGTAGATCACCCGGTGGGGCGCGTCCGCATCCTTGCGGAGGCTTGCCGGCGCGGCCAGGCAGCGCCAGATCGCGTATTCGGCGATGAGCGTCTTGCCGCTCGACGTGGGGGCGCTGACCAGCACACCCCGCGAGCGTTCCAGCTTCTCGATCGCCTCGAGCTGGAAGGGATCGAGGGTGAGGCCCACGTGGGCGCTGAAGGCTGCCGCCAGGGTTGCCGGGCTGGGGTCCGGCGCCGGCATTTTCCCTCCGACGGTCACTCGGGTGCCGCTTCGCTCGCCGGTGCGGGGTGCCGGGGTGGCCGGAGGCCCACGAAGGAGACCGCTCCGCCCAGGAGGCAGAGGACGGCGGAGATCAGCATGGCGTGGTGGAAACCGCTGGTGAACCCGTTTCCCCCCGCGTCGGCCGCCCCGGAGAGCCCGGCCGCGAGGGGCACGGCGGCCACCGCGATGAGACCCGCCACCCGCGTGACCGCGTTGTTGACACCGGAGGCGATCCCCGCACGCGTCGAGGGCACCGCTCCCAGCAGGGCGGTGGTGAGCGGCGCGGCGGTGAGGGCGAGGCCTGCGCCGAAGACCACGGCGGCGGGGAGCACCACCGTCAGGTAGGAGGCCGGAGCCGACACCCTGAGGAAGAGCAGCAGACCGAGCGCGGCGACGATCGGTCCCAGGGTGACCGGCCGGCGGGTGCCCATCTTGCTGACCAGCCCTCCCAGTCGCGGGGAGAGGAGAAACAGCAGCAGCGTGATGGGGAAGATCGCCGCTCCGGAGGCCAGGGCGCTGTAGCCGGTCACCTGCTGCAACTCGAGAACCACCAGGAAGAGGGCGGCGCTCAGGGCGCCGTAGACGAGGAGGGTGGTCAGGTTGGCCACCGCATACCCCCGGAGGGCAAAGAGCGAGAGCGGCAGCAGAGGCCGCTCTCGGCGGGACTCGATGACCCCGAAGGCGACGAGCAGCGCGAGGCCGAGGACCAGCGCGCCGACCGTGAGCGCCGCTCCGATGTGGTGGGCCTCGATCAGGCCACAGGCGACCAACCCCAGGCCGGCAGTCGCGGTCAGGGCACCGCCCAGGTCCAGGTCCGCCGTGAGCGTCGTGGACCTGACCTCGTGGGGGAGGTGGCGGAGTGCGGCGGCGACCGCGGCGGCCGCCAGCGGGATGTTGATGAGGAAGACCCATCTCCAGCCGGCGTGGTCCACGAGCAGTCCCCCGAGGAGCGGGCCGATGACGGTGGCGAGGCCGGAGATCCCCGACCAGGCCCCGATGGCCCGTCCCCGCTCCTCGCCGGAGAAGCTCGTCGAGACGAGTGCGAGTGCCCCGGGAACCAGGAGGCTGGCCGCCGCTCCCTGAAACAGGCGGGCGACGATCAGGACGGCTCCGCTCGGAGCGACTCCACAGATGGCGGAGGTCACCCCGAACGCCACCGCGCCGGTCAGGAAGACCCGGCCGTGGCCCGCCACATCACCCAGGGCGCCACCCAGGAGCACCAACCCGGCGAGCGTGATCAGGTAGGCGTCGAGCACCCATTGCTGCGTGGAGAGGCCTCCGCCCAGGGTGCGACCGATGGCGGGAAGGGCGACGATGACCATCGTCGTGTCGAGGAGGGCCATCCCCGAACCGAGCACGGTCGCGACCAGGAGCCAGCGGCCTGCCGGGCCGGCGAGGGTCAGCCTCCGGGCCGCACCGGGTCCCGTGTTCACAGGCGTACGATCTCGAACCTGGAGTCGACGAGGAGCGCCTCCCCGTCGTCGCCGACGAAATTGAGCACCTTCTGGCAGACCTCGTCGGCGTGGCGGGCGTCGTTGGAGACGCAGGCCACCCCCAGCTCCACCGCCTGCCAGAGGTCCTGGTCGCCCACCTCGGCGATCGCGACCTCGAAGGTGCGGCGAACGCGGGCGACCAGCGAGCGCACCACCTGCCGTTTGTCCTTGAGAGATTCGCTCCCCGGGACCTGGAGGCGGATCACGAGGGTTCCGATGACCATCCCCGGCAAGCTAGCAGACCGGCAGGGGCACTGAGCTCTCGGCCCCCCCGATGGGAGGCGGTTGGGAGGGGCCAGCCGGACCGGGGCGTGCCCGCGGCCGGTGACGGGAAGGCGGCTGGGAAGGGGTGCCCTAGAGGATCCGGAGCAGTTTCTGCCGCAGGGCCTCGAGGCGCTCGAAGTCGCCGATCGACGGACGAGCGGGCGGCTTTCCCGGGAACTTGAGGTGCTGGACGGCCTCCGCCAGGAGCTGGATGTCCTCCTCGCTCAGGCGAACCGATCGGAGGTTGTGGGTGGGCGCCGTGGGAACCGGGTGGACCGGCGGTTCCGGCAGGGAGGGCTCGGCCGGGACGGGCTCCTCGGTGCTGCGGAACAGCTCGTCCGATCCGCGCAGCTGAGCGCGGCGGAACCCGGGCATCACGGGCGCCCCGCCCGCGCCTTGGGCCGTGCCGGCACCGCCGCCTCCTCCGGGGCGGGCGTCTCGGCACCCTGAGCCATGACGATGCGGGCAAGGGCGCGGTACGCCTTGGCGCCCGGCGACTCGGGCGCGTACTGCAGGATGGAGAGCCCCGCCAGCGGCGTCTCGGCAAAGCGGATGGAGGCGTCCACCCGAACGTCGAAGACCTCGCTGCCGTAGCGCTCCTTGACCAGCTCGAGAACCTCCTGGCTGTGGAGGGTCCGCGGCTTGTAGATGGTCGGCAGGATGCCGGAGATGCTCAACTGAGGGTTGAGCTTTGCCCGGACCCGGTCGATGGTCTTCTGGAGCTGCTGCATCCCCTTCATTCCGAAGTACTCGCACTGGAGGGGGATGATCACCTCGGTGGCGACCACCAGGGCATTGACGCAGAGGAGGCCCAGCGAGGGGGGGCAGTCGATGATCGCGTAGTCGAACTCGGGCAGCAGGGGGGTGAGCTTCTCCTGGAGCACCGACTCCCGGCCAAACTCGGTGACGAGCTGCAGCTCCGCGCCCGAGAGGTCGATGTTGGAGGGCAGGAAGTCCAGACCGATCGGCTCCGAGCGCAGCCGGGCTTCGGCGGCGGTGGTGCCCGGTTCGGTGAGGATGTTGTAGACGGTCACCTCCAGCTCATCTGGCCGGCGCACGCCCATGTTGATGGTCAGGTGGCCCTGGGGATCGAGGTCGACGGCCAGCACCCGGGCGCCTGCCTCGGCGAGGGCGGCGGCCAGGTTGACTGCGGTGGTGGTCTTGCCCACGCCGCCCTTCTGGTTGGCGATGGCGATGACCCGCGTCACAGATCGACCTGAGCCGGAGCGGGGGTGGAGAATCCTGTCGAACAGATGCGCCGCACTGAGCCGGTATCATAGCGGACCCCGCCTATCGCCAAAGCCAATCCGGCAG
>PKXE01000001.1 GCA_003132265.1 Candidatus Dormiibacterota bacterium | reverse complement strand
AACACCACGTCAACGTCGGGCATCCTCGGCAATCCCGGCCAATCCAACTATGGCGCCGCCAAGGCAGGCATCGCTGCCTTGACACAGATCGTGTCGCTGGAGATGGCACGCTACGGCGTTACCGCCAATGCCATCGCGCCTGGAGCTCGGACACGAATGACTGAGGGCGTGTTCGTCGAGACACCTGATCAAGAGGGTGCAGCTGACCCGGTTGGACCCGAACACGTGGCGCGCCTTGTCGGGTACCTGGCGAGTGATGCCTCGGACCACATCTCTGGGCAAGTGTTCAGAGTCAGAGGTGGGACCATTGAGCTCTACGAAGGGTGGAAGGCAGTCGCAGCCATCGAGGAGGCCGGCGGCTGGTCCGCTGTCGGGCTCGCAGGGGCGATGTCAGGTCTGTTTGGGACCCGACCAAGCGTCTATACGCCTGCGACTGTCCCTGGACAGGTCGGTACCATCCAACCGCAGGCATCAGGATGAGCAGTGATCGCCGTCCCACCGGGTGTCCCCGCTACTGCGGCTGGAGGCTCCGGTCATCCTGAGTCGATCGGGCCTACTTCAGCGGCAGCGTCTGGGGCAATAACGAAAACAGTCGGAGGAGTAGTTCATGAATGGCAAGATTGCGCTGGAGGAGCACTTCATCACACCGGAGTTTGGACAGCCGATCGTCAACCTGTCCGACACTAGGCTTCGCGAGGTGTACCGGCGCCTCCTCGAGGTTGAGGAGGAGCGACTCGAGGGGATGGATAAGAACGGCATTGACTTCGCCGTACTCTCGCTTAATATGCCAGGGATACAGAGTGAGACAAACCCCCGCGTGGCGGTGGAAAGGTCGATCAGCGTGAACAATGAACTGGCGAGCATCGTCGCACGCCACCCAAATCGTTACGCAGGATTCGCAGCCGTCGCCATGCAAGAACCAAGCGCAGCAGCCGCAGAGCTGTCGCGGTGCGTCTCCGATCTCGGGTTCAAAGGTGCGATGGTTCACGGGTATACCAATGTTGGCAATGCTGAGACTGGTGAATACCTCGACGAACCGAAGTGCCTGCCGTTTTGGGAGCGAGCTGAGAGCCTCGGGGTGCCCGTGTACCTCCATCCACGCAACCCGTTGCCCGGTCAGGCTCGTATCTACAACGGCCATCCCGAGTTGATGGCCGCGGTGTGGGCATTTACTGTGGAGACGGCAACTCACGCTCTCCGCCTCATTACTAGCGGTCTGTTCGACAGGTTTCCTCGTCTCAACATTATTCTCGGACATATGGGCGAGACACTACCATTTAGCATTTGGCGAATCGAGAACGCATACAGCATGGGCCGGGGCGGGAAAGAGCTCAACAAACCGCTGTCAGCGTATCTCAGCGAGAACTTCTTCATCACGACGGCGGGGAACTTCTCTACACCGGCGTTGCTCGCGACCATGTTGGTGGTTGGCGCGGACCGGATGTTGTTCTCAGTCGATTACCCGTGGGCGTCCATGGATGACGGTGCCAAATGGTTCGACGAGGCTCCAATCAGTGCGGCGGATCGGAGAAAGATCGGACGAGTGAACGCTGAGAGGTTGTTTGGGTTGCCTGAGGCCTCGGAGTAAGATGGCGAACGCGGTACCGCCGGCAGGCGCGGAGCGCGGGACCGCAGGACTGTCCTGCGATGCCGATCGTAAGAGTAATAGTGTGTCTGGACAGCGGATTGTTGTTCTGAGGGGGGTATGGGAGCGGTGCAGTGTCCGCAAGTCGTCGGTGGCGGTCCTCCGGACAAAAAGCGCTCTGCCGCAGGCATCGTTGAAGACGGTCTTGAAGGCGTCGGCTTCCACATCTCTCCGGATCTCGACAGTATTCGCTATACCCTCACGGACCCGATTGATGGTGGTCGAGGCTGGGACGTGAGGTGGGACAGTGCCCGAGCCTGGGAGTGCGCTCGGCCGCTCGGGCCGGTTCACAGGAAACCATAGGGGCTGTCGGGGCCGGAAGTGCAGCATCCAGGTGGCCGGGGGCGCCGAGAGCGGGGTCCGGGAGGGGCTTGGAGGCAGAAGGAAGCTTACGAAGTCGAGTTCGACAGAGACCGTGGCCCGGGGCAGCTAAATGGAGTGGAGTTTGGCTTTGCCGGAGGGGCGGTGGGGGCGGCACCATCCGGAGAGCGACGGGCGTCAACCCCGGATGATTGATATCGTGGAGGCACACATTTNNATACCGTGGAGGCACACATTTGGCGCCTGCGGAGTGAGGGCGTGGCGTTTCTCTCACGCCTGTATTTGGGTCGAGGCGCGTCAGTGGCATTGCAAAAGGAGGGCCAAACGTGAAGCTGGGCTGGGCTCTTGACCATAATGTCCCGGATTCCGTAGAGCGTCAGCTCGTCGGGGCCGCCGAAGACAACGGACTCGACTCTGTGTGGACGATGGAAAACCACCACCTACGGGACGGGGTTACGACGGCAGCGGTCAGCCTTGAACGCACCCATCGTATTCGAGTGGTGATGGGGACGCTGAGCCCGTCCTTCCGCCACCCCATCGAGATTGGGCTGACGATGGCGAATCTGGTGCGCATGTACCCGGGGCGGTGCGCCCTCAACCTTGGGTCGGGCATGGGCGAGACACTGGTGCGGTTGGGTCTGCCTATTGACCACCCGGTGGGGCGCTTACGTGAAACCATCGAGATCGTCCGTTTGCTGTTCAGTGGCGAGCGCTTCGCCTACCAAGGTGACTACTACCACATAGAAAGACACCATCTCTCCGGCGACCGGCTGGCCACACCGCCGATCTATATCAGCGCTATGGGTCCACGACTGATCAGTCTGGCGGCCGAAGTTGCCGACGGTATCAACCTGCCTCTGGCGTCGTCTCCGGAATACATCGCTCAGTCGGCCTCGCGCTTCACTGAAAGCTCCAGGCAGGCTGGCCGGAACCGATCGGAACAACTTATCTGCTCAGAAGTATTGGTCCAGGTACAGGAAGAAGACCAGGATCTGAGCGGTGTCCGCCGGCTGCTGGGGTTCCACTTTTCCAGCAAGCAGTTCGAGAAGGTCGTCGCACCCTCCGGCCTGAGCATCGACCACCAGTCGATCCGCCAAGCCTTCCTGGATCGTGCATTTGACCGCTTGAACGAGTTGGTCCCCGACTCCATGGTGCGAACCTTTGCGGCGGTGGGAACCCTCGATCAGGTGGTCGCGCGGCTCCAGGACTATGCGGCCGCTGGACCCGACATGATCGTGCTCTACACTGCGGGCACGCCCGAGCAGAGACTGCACACCATGTCGCAACTGGCCCGAGCACTCGGCGTCATGAGGGCCGGTGAGGAGAGGGTGGGCTAAGCCTTGCCGAGAGAACCGCGTGAAACCATGGGAGACAGGGACTTGCTGGATGAGCACGAGCACGGTGACAGCGTCAGTTTTGCCCCCCCGCCGCAGGAGACGGCTTCCGGGCAGGAAGGCGACTGGAGTGCCGTATACCAGGACGGCATTCCCGGGCACCCGGCCTGGCTAGCGGCGAAATACCAAGCCGCCGGCTACTGGGAGAATGACACGATCACCTCCCGGCTCGATCGGATCATGGCTGAGCGGCCGGAGGCAACCGCTCTTGTCGACGGCGTCTGTCGCATTTCATACGCCCAGCTCGGGTCGTACATCGGTGCGTGCGCGAGCGCACTGAGCGGTTTGGGGATTGGTCCGGGAGATGCCGTCGCTGTCCAGCTGCCTAACTGGTGGGAGCAGCTGGTGGCCGTGTTTGCGATTGTTCAAGTTGGGGCAATGGTGGTTCCGGTGAACGTCCGCTTGCGGGGTGAGCTGGAGTACATTCTTGAATACACCCGCAGCAAGCTCCTGATCGCACCCGATGAATATCATGGGTTTTCTCATGGCGATCTGATTG
>PKXE01000232.1 GCA_003132265.1 Candidatus Dormiibacterota bacterium | reverse complement strand
AGCCCGGTCCGCCCTGGCGACGATCTCCGTGCCTCACTCGAGGTCATCTCCGCCCGCCCCTCCCAGAGCCGCCCAGATCGAGGCCTGGTCCAGGTCCGGGCCGAGTTAACCGACCAGGAGGGGGTGATCAAGCTCCGGATGACGGCTTGGGGCCTCTTCGGCCGCCGGCCCGCACTTCGGGAGCGCTGATCCGCTGCGATAGCTGAGCGGCCCGGCCCCCCTCTCCTCGCTCCGGCGTCGAAAAGGACGGGCGAAGAGGCCGCCGCCATAGTCGGGAAAGCGAAGAGAACCACAATGCGAAGACAGCGGTTCAGCACTCGGCAAGTGGTCGTGCTCATCAGTGGGGTGCTCCTGCTCAGCTACGTCTGCTTGGTCGCGGCCCAGATTGATCAGCAGCAGGCCGTGCCCGACTTCGCGGCCTTCTACTCGATGGCCCGGGCGATCGGGGCCGGGGGCCTCGCCGCCTCGCATCACATGTACTCCGTCCAGTTCCAGGTGGCGGCTGAGGCGTTCCTCGGGCACGGGGGGCACGGGCCCGGCAGCGCCTACGTGGAACCGTTCGTCGCCCTGCCCCCGGCGGCCTGGGTGGTGATCCCGTTCACCGTCCTACCCCTTTGGCCCGCCTTCTACCTGTGGGACGCGGTCTGCCTTTTGCTTTGCCTCGTCGGCACAATCTGGCTGGCCCGCCAGGAACGGCTCGGTGCGGACGCCATCCCATTGGCACTGGCGATCGTCGCTTCGTACCCCACCTACATGTCGCTGGGAGAGGGCCAGTACGACCTGCTGTGGCCGCTCTGCCTGGCGCTCTTCACCTCGGCCTGGTGGTGCAGCTCTGCCTGGGGACGGTGGCCGCGCACGGCCGCAGCCAGCCTGCTCTTGGCTTTCAAGCCGGACCTGCTCCTGNNCGTGGTCGGCATTCCCGGGATGCTGCAGCTCCCCAGGATCGAGTCCTACACCCTCTTCTCCCGATTCCCACCCACCCTCGACGAGACCGTGCTCGGGTTCTTCTGGCGGCTCACCGGGCACGGGATCCTGACCCAGGCGCTGGCCTGGGCCTCGATTGGGCTGGCGCTGCTGGGCCTCTCCTGGGCCTGGTGGCGGAATCCGCCCAAGACCGCCCGGGACTGGAAGCTGGCCCTCACATCGAGTGTCTGTCTCTCCCTGCTGGTCGCGCCCCACAGCCTCAACCACGACCTCATGCTGCTGGCGGGACCAGCGGTCTGGACCGCGGCGGCGCTCAGGGGTTCAGGCCGCGACCTCCGCTGGCTGGCCTTCTGGATGATCCTGTTCAACGCCGTGATCCTGGTCGACGCCAGCCCCCGGGTGACGCTTCCCGTCCCCCTGGTTCCCATCGTCCTGCTGGCGGCCACGGTGGCCGCCTGGCGGGCACGGCGCACCCTGGCCCCGGCTCCATCCCCGGCCCTGGCTGCGGGCCCGGGGCCCGAGGCCCGGGACCCCGTTTCTCCGGCCTCCTCGTAGGGGCCGTCGGGCGTCCATCCGCAGCGTAGGCTGATGTGGCTCTGACAACGGTTGAGGTTCGAAAGGTCAAGGGGGGTGGGGATGACGACAGCAGCGGCCGGCACCTTCAAGGTTGGGTCCTGGGACGAGGCGACCTATCAGGAGCTCGCGGGAGACGCCAAGCTGACCCGGGCCACCATCACCATGGATTATCTCGGCGACGTCGAAGGAAAGGGCAGCTCGGAGCTGCTGATGTGCTACCGGGCGGACGGCACGGCGACCTACGTCGGCTTCGAGCTGGTTACGGGCAGCGTCAGGGGCAAGCGCGGGACCTTCGTCGCGGAGTGCCGGGGGTCGTTCGACGGAGCGCAGTCGAAGACCCTCTGGTCAGTGGTCCCGGAGTCCGCTACCGACGAACTGCAGGGGCTGTGCGGCGAGGGGACCCTGGTGGCGGGGCACGAACCACCCGGGTCGCTCACGTTCGACTTCCAGATCCCCTGATCGGCTCGCGCGGGCCGGATCCCCGCGGTGCCTTCCCCGAGCCGCCGGGGCGTAAATGACCCCTTACGCGGGGGCCGAAGCTGGTCGCGGACCGGCGATGGGCACGGTGATCAGCCAGCAACGGGGCCAAACGGTGGCCAAACGCGCGTCGGTGGTCACCAGGGGGGCAGCCAGCCGGTCACTCAGCTCCACGCAGAGGGCGTCCCCGAGACGCAGGTCGCTCTTGCTCATGGCGGCCGGCAGCAGGCTGAGAGCGGGATGGCTGATGAACGGCGCGGTAGCCAAAAGTTGGATCCCGCGGGCCAGCTGGGCCGCGGATAGTAGCTGGCGCCGGGTCAGCGCGCGAAGAGCCATCGCCACTGCCAAGCCCGCATGGTCGGATACGTGGACTAGGTGGCTGCGGAGAGCGTCGCGCACCGCCCTCCCCTCCTCGTTGCCTACCACGAGATCGAGGAACGCTGACGTCTCCAGGACCAGCGCTTCAGCCACAACCTGGCTCGCCCTCGACGAGCTCCAGGGCTTCGAGGGTGGCCTCGTGGCCGCCCGGGGGCGGGCCGGGCAGATCCAAGTCGCCCAGCCAAGCCTCCATTCGCACTGAGTCGATCCGCACTCGCAGGGCGCTCTGAAGCACGTGGGACAAGTTCAGCCCCAGGGGCCGGGCGAGAGCCGCCAGGTCGTCGGGCAGGTAGACGTTCACTCTCGGCATACACACAATATACACACGTCAATAGTCAAACTCAATGCCGGGGAATGCGAGACGCTGCCGGCCTTCGTTAAGGCCGCCGTCCGAAGGCTGGCGGGTCAAGGGGGGCGAGACATCGGCGCAGAACCAGCCGGTCAGCCCGCCTGATGAGCCCAGTACCCGCGGCGCAGGCTCGTGAGAACCCACTGGCTGAAGGTCAGGGGCGGATCAGAGCCGAGTACCGCTGGCCCGACGGCCCCAGCGGTCTAGAGACTCGCCCGCCTCAGCGCGGCTCCCGCAGAAAGGCCGGGATGTCCACGTCCTCGTAGAGGTCCGGGTTCTCCCGCCGCGGCTGCCGGGAGCGCTCCGGGAGAGGCTCCTGGAGGTCTTGGGGCCGGGTCGCCTGGTACTTCTCAGCCAGCAGGGGGTTGATCTGGGCGTCCGAACTGAACCCGGTGGCGATGACGGTGATCTTCACGTCCCCGCCCATCCGATCGTCGACCACCGCCCCGAAGATGATGTTGACGTTGGGATCGGCACTCTGCCGGATCAGATCGCAGGCCTCGTTGACCTCGTAGAGGGTCAGGTCGGGGCTGGCGGTGACGTTGAGGAGGATCCCGTGGGCACCGGCGATGGAGGTCTCCAGGAGTTGGCTGGAGACCGCGTCGCGCGCCGCGTCCTGGGCCCGGTTGTCGCCGCTGCCATAGCCGATCCCCATCAGCGCCGGTCCCTGCCCCATCATGATCGCCTTCACGTCGGCGAAGTCGAGGTTGATCAGCCCCGGAAAGACGATCAGGTCGCTGATCCCCTGGACGCCCTGGCGGAGCACGTCGTCCGCCTTCTTGAAGGCCTCGATCATGGTGGTCTTCTTGTCGGTGACCGCGATCAGGCGGTCGTTGGGGATGGTGATGAGCGTGTCCACCCGCCCCGAGAGCTGTTCCACCCCCCTCTCCGCCGCCTCCATGCGCTTGCGGCCCTCGAAGGTGAACGGCTTGGTGACCACTCCAATCGTGAGCGCGCCGCTGGTGCGGGCGATCTCGGCGATGATCGGCGCCGCGCCGGTGCCGGTGCCGCCTCCCATGCCGGAAGTGATGAAGACCATGTCGGCGTCGTGAAGCACGCTGGAGAGCTCCTCCCGCGACTCCTCAGCGGCCAGCTCCCCCATCTCGGGATCGCCGCCGCAGCCCAGGCCTCTGGTCACCTTGCGGCCGATGTGGATCTTGGACGGCGCCTCGGAGGTCTCCAGCGCCTGGCGGTCGGTGTTGACCGCGATGAAGTCGACCCCACGGAGCTTGGCCCGGATCATCCGGTTGACGGCATTGCTGCCGCCACCGCCGATACCGATGACCTTGATCCGAGCGCTCCCCTGGCTGGTGTGTTCTAGATCGCTTTGAAGCATCGCGTCTCCTTCAGGGTCAGAACAGCTCGTGGAGCCAGCGATTGAGCCGGCCCGCGCTGCGGATGGTTCTCATGTTGCCGCGGTCTCTCCGGGCGCCCGAGCGCTGGCCCCAACGGAGGAGTCCGGCCGCCGCCGCGTGCTCAGGCATGCCGAGCTGATCGGCCAGCCCGCTCAGCCCCTCGGGGACAGCGAGCCGCACCGGCATCTCCAGGATCTGATGTACCGCCGCGGCGAAGCCCCGCAGCCGGAACCCGCCGCCGGTGACCACCAGTTTTGATAGGCCCGGGCTCTCATCGTCGAGGGCCTGGCCGATCAGACGCGCCATCTCGCGCGCCCGGGGTTCAATGATCTCGGCGAGCCATCTCCGGGGCACCTCTTCCGCCCCGACATGCGAACTGCCCACCAGGGTGATCATCTCCTCAGGGAGGACCTGGGCGGGGTCGCAATGGCCGTGTCGGCACTTGAGCACCTCAGCCTCGTCCTGGTCACAGCGCAAGCCGGTGGCCAGATCGTTGGTGACGTTCTGGCCACCGACCGGGAGCACCAGGACTCGGCGGATGGTGCCGCCCTGGAAGATGGCGATGTTGGTGGTCCCGGCCCCGACATCGATCACCGCCACTCCTGCCTCCAGCTCCTGGTCGCGCAGGACCCCCTCAGCGGATGCCAGCGGCTGAACCACCACGTCGTCGATGCGCAGGCCGGCGGCGTGGACGCAGTCCACCAGCGCCGCCAGATGCGCGCTCGAGGCCAGCACGAGTTCGGCGTCGACTGAGAGCCGGGCGCCCTGGGCTCCTCGAGGGTCCCGGAGTCCGGACTTGGCGTCGACCTGGTATTCGCGGGGGATGAGATGAACCACCTCCTGGCCCTCCAGCCCGGGCACGTTCCTGGCCCCCTCGAGCACCCGGTTGAGGTCGCTGGAGCCGACCACGCCACCCCGGGAGGTGACGGAGACCACCGCCTGACTGGACCGGCTCTGGATGTGCCTACCGCTCAGGGTTAGGAGGGCGGAGTCGATCTCCACTCCACTGGAGCGCTCAGCCGCGTCGAGGGCGTGGGAGATCGCCTGAGTAGCCGCGTCGGGATCGGTGATCGCCCCCTTGCGGACCCCCGCTGAGGGGGCCTCCCCCACTCCGATGACGCGAAGTTTGGAGCCATCGTCCTCCGCCACCGCACAGCAAACCTTGGCGCTACCCAGGTCCAGAGCGACCAGGCGGCGGCTGCTCAACTCGGTGCCGGTGAGAGCGGGCGGGGAGGCGGCGCCCGATGGGCGCCGACACGCTCGATCATCAGGGGAATCCCCAATTGTGGTACTGAGATTTTTTGCAACGTGTGGTTGTGGTCAAGCTCGGGATATGGGGCGCCAGCGGCCCCGTTGCAGGACTCTTCCGGGGCCGTCTCGCAGTGTAGCCGCAAAGTCAGAGCAGCACAAGCCCCAAACTGGCCCAAAACCACATCATGTTGTGGCTGAGGTGNNTGGATCTCCTTGATACCCGAGGTCTTCAGGTTCACCTGTCCCGCCAGGGCCCGCAGCGCCTCCAACTTCTGACCGATTGACGAGATCTGAGAGTTGGTCACGGCCGGCCCCAGGTCGGCGGTCCATCCCGCGTTGCTCTCGATCTCCAAGGCAGCGGTCGAGGTGATCAGATAGCGGCTGACCCCCACCCCGTAGGAGGCGGGGAAGACCCGGGCGAGGGCCACCAGGGCCTGGGTCAGGCGGGTTGGCAGGACGACCGTGCCGGCTTTGGCCACCCGCAGGTTGCGCTGGTCAACCAGCAGCGGCAGCTGGGTGCTGGGAATCCCCGGCACCAGGCCCAACGCCGCCCCGCTGGCGGCCAGTTGCTGTTGCTCCGACCCCTGCTGATAGACCATGACCGCCGGGAGCGGGGTCACGGCCAGCACCAAAGTCCCCGGCCAGCGGACCCGCACGGCGGCATCCCTGACCCATGGCTCGGCCAGAAGGCTACGGGACATCGCCGAGGCATTGAGCAGAATCGTGCTCTCACCCCAGCGCGCTCCGGCGTCCGCGAGCAACTGCTGCCGAGACACCACCGAAGACCCCACCACCTCGACTCGCTGCACCTTGAGCCAGGGGAGGGCGAACAGTACCACCACGGCGAGAGTCACCGTCATCAGAATCAGNNGCTGCCGGGCCGCGAACCGAGACGCCCGCCGCTCCGCAGCCTGGCGCGCCACCTCCTCGATCTCATCGTCGGGGATGCGGCCCCAGATCGGACGCGCGCTGGCCCGGGTCGCCTCCGGTCGCTGCCGGCGCACCGGGGCCCGCCCGGATCGGGAGCTTCCGGGCGGCCTCCAGGCCTCGAATTCGTCGGGAACGACCGCGCCAAACGACCGTCCCGGGGAGGACTGCTGGCGCGCAGGCGGACTCATGGCTGCCCCTCAGCTGGAACGTTGTTGAAAACCGGGACTGCCGACGGGGATGATCTCCAGTTCGAGCTCAACCCCGAAGCGCTCTCGTACACGTTGACGGATTAAGGCCGTCAATGCAAGCACGTCGGCGGCTCGGGCCCCTCCCAGGTTGCAAATGAAGTTGGCATGCTGGGGCGAGACCTGGGCCGCGCCGACCTGGAACCCCTTGAGCCCGCAGGCATCGATCAGCTGGCCGGCCTTCTCCTCAGTCGGGTTCTTGAAGGTGCTGCCGAGGCTCCGCACCCCGCTGGGCTGGCTGGCCTTGCGCTCCCGCATCACCCGCCGGACGTCTAAGCGGGCGGAGGCCACCTCGCCCTCCCTCAGCCGAAGCCAAACCTGGGTCACCACCGCTCCCTGAAGCGAGGTTTCCTGCAACGCAGTGCGCCGATAGCGGGGCCGGAGATCATCAGGTGACAGCCGCAACACGTCCCCGCCGGGCAGGACCGCCTCCAGGCTCTCCAGAATCTCGCCGATCTCGCCTCCGAAGGCCCCAGCGTTGCCGGCGGCGGCCGCACCGGCGGTGCCCGGGATGCCGACCCCGAAGGCCAGCCCCAGCAGCCCCTGGTAGGCGGTGTCGAACGCGGCCCGGGGCAGCAGGGCGCCGGCCTGGAGACACACCAGCCCCTCGCCCTGGTGCTCCACCCTGGTGGCCGGAAACTTCAGCACCAGCCCGCGAATCCCGCCGTCGAGGATGAGGCAGTTGCTGCCCGCCCCCAGCACTGTGCAGGGGAAGTCCAGCTCCGAGCAGAGGCGGAGGACGTCCGGCAGCAGGGCTGCCGAGGCCGGCTCCCAGTACCAGTCGGCCGGTCCCCCGACCCCAAACTGACTGTGCTTCCCGAGGGGCTCGTCGGCCCTCAGCTCACCCCGACTCAGCGGCTCCCCCAGAAGCTCCAGTAGGGGGGCGGGCAGGCTGGCCGAGCTCACTCCTGGCGCTCACCCAGGGCTCTGAGGAGCCGGGCTGCCACATCGTCGAAGCCGCGCACCGAGCTGCAGACAACGACCGCCGGGGCCCTAAGCCGGTCCACCACCTCTCGGATGGCCGCCTCCGCCGATCCCACCAGCACCACCTCCGGTCCCGAGACCAAGGCCGCCACGTCGGCGGAGCTGACCGTGCCCGCGAGGTGCCGCTCCCGGGCGGGCTCAATCTCCCCCAGCACCAGGAGGTCGAGGCCCTCGAAGGCTCCCCGGTACTCGGGCAGCAGCGCCCTGGTCCGCGAGTAGGTGTGGGGGACGTGGACCATGATCAGCTGCACCTCTTCCCCGAACTGCTGACGAGCGCCGGCGATGGTCGCCCGGATCTTGGTCGGGTGGTGGGCGTAGTCGTCAACCACCGTCACCCCGCGAACCGAGCCCAGAACCTCAAAGCGCCTGGCCGCTCCCCGGGAGCTGGCGGCCGCCTGGGCGGCGACCTGCGGATCAGCGCCCAGCTGGACCGCGGTCGCCAGTGCTGCCAAGCCGTCGGCCGCGTTGTGGGCCCCGAAACCGGGCAGCGCCATCTCGACCTCGCCTCCGTCCGGGGTCCGGACCAGGAGCCGCAGCCTACCTCCGACATTGGCGAGTGGGGCAGTGAGGGTCCAATCAGCACCCGCCAGGCCGAAGCTCTGAACCTTCGCCCAGGAGGATTTCGCCAGCTCGCTAACGAGGGGGTCCGCAGCGTTGTAGATCAGGTGGTCCTGGGGCCCCAACTGGGCCAACAGCTCCCGGTAGGGGGCGACGTAGGCAGGTAGGTCTGGGTAGAGGTCGGGATGGTCCAATTCCAAGTTGAGAAGGGTCACGACCTGAGGCTGCCAATGGAGGAACTTGGCGCTGGGGTCGAGGGCGGAGGTCGTGTACTCGTCTCCCTCGAAGACGAAGGGGCCGCCCTCTCTGGGGTCTCCCAGGCGAGCGGTGGTCGTGAAGTCCCGGGAGGTGGCGCCCAGCCGGAACCCAGGGGCGCAGCCGGCCACCTCCAGCATGAAGGCCGCCAGGGACGAGGTGGTGGTCTTGCCGTGGGTCCCACAGACCACCGCGCGCTGTCTTCCCTGAGTGAGTCCCCGGTAGGCCTCAGCCTCGCTGAGGAGCGGCAGGCCCCGGTCCCGGGCCGCGACCAACTCCGAGTTGCCGGCCTGGACCTGGTTCCCCAGCACCACCAACTGGGGCACCCCCCAGCGGTCGAGGTTGGCCTCGTCATGGTGGGGGCTGAAGGGAATGCCCGCCGCCTCCAGGGTCTCGGTGGTGGGCGGATAGGCGTCCTCATCGGAGCCGGTGACCCGGAAGCCCAACTCCTGGCAGCAGAGCGCCAGCCCCGAGACCGCGTAGCCGCAGATGCCCAGGAAGTGCAGATGCGCGGGGGGTGCCGGCCAGCCCCTCGGCGCCTGGTCAGCCAAGCTCAGCCTCTCTGGCCGGCCAGCTCAGCGAGGAGCGCGGCCACGTCGAAGGCGGCCCTGGGCCTGGCCATTGAGGCACTGGCGCTGGCCATCGCCCGCCAGCGCCGGGGATCGCCCAGGACCTCCCGGACAGCGCCCTCGAGCAGCCCCGCGGTCAGCTCCTGATCGGGGATCACCAGGGCCGCACCCGCCTCCTCGAAGGGGAGGGCATTGGCGCTCTGGTGCTCGCCGGCGTGGGGGTAGGGCACCAGCACCATGGGGCGCCCCAAGCAGACCACCTCGGCGAGGGAGCTGCCGCCCGCCCGCATCACCACCAGGCTGGCGGCCGCCAGTCGCTCAGCCACGTCCGAGACGAACGGCGAGGGCTGGTATCTCTCCCCGACCGGCAGCCCGGCCTCCCGGGCGGCCGCCACCACCTGGAGATGGTCGGTGGGCCCGGTGAGGTGAACCACGGTCAAGTGGGGAAGCTGCGCCAGCAGGCTGGGTAGCGCCTCCAGCAGCACCTCGTTGAGGTGCCGGGCCCCCTGGGAGCCACCCATCACCAAAAGGGTCGGCGGGGCCTCCGGGAGCTGGGGGCGCCCGACCAGCTCGGCGAATGGCAGCCGGACCGGGTTGCCGGTACAGACCACCTTGGCCCGGGGCAGGAACTCGGCGGTGCCGGGAAACGAGCTGGCCACCTCCTGGACCCGGGACGCCAGCCACTTGACCGCCCTGCCGGGCAGCAGGTTCTGCTCCAAGAGCAAGACCGGGATGTGGCGACGCCGGGCGGCGAGCACCACCGGAACGCAGACGTAACCGCCGGTCGCCAGCACCACCTGGGGCCGGAAGCGACGCACTAGGCGCGCCGCCTCCCGGTAGGCCAGCGGCAGGCGCAGCGCCAGCCGGGGCGCCGAGCTGAGCACACTCGACCCCATGCTCCCGAGGCGGAGGCCGGCGAAGTCGAGCCCAGCCATCGGGACCAGCCGGGACTCCAGGCCGTCGGCGCGGCCGACGTAGGTGATCGCGACCTCAGGATCAGTCTGCCTGAGCGCCTCCGCCACCGCGATGGCCGGGGTGCAGTGGCCGCCCGTTCCGCCCCCGGTGATTAGCACGCGCATTACCGATCCCCACTCGGCGCTGGCGGGCCGAGATGTTGAGCAGGATGCCGGTGGCAGCCAGAGAGAGCGCCAGCGACGACCCGCCGAAGCTGATGAAGGTAAGGGGTACCCCCGTTGAGGGGATAGTGTCGGTCACCCCGCCGATGTTGATCAGTGCCTGGCCGACGATCCAGATCGTCGCCCCGCCAGCCAGGAGAACGCCGAGACGGTCCGGCGCGTTTCGGGCAGCCCTAATCCCCCGCCAGGCAAAGCCCAGGAAGAGCAGCAGCACCAGGAGAGTTCCGACCAGCCCCAACTCCTCGCCGATGATCGCGAAGATAAAATCGGTGTGGGCCTCGGGCAGGAGCTGGGCGGGGGACACCGCCCCGTTAAGCCCGGTGCCGAAGACCCCCCCCGCCGCCAGCGAATAGAGGGCCTGGACCGCTTGGAAGCCGCTCCCCAGCTTGTGGGCGAAGGGATTCAGGTAGCTCAAAAGGCGGGCGGTGCGGTACGGCTCCGCGCGCACCAGCAGCAGCCCACCGAGAAAGCTGACCGCCCCGACCCCGGCCAGATGGCGGATCCTGACCCCGGCCAGCCAGAGCAGTCCGAGAGCGGTCACCGAGAGGACCACAGTGGAGCCGAGGTCCTTCTCCATCACCACCAAGAGCGCCACCACCGCGATCTTCCAGCTGTAGTTGAGGACTCCATCTCTGAGGTCGGTGATCCGGGGACCCAGCCGGTCCAGCCAGACCGCGCCGGCCACCACAACCATGAACTGGGCCAGCACGCTGGGCTGGATGTCCATCGGACCCAGCCGAATCCAGCGCCGAGCGCCCTGGACCTCGACTCCGATGTGGGGCACCAGCACCGCCGCCAGGAGTACCAGGGTGACGATCGCCAGAATCGGCGCGAGCTGGACCCAGCGGTGGTAGTCGATCTTGGCGCAGACTCCCATGGCCACCAGGCCCACCGCCAGCCAGAGCAGCTGGCGGTCGAAGAAGTAGGCCGTGTTGCCGTAGTCGGTGTAGGCCAGCGCCTGGCTCGCGGAGTACACCATGATCAGCCCCAGGCCGCAGAGCGCGAGGGTCAGCAGCAACAGCCAGACGTCCAGCTCCGGCAGGGGCAGGCGGTGGATCCCCCTGCCACTCTGGCGCGTCTGGCCGACCGGCAGCCAGCGCTCCACGTGGGCGATCACCGAGCCCCTCCCGGAAGGCCCGCTGACCAGGCCCAGTAGGTGGCCAGGGCAGCGGCCAGGACGGCCACCGCCCAGAATCGGAAGTCGATCCCCCACTCACTCATGCCACCCTTCTCGAAGTGGTGGTGAATCGGGCTGGCCCGAAAGAGGCGCCGCCCATGAGTGAGCCGGACGTGACTCAGCTGGATGATCACCGAGCCGGCCTCGGCCACGAAGACCAGGGCCAGCAGCGGCAGCAACACCAGGGCCCCCACCTCGATGGCGGCGACCGCCAGGGCCAGGCCCACTGCCAGCGAGCCAGCGTCGCCCATGAAGACCCGGGCCCTCGGCCGGTTGAAGAAGAGGAAGGCCAGCAGCGCCGCTGCCAGACAGGCACACGTCACGGCCAGCTCCGGGCGGTGCTCCAGCATCGCCAGGGCCGCGCAGGCCGAGAGGCCGGGGATGCCGCATCCCGCTGCCAGACCGTCCACCCCGTCGGTCAGGTTGGCGGCGTTGGCGGTGCCTAGGATCGCGAACCCGGCCAACGCCAGCCCGAGCAGGCCGAGGTCGCGGGGCCCGAGGCCGGGGACGATCTGGGTGGTGGCGGAGGTGGCGAAGACCCCGACCGCCAAAAGGCCGGCGCAGACCGCCAGCAGCAGCAGCTTGGGACGGAACCGCACTCCCTCGCCGCACCGCACCTTGGTGATGTCATCGATCAGGCCGACGCCGCAACCCAGGGCGGCGGCCCCGGCCACCAGGCCTCCGGCCGGATCGCGGGCCACGACCGCCCAGGCGGCCAGCACCGCGATCACGAAGACGATGCCTCCGGCGGTGGGAGTGCCGATCTTGCTGAGGTGGGATTGGGGCAGGTAGGAGCGTTCCACCTGGCGCAGGCCGATCCGGCCCAGGCCCGAGATGGCCAGGGGGTAGACGGCGAGCGCCCCCGCGAACGTGCCCGCTGCCGCCAGCCAGTTCATCCGAGGCATCTTATGGTTGGAGCTTGAAGCGGTCGATCAGCACCTGGGTGACCTTCTTGACGGTGGGGACAGCGTCGTAGAAGGAGTACCGCAGAATCGGAGCCACCTGGGGCTCGCGGAGGATGCAGATCATCGAGTACTCCGGATCGCTCTCGGGCAGGAACTCCGCGAAGGAGTCGATGGTGTTGTCGCTGTAGACCCCGTTCTGGGCCACCTCGGCGGTGCCGGTCTTGCCCGCCAGCTGACCCTTCCAGGTCGGCCAGATTCGGGCCTCGGAGGCGTCGGCCCCCGGGTCGTCGATCACCCCGACCATCATCTTCGCCAGGGTGGACGCAGTTTGGGACGAGACCACCCGGCGGGTCTCCGGCTTGATCACGGTAGTGGGCTTGCCGCCGCCGGTGATCGAGGTCACCACGTGGGGCTGCACCCAGACCCCGCCGTTGGCAATGGCGTTGACCGCCGCGAGCATCTCGATCGGGGTGACCACCTCGCCCTGGCCGAAGCTCGAGGTCGCCAGCTGCAGGGCCGTCTCTTGGGAGAGCGGCGGCAGCGGCTGACTCTCTTCGCCGGCCAGGTCGATCCCGGTTGGCTTGCCGATCCCGAAGTCCTCCATCGTGTTGTAAAAGGTCTTCGCTCCCTCCAATTCCTCCACGTGCAGCGCGCCCACGTTCAGGGAGTTGTCCAGCACGTACTGGTAAGAGATCACCCCGTGGTAGACGTTGTTCCAGTCGTGGATCTGCACCCCGTCGACCGTAGCGGCCGCGGGGGTCTCGTCGAAGGTCGCGTTCGGCGTGATGACGTTGTTCTGCAGGGCCCCGGCGAAGGTCACCATCTTCATCACCGAGCCCGGCTCGTAGAGGTTGGCGACCCCGGCGTCCTGGAACAGGGCCTCGGGCTGGCTGGCGTAGTCGTTGGCGNNGCCTTGACCTCGGCGGCCAGGTCCTGCTCCACCGCCGACTGCATGGTGGCGTCGATGCCGGTGTTGAGGGTGCGGCCGTCGACCGCCGGGGTCTGGGGCTGGTCGTTGAGGACCACCGCGTTGCCCTGGAGATCGTGGACCACCGACTCCGTGCCCGGGTGGCCCGAGAGGATGCTGTTGTAGTAGCCCTCCAGCCCGTACTGGCCCTGGCCGTCCGAGTTCACGAAACCGATCAAGTTGGACGCCAGGGTGGTCCCGGGGAGGGCGCCCGGTCCGTAGGAGCGAACCTGCCGTGGCAGGCTCCCGATCCCGGCGAGGCTCAGTCGCCGGAGGTTGTCCTCCACTTGGGGGGGCTGGCCCTTGGCAAGGTACACGAACTGGAGCGGCTTGGAGAGGAGGGCCTCCAGGTCATCCACCGAGAGGCTCAGAACCGGCGCCAGCAGGGTCGCCTCCCGCAGCCGCGACGAGAGCGGGATCTCTCGGGGATCGGCGAAGACGTCGTAGGCGACCGCGTCGCCGGCCAAAACCTGGCCGTTGGCATCGAGGATCAGCCCGCGGACGGCTGGAATGGTCGCCGACTGCTCCTGCTGAGCCACCGCCGCCGCGGCCAGCTGCGGACCCTGACTCACCTCGAGGTCCACCAGCCGGCCGGCCATCCCCACCACGGCCACGATGAGGAAGAGCGCCAGCCCGAAAACCCGTCTGCTGACGGGAGGGCTCGCGCTGGGCGACCGCTGGTCCCCCGCCAGGTCGGCGGGCCGGCGCCGAGGCGCCAGGCGGGGGCGGGTACGGGGATAGGAGCGGGACGCCACCGGCTCAGCCGCCCCGGAGGGCGACTATCACCGGCGTGAGGGGATCGCTGGTGGCCGCCGCCGGCGGGTTCACCACCGCCCAGCTGGCGGGTGGGGCCATGCCCAGGTGGCCGGCGGACTGGGCCACCTGGCCGGCGCTCTGCAGCTGTTGCAGTTGCTGCGACTGCAGCCGCTGGGTGTTCAGCAACTGGGCCTTGGCGGCCCTCAGGGAGGCGATCTGATAGGTCAGGGCGGTGGCCTGAGCGGTCTGGGCCGCATACATCACCCCGACCGCTACCAGCGCCGCCAACGCGGGCAGCAGGAGCCAGGCGACCAAAGAGCGCGGCAGCCCGCGACGGCGGCGGATAGCCCCCACCCAGTCCTCCTCATCGAAGGGCAAAGAGGGGGCCCACAGGCGGGGCTCGGCGGCGATGGTGGTCATCTGAGTTGGTTCTGGAGTAGGAAGTAGGGAGGGACGATTGCTGGAACGAAGACGGGCGGGGAGGTCGCCGGGACGACGCGGTCTAGGGGCCGGTGTTGGGCAGCCGGACCGCGACCCGCAGCTGGGCGGATCGCGCTCGGGGGTTGCGCTCGACCTCTTCCGGAGTGGGCTTGACGGAGCGTCGCGTTACCAAGGAGAGAGTGGCCCGATGGGCGCAGGTGCAGACCATTTGATGGGACGGACAAACACAGTCTTTTGCTAGGACGTTGAGGGAGTGCTTAGTGAGTCTGTGCTCGGACGGTTGGAAGGAGAGCGTCCCAATTCGCCCATCGGGCCGAAGAATTTGAGTGGCAGCGGCCAGGCCGCGTTCGAGCTCACCGAGCTCGTCGTTGACGGCGACGCGCAGGGCCAAAAACACCCTGGTCGCCGGGTGGATGCGCTTGGGCCAGAACCGCCGGGGCACGGCCTGCGCGCAGATCTCCGCCAGCTGCGTGGTGGTGCGAATCGGCGCCTGCCGGCGGCGGGCGACGATCGCGCGGGCAATCGGGCGGGACTGGCGTTCCTCACCCAACTCCCAGAACAGGTTGGCCAGGTCGGCCTCGCTGTAGTTGGCCACGATGTCCGCCGCCGTCAGCGTCTGCTCGGACGGTCCCATCCGCATGTCGAGGGGACCGTCGACCTGGAAGCTGAAGCCCCGTTGGGGGTCGTCCAGCTGCAGCGACGAGATGCCCAGGTCCATCACCACGATGTCGGCCTGGATCTGGTGCCGGGCGGCGATCCGCTCCAGCTCCGAGAAGCTGCCCACCACCGCGGTGAAGGCATCACCGTAGGCGGCGAAACGCCGCTGGGCGGCGGAGATGGCGGACGGATCTCGATCCAATGCCAAGACCCGCCCGCCTGGGAGGACGCGATGGAGGAAGGCGGCTGAGACCCCGCCGGCGCCCAGGGTGGCGTCAACCACCACCTGGCCGGGACTGGGCGAGAGCAGCTCCAGCAGCTCCGCCAGCATCACCGGCTGGTGGGTGCCGGCGACATGGCGCGCTGGCGCGGAGGCGCGCACTGCGGAGCGGCGGACTGGTCTGGGCATGACGCCCAGCATGACGCTCACGAAGTGGGTGCCTCGAACGCAATCGCCTGGTTGCGGGTGTGCTGCTGGTTGACGACAGTCTGGCGCATGGCCTCCCACTCCTCCGAGTCGAGGGGAGCGGCCTGGAGGCCGAAGCTCTGCTCCGAGTGGACCTCGACCACGTTGTTGACGCCCACAAAGACGACGTTGTCACTCAGGCCGGCGTGCTGGCGCAGGTGGGGCAGCAACAGGATCCGGCCCTGGCTGTCCCAGCTGATCTCTTGGGAGGCGGCGTAGAGACGGCGCAGATAGCCGCTATAGCCGGACTGAGCGATCGGGTCATAGCGAAGCTCGGCCGTCATCGCCTCCCACTCGGGCTGGGGGTACATCAGGAGAAAGCCCGCCGGGTGACCGGTGACCCAGCCCCCCCTGAGCTCTTCCCGGAAGCGGGCAGGAACGGCCACCCGGCCGCGCTCATCGAGGGAGTGATCGAAGCGCCCGAAGAACGCCATCTCGCCTCCCTGTCCCGCCGTTCATTCTGGATGGTCACTCCCCTTTTCACCACAATTCCCCCGAAACGGAGGTCGTGGGGACTGTATCACGCCCAGATGGGTAGGTCAATCACTTTGGGTAACTTGTTTACCGGATCGTATCCAAGTGAGAGCTCCGATTGGGGGAACTGTCCCTAAGACTGCGCAGGCCCGTCACGTGCTGAGATCGGGGAGGGAGCGGCGCAGGGGGGATGACCCCCCTGCGGGGAGATGGGAAGGCGGGCGGTAAGCCGAGTTCTGTGCCCCTCGGGCCTCCCGCGCGGCGGGCTCCCCCCGAGGGGTGATGACCATCCATCTACGGCGGCGGTTACCCGACGCCTCTAGCGACCCACCCGGGTGCTGCTGGGCGAGCCGCCCAGGGGTGTTGCCACCCGCACCCTGCCGGGTCTTGCTCCGGGCGGGGTTTACCTGGCCAGCCGGTCACCCGGCTGCCGGTGGGCTCTTACCCCACCATTTCACCGTTGCCAGCACGGTCGCTGGCTGTGTATTTCTGTGGCACTCTCCCTGAGGTTTCCCTCGCCGGGCGTTACCCGGCGCCCTGCTCTTTGGAGCTCGGACTTTCCTCGACCGGGCCAGGCCCGGCCGCGGTCATCTGCTCGCCATCCGGGGCCATCGTATCGCCACTTCGTGCAGGGCCGAGGTCGCGACGCTCCGTCAGGGCTGCAGCGGCGGGTCGATCAGCGGCTTCTGTCGCTGGCAGGCTTCGACCGCGAGCTGGTCCACCCGGTTATTACCCAGGTTGTCCCGGTGCCCTCGCACATGGCGCCAGCTGAGCTCCTTGCCTAGGGCGGCCGTCAATCTATCAATCTCCGGAAACAGATCAGTGTTGGCCTTCCGCTTCCAGTTCTCACTGAGCCAGCCGATCACGTTGCGGGAATCGGTGTGGAGGCGCAGCCCCTGCGCCGGCCCGCGCCGGCGCAGGAACGAGGCCATGGCCTCGCGTGCGGCGACCAACTCCATGCGGTTGTTCGTGGTCTGGGGCTCGCCGCCAGAACCCTCCTCCGCCGCCTCCGGCCACTCGATCCGGTAGGCCCAGCCACCCGGGCCGGGGTTGCCGCTGCAGGCGCCGTCGCAGTAGGCGTCTACCCAAACCAACGCTCCGGCCTCGCCGCTCAAAGAAGCAGGATCCGCTCGCAGTTTTCGCAGGTGACCAGCTGGTCCTGCCGCGCCTCCTGCAGCAGCCGCGAGGGCAGCGGCAACCGGCAGCCGCTGCAGGTCCCGTTGACCACCTTGGCCACCGCCGGTCGGCGCCGGGCAACGGTTCGCTCGTAGGTGCGCAGTTGGGACGGCGCCAGTGACTCTGCCAGTTGGCGCCGCTCCTCCTCCCCTGCCAAGATCTCCGCCGCCAGCTTGGGAGCGTTGGCGCGGTCTGCCGCGCGCAGCCGTTCCACCTCCTGCTCACGCTCGATCAGCTGTGCTCGGACCTCCACCAGCTCTGCCGACGTCTGTTCCTGAGCCTCCATCTGACTGAGCTCGGTCTCCTCCAGTCCCTGGATCTTGACCCGAAGCGTCTCCAGCTCATGCTGGCGCCGTTGGAGGTCGGCTGGATGGCGGACGCTGCCGTCGTAGATCGCCTTCTCATGGCTCTTCACCCGGCCCGCCAGCTCCGCCACCTCCAGCTCCAACTGCTTGAGCGCGGATGCCTGCTGCTGGACCTGGGTGTCGAGGGCCGCCCGGCGCTGCCTCAGCTGGCGGACGGTGGGGTCGGTCTTGGTCCGTTGCGCCGCCTCCGCCTGCTCCCCCAGCAGCGCTTGGTGGCGCAGGTCAAACGTCTCAATGGCCGCCAGCGCCTCGGCAACCTTCATCGGGGAGCCACCAGGAACATCTGATAGAGATGGCCCTTCTCCTCCACCTGGCGGTGGTCCACGAGGGGCCACCCGGCCGTCTGGAGCCAGCTCTGGAGTCGCGCAACCCGCTGGGCCGGCTGCAAGCCGAGCCACTCCAGCCCCTGGGCGATCTCCCGATCGCGCTCCAACATCTGGGCAATGGTCAGCCCGCCCAGCCCGGCGATGACCACGCCGCGGCAGCCCAACCCGGCCACTGGCCTCAGCCCCTCCCCTTCCAGGATCTGAACGCCGCTCTCCGCGCCGAGCAGGCGACGGAGCTCCGCCGAGGGCCCGGGATTGATCTCCGTCGCGAGCACCTGGCGCCCAGGGTTCCGGCGCTTCAACTCCAGCGCCAGCCGCCCGTGCCCGCTGCCGATGTCCGCCACCGGCCCGTGGGGGGGACAAAACTCCAGCAGCGCCCGCAGCCGGGGGCCCATCCGGGCCGGCCCGGNNGCTGGGGGTCTTGCCGGAGCCTTCTCCGATCGGAGCAGGGCAATGGTCACCGGGCGAGTCTACGGAGTGGATCCCGGTCGGCTGGGAACGGTTCGGTACTCTGCCCGGCATGATGGCGCGCCGTGACCTCTAGGCAGTCGGAGCCGCTGCCCCCGGACCTGATCGCCCCTTACTGGATGGAAGGCGACGACCGGGGCATCCTGCTGCTCCACGGCTTTGCGGGGACTCCGCCGGAGATGCGGCCTCTCGCCGAGGAGCTGGGCCGGCGCCGCTTCACCGTGTACGCGCCACTGCTGGCGGGGCACGGGACCTCGCCCGAGGAGCTGGAGAAGACCGGCCATCGGGACTGGATTCGGTCGGCCAATGAGGCCCTGGACCAGCTCCACACCCGCTGCCGCTTGGTGGGGGTGGCAGGCCAGTCCATGGGCGCCACCATCGCTCTGCACCTGGCGGCGACCCGGCCCGAGCTGCGGGCGGTCGTCTCCCAGGCCGGCTTCCTCCAGCTGCGCGACTGGCGGGTCCGGCTGCTGCCGGTGGTCCAGTACCTGGTGCGCTGGGACACCCCCTCCGACGAGGTCGACCTCTACGACCAAGAAGCGGTGCACGAGCTCTACAGCTGCGGTCGCCGCCCCACCCGCGCGATCGCCGAGCTGGCGCGGCTCGGCCGCCTGGTCGGCAGAGAGCTGCCCGCCGTCTTCAGACCGATCCTGGTGCTCCAGGGCGGTCGGGACAGCATCGTGGACCCGGCCAATGCGGACCGCATCATCGGCCAGGTCAGCTCCGAGGTTAGAGCCCTTCGGCTCTTCCCCAGAAGCGGCCACGGGATCAGCGTGGACGTGGACCGCCAGGAGGTGGCGACGACGGCCGCCGATTGGCTGCAGCGCTACGTCAGGTAAGCACTGCCGCTGAGCGGTCAGGGACCGGAGAGCAGCTGGCGGAGCTTGGCCGCAACCTGCTCGTCGAAAACTGGGTTCTCGGGAGGCCCCTCCTGGGGCAGCGGCCGCTGTCGCTGGGAGGCGGTCGGCTGGCGGGCTCCCTCCCCCTCCCTACCCCGATAGGCGAGGCCGCAGCCGGCGCACACGTACACGGGTGCGCTGCGTCCTTTGCCCAGGTACTGGAGGTGGCTCCAGCGCGTGCGCTGGCCGCAGCTGCACAGCCGCTGCGGCGGAACCGGGGGAAGCCCCTGGAACTCGCTGGGCCCCACGGTCAGTGGCCGGAGTCGGAAAGATCCATGGCGATCAGAGCATAGGGCCGGGGCCGAGCGACTCGGTGGCTCGGGGCCGGCCCGTAAGATGAGAGACACCGTGCGAGTCGATGAGCTGACTGGGGCCGCCATCGGCCGCTACCGGGTCGGTGGGCGGCTGCAGATGCTGCCGTACGCCAGCATCCATCGGGGCACGGTCCTCGCCGATGGGCGGCCGGTGCTGGTCTGGACCTTTCAGGAGCCGTATGCCACCGCGGCCGGGTTCCTGGAGACTCTGCAACGCTTGGCCGGAGATCGCCGGGGCGCCCAGGTGCCCGGCCTGCTCCAGGTCCTGGAGATCGGGGTCCAGGAACTGCGGAATCCCCTGGTGTACCTGGTCACCGAGGACGCCGCCAGCGGCTTCCTGGTCAGCCTGCTCCAAGCCGGGCGGGCTCCCGGGGTGTTCGCGATCACCGGCCGCCTGGCCAGAACCGTGGACCAGCTGCATGCTTTGGGGATGGTGCATGGGGACATCCAGCCGGCCACGGTGGCGCTCTCCGCCCAGGGCCCGGTGCTGGTCGGTCAATCGATCAGGACGGTGGTGAGCCGGGTGACGCCAGAGGCATCCTGGGTGGACATCACCCGTGCTTTCCGACCGCCCGAGGCCCCGACCAGTTCCGAGCCCATCCGGGCCAGCGATCTCTGGGGGCTGGGGGCTCTGGTCTATTACCTCTTGGTGGGCCGGCCCCCGGCCCCCAACGGGCCGCTCGAACCGCCCAGCCAGCTGCGACCACAACTTCCGGCCCGAGTGGACCGCGCCGTGATGCGGGCTTTGGCCACCGACCCGGCCGAGCGGTTCGCCACCGCCGGGGATTTCTTCGCCGCACTGCGGGGAATGCCAACCGCCGCCAGCACCGGCCCGACCCGACCCGGCCGCGCGTCGATGGAGCCGGCCAGTGGCGGCGCCGCGAGGGCGACCCCCAATTCCTACCAGCCGGTGATCGCCGTCCCCAAGCCCGGACAGCCCGTCGCACCCGCGGAGCCGAGCCGGCCGGCGGCGCCGGCCGCCCGCGCGTCGACCCGCTGGCCTGCCGACCCCCCCTTGAGGCCGGCAGCGATCCGGGCGCAGTCGCTCCCCTTCCGGTCGGAAGGGGACAGCGCTGGGCCGGACTCGACCAGCGAGTCAACCCAGNNGGCGGTGGCGGTGGCGGTGCTGCTGATCACCCGAAGGATCAGCCTCTGACCCCGCCTTTGGGGTCGACTTCCGGAACGGATCGAGGGGGCTCCGCTGCCCACCTGAACCGGCTGGTGAGCAGCTTGGAGCCGCTGGCAAATGGCGCTGGGAGCGTGGCGGGAAGTTCACTGCGGCCGGCCGCGGTGCTGGCTTTGATCGACCCCAGCCGGGCCGACCTACCCTTGCTCCTGCTGCTGCGCAGTTCGGAGCTGCGGGCTCATCCAGGTCAGATCGGTCTTCCCGGGGGCAGCCCGTCCCCGGGCGACGGTCCGCTCTGGCGGACCGCCCTCAGAGAGGCGAACGAGGAACTGGCGGTGCCCGAAGGGGCGGTCGACCTGCGGGGGCGGGCGACCTTGGTCCCGACTTGGAACTCCGGGTACGCGATCACCCCCTTCGTGGGGCTGCTCCGGTATCGGTTTGAGCCAAGGGCCGCCGCTTCGGAGGTGGAGTCCTATTTCTGGTTCCCGCTCCTGCCCGGCGGAGGCCCTCCTCCCCGGATCAGCCGCGAGATGAAGGTCAGCGAAGGCACCTTCCAGATGCCCGGCTACCTGCACGAGGAGCACTTCGTCTGGGGTGCCACGGGCGCGATCGTCGATGACCTCCTGGCCCGGTTAGCGCCGCCTCTCTGACGGCTCCGCCAACCCTCAGTTGGTCGCGGCGACCCCCGTCGGCAACCCCGCCGGCGGGGTGAGCCCGAAGCCCACCGCGCGGCGTTCGCGGCGCACCTCCACCGGAGGCATGAGCGCCCGGTCTAGGACCTCGTCTACCGACCGCACGAAGACCACCTCCATCCCGTCCAGCAGCGAGGAGTCGATCTCAAAGAGGTCGCGGCGGTTGCGCTCGGGGAGCAGGAAGATCTTGATTCCAGCCCGGTGCGCTGCCAGCAGCTTGTCCTTGACCCCGCCGATGGGAAGAATCCGCCCGCGCAGGGTGACCTCACCGGTCATGGCCAGGTCGTGGCGGACCGGACGGTCGCTGGCGACCGAGACCAGGGCGGTGGTGAGGGTGACCCCAGCTGAAGGGCCGTCCTTGGGGATGGCTCCGGCCGGGACGTGGATGTGGACGCCGTGGTCGTCGAAGAAGTTCTCCTTGACCCCGTACTCGGACCCGTGGACGCGGACCCATGAGAGCGCGGCGCGCGCCGACTCCTGCATCACGTCCCCGATCTGCCCGGTGAGCTGCATCTCGGTTCGGCCGGCTATCGCCAGTGCCTCCACGGTGACCAGGTCGCCACCGACGTCAGACACCACGACTCCGGTCGCGACTCCCACCCGGTCCTCGGCCTCGGCCGAGTCGTGGTCGAAGCGGGCCGGCCCGAGGTACTCGATGAGGTCGTCAGGCTGCACTCGAATCGACTTGAGCTCAGGGTTCTCCACCAGTCGCCGGGGCACCTTGCGCATCACCTGGGCGAGCTGGCGGTCCAAGCCGCGCACACCCGCTTCGCGGGTGTAGTTGCGAATGATGCTGTGGAGCGACTCGTCGGTGATCTCCATCTCGCTGGCATCGAGGGCATGCTGCTCCATCTGCCGCGGCACCAGATGCTGCTTGGCGATCCCCAGCTTCTCCTCCTCGGTGTAGCCGGTGATCTGGATGATCTCCATGCGGTCGCGCAGCGGCGCGGAGATGGTGTCGATCACATTGGCGGTCGTGATGAAAAGCACCTGGGAGAGGTCGTACGGCACCTCCAGGTAGTGGTCCGAGAACTCCCGGTTCTGCTCCGGGTCCAAGACCTCGAGGAGCGCGGCCGAGGGATCGCCCCGGAAATCCAGGCCGACCTTGTCGATCTCGTCCAGCATCATCACGGGGTTCTTGGTCCCCGCCTGCTTCATGGCCTGGATCACCCGCCCCGGGAGAGCCCCGATGTAGGTCCGGCGGTGGCCTCGGATCTCGGCTTCGTCACGGATCCCGCCCAGGGAGACCCGGACCAGCTTCCGGCCCAAAGCCCGAGCGATGCTCCGGCCCAGCGAGGTCTTGCCCACCCCGGGGGGGCCCACGAAGCAGAGGATGGGCGTCTGCAGTGGATGCGGCTGGGGGCCGACCTCTTCGACAGCCGGCCCCCCGGCAACGTCCTTGACGGCGTCCTGGGCAGCGTCCTCCACGGGGACCGGGGTGGCCGCCGCCTGCGCCGCGGCCGCGGCGCGGCGTTCCAGCACCCGCTTGCGGACCGCCATCCACTCCAGAATCCGCTCTTTGACCTTGGGCAAGCCGTAGTGGTCCTCGTCCAAGATCCGGGCCGCCTCGTGGATGTCGACCCGCTCCTGGCCGGCATCCTTCCAGGGGAGGTCCACCAGCCACTCGACGTAGGTGCGCACGATTCCTACCTCGGGAGAGGCGCTGGGCAGCGACTCCAGCCGCTCCAGCTCCTTGCGAGCGCGGGTATGCACCGACTCCGGCATCCCGGCGGCGTCGATCCGCTCGCGCAGGTCGTCCTCGGCGGTGGCCTCGCCGCCCACCTCGGCCAGCTCCTTGCGGATGGCCTTGAGCTGCTCGCGGAGGATCGCCTCCCGCTGACCCTGGTTGATGGTCTGGGCCACGTCCTGCTGGATCTTGTTGCGCAGCTGCGCCACCTCCANNTGGAGCAGGGCGATCCGGTCCTGGGGGTCGAGGTCAGGGGCGGTGCCGCTCAGGTCGGCGACCTTGCCGGGTTCCTTGGCGCGCGCCACCGCCACCGCCAGCTCGGGCGGGACCGCGGCGCCGGCCGCCACGTAGTCGGCGAACATCTGCCGCACCGAGCCCGCCAGGGCATCGATCTCGGTGCCGACCGGCTCGGTATCCGGCAGCTCCACGAACTTCGCGGTCCAGACGTCACCGACCTCGAGCTCGATGAGCCGAACCCGGCGGAGCCCCTCGACCAGGACCTGAGCCCCGGCCGCACCCCGACGGAAGGCGCCGATCTGAGCCACGGTGGCGACCGGGTACAGGTCGGGAAGCTGGACCTCGTCCAACTCGCTCTGCCGCTGGACCGCCAGCACCACCTTGCCCTCGGCGGCCACCGCCGCCTCCAGGCTGTTCACCGAGCGATCCCGGCCGGCGCCGAGAGGGGCGAGCTGGTGGGGCAGGACCACGTTGTCCCGGAGCGGCACCAGCGGCAGTGACTCGATCTCCGGGGTTTGGACGTCGTGCCGGCGCGCCGAAGCGCCGCTCTCGCCGTGCTGCTCTTTGTCTTCGCTCAAGGTTTCACTCCAGGGGAAAGGGGGGGCCCGGCGCTGCCCAGCACAGTCGAGTGTGCCCCTCCGCCCGAGCGGCCAAACCTGGCCTAGGCGACCGCGCTTACCCTCGCCTCAGCGGCGTGCTTGAGGGAGGCCACCTCGGCCTCCACGCTGCGGGTGGCCCACCCCTGGAGCGCCCGCTCTAGCAAAGGGGTGATCAGCGGATAGCCGAAGTCGTACTCCTCCTGGTGGGTGAGGAGCACTCCCTCCGCGGTCGGCTCGAGGAGGAAGACCGCGTGGAAGTCCTTCAGCCGACCCTGGAGCATGGTCAGCTCGATCTGGCTCTCCCCCAATGTGTACCGGGCCCTAATGAAGGACTTGAAGGGTCCCAGGTGGCCGTTGATCCGGGCCACCAACTCGTTCTCGCCGCGGGACTCCACCACCATGTCCTGGACCTTGGTCTCACCGTAGTTGTAGGCGGAGGGGTCGAGGACCGCGTCGCGGACCATCTCGAGGGGGGCATCCACCAGCACGGTAGCCCTGGCAATCATCATCTCGTGGCCTCCTCCCCCAGTTGCAAGCTGACCTTGATCGCCGCCCCCTGCCCGGGGTTGGCCGCGAGCGCGAAAGCCGCCCGGTAGCTACCAAGGGGAAAGCTGTGGGTGCACCAGCGGCGGAGCTCTTGAGTGCGCTGGGCGAGGATCTGGAGCGCCTCATCCAACAGGTGTGGCTCCCCGCTCGCGCTGCGGCCATAGCCATTGCAACCGAGTATCTCCGCCTCCTTGTAGTAGGCGAGGGTGGTCTCGGTCCGCTCTGGCTTGGCCACCCCGACCACCACGATACGGCCCCTCGGAGCCAGGCAGCGCAGGGCCAGCTCGGTGGTGGCGCCGCTGCCGATGGAGTCCAAGACCAGGGCGGCTCCGGACCCCAGCGCCCAGGGCCCTCCCCGCCAGGGCCGGACCAGCCGGGCGCCAGTCCGCCGGGCCACCTCGGGGATGACCGCCGCCGCCTGGGCCGGGAGTGGCTCCGCCCCCAGCAAGGAGATCGGGTCTCGCTGATGGGGCCAGGCCGCCGTGACCCAGACCGGCAGCTGGGGCCACTTGGCCCGGGCCGCCAATGCAAGCCCCAGCCCGATGGTTCCCGCCCCCAATACCAGGATCGGGCCCGGCGGCTCCTCACCCGCCCGCTCCAGGGCATGAAGCCCGACCGCCAGGGGGTCGGCCAGAACGCCCAGCCGGGGCTCCAAGCCGTCGGGGAGGGGGTGACACTGGCTGGGGTGGGCGTGGAGGACCTCAGCGAAACCCCCCGGCAGGCCCCGGATGTTGCCCAGGTGCAGGCCGCGGCCGGTGCCCCAGGGGCCGCCGTCCGGCTGGCAACGGCAGTGCGGCGGGAAGCCCTGCTCACAAGCGGGGCAGAGCTGCTCCAGGCCCCTGGCGAGGCAGCCCACCCAGGGATCCAGCACCACCAACTGCCCCGCCCTCAGCTGCGAGGCAGAGCCGGGATCCTCGACCCGGGCCACGACCTCGTGGCCCGGCACATGCGGGAACGACACCAGGCCGCTGAGGGGGTTGTCGGCGGCCGCCTGCAGCAGGACCTCCTTGACGTCGCTGCCGCAGATGCCGGCCCAGAGGGTTTGCAGCCGTACCCAATCTCGACCTGGGGGTAGCGGCTCGGGGAGCTCTCGCAAGGAGAGCAGCGAGGCTGGGCCGAGGGCCCAGCTGGGGCGGATCCGGGAGGCGACCCCGGCCAGAGGGAGCCGGTGGGGGGCTGGATCGAAGACCAAGGCACGCACGCCGATAACGTTAGCGGTGCCACCGACGCGCACCCAGCAAGCCTGCTCGCCATCGGTACGCCGTCGAACGTAACCGTTGAGTAATATTGGGGTTGGGTCCCATAACGACGGTTGAGATCAGCCCCGAGTACGGTCGAGGTCGGGGATTGTTTAGGTCCGTTAACGAACTGCTGCTTGGCTAAAGGGCTGAAAGTGAACACCGTACGCCCCCGGCACACCGGCTCCTGCTTCGGGGTCCGTGATGCCTTGCAACTGACCGCCGACGCCCTCCGAGCCGGCGGGGAGACGGTTGCCCTGGGCCAGGTAGTGCACAACGCGAGGGCTCTGGAGGAGCTGGAGCAGCACGGGCTCGGCCGGGCCGACCAGCTGCCCGAGGCGGGCGGTCCCCAGGTCGTGGTGACTGCCCACGGGGCCACCCCTCAGCTCTTCGCGGAGGCGAAGCGCCGGGGGCTGACGGTGGTGGATACCACCTGCCCCTTGGTCAAGCGGGTCCAGCGGCACGCCACCGAGCTAGCCGAGGCCGGGATGGCTGTCGTAGTCGTCGGGGACGCCGCCCACTCCGAGGTCCGGGCGGTGATCGGCTGGGCCGGGCAGCGGGAGGGCTCGGAAGTGGAGGTGGTGGCCAGCGAGTCGGAGGCGGATCGACTGCCCTGGCGCGAGCGCCGGGGGGTGGTCAGCCAGAGCACCTTCCCCCAGCCCCGCTTCCAGCAGGTGGTGGCCCGGCTACGGCTGCGCACCGGCGAGGTCGAGGTCCGCGACACCACCTGCCCGGTGGTCAATCAACGTCAGCGGGAGGCGGTCACCGGCCTGCTCGACCGGGCTGATGTGGTGCTGGTGGTCGGAGGCCGGGGGTCCGCCAATACCAAGGCGGTGGCCGAGACCTGCGCCGAGCGCCGCCCCACCTTCCACGTCGAGTCGGCCAAGGAGATCGAGCCGAGCTGGTTCCAACCCGGACAGCTGGTCGGGATCACCTCCGGGACCTCCACTCCCGGCTGGGTGGTGGACGAAGTCGAGGCCGCCTGCCGTGATCTCTGATCAGCCCGAGCTGGCCGAGAGCGAGCGCTCGAACGACGTGGCGCTCGGCGCCCAGGCGATTTTGAGTCGGTATCAGGAGCAGATCCACGCGGGGCTGAGCCGGGTGATGGATACCCTCCCCCCGGAGGTACTGTCCCCCGCCCGATACCACCTCGGCCTGCTGGCGGGCGCCCGGCCCGGGAAGGCGCTGCGGCCCACCCTGACCCTGCTCCTGGGGGAGGCCCTGGGAGCTCCTCTGGGGACCGCCCTGCCGCTGGCGGTGGCGGTGCAGTTGGTGCACGACTTCTCACTGCTCCACGACGACATCGTCGACGGCGACCGCTCGCGGCGGGGCCAGCCCGCTCTCTGGGTCAAGGAGGGCATGCCCTCGGCCCTCAACACCGGTGACGCCCTGCTGACCGCGGCCTTCTGCGTGATCTCGACGGCCGACCTCCCGTCCCGGACCAGCACCCGGGCGACGCTCCGCCTGAGCTCCGCGACGTTGGAGATGGTGGGTGGCCAGCAGGCCGACATCGCGGCCACCGGGGCGCCCGCCGCCGACCTTCCCCAGTACCTGGGCATGGTGGAACGCAAGACCGGCGCTTTGATGGGCGCCGCCGCCGCCCTGGGCGGGATCGCAGCCGGAGGCTCGGCGGCGACCATCGACGCCTGCGAGAGCTTCGGGCGGACCTTGGGGGTTGCCTTCCAGCTTCGCGACGATGTCCTGGGGGTCTTCGGCGACAGCGCCGAGACCGGCAAGCCGGTCGGCAACGACCTGCTCCGCGGCAAGCAGGGCCTGCCGCTGGTGCTGGCGCTCACCGGCCACCGGAAGCTGGCTGAGACTGCCCGCTCCTGGCTGGCACCGCCGGGAATGCGCCGCCGGGACCTGGCGGCGGCGGTAGAGCTGCTCCGTGAGGCCGGGGTGGCGGAACGCTGTCAGGGGCTCACGACCACCTGGACCGAGCGGGCGCTGGTGGCGGCCGCCAAGCTGCCGCTCTCCGAGGAAGGGGCGATGGAGCTGGAGATCCTGGGCCGCTGGCTGGGGGAGCGCTGGAATTGACCCTTGAGCTGGAGCCGGAGCGGGCCGAGGGAGTCGGTTCCGGCTCACTCCCGCGGGCTGAGGTGCAGCGGGCCCTGGACCGGGCGGTCACGGAGCTGCTCCAGCGCCAGAATCCGGACGGCTCCTGGTCCGGCGAGCTGGAGAGCAATGCCTCCATCACCGCCGAGTACCTCCTGTTGCAGCGCTACCTGGGCCGGGCCGACCCCGTCCGCGAGGCCGCGGTGGTCCGGTACCTGCGGGGCCAGCAGCGGGACGACGGCAGCTACGGCATCGCCCCCGAGGTCGAGGGCGACATCAGTATCACGGCCGAGGTATTGGTGGCGCTGCGGGCGGCCGGGGTCGCGACCAACGACCCCGGGGTACAGCTGGCCTGGCGGTTCGTGGAGGCTCACGGGGGACTTCGGGCCACCCGCCTCTTCACCCGAATGTGGCTGGCTCTGGGCGGCCTCTGGCCCTGGCACGAGATCCCCGCCATCCCCCCGGAGTGGATGCTGGTCCCGGCTGGCCAGCTGGGCAGCATTTACGACCTCGCCTCCTGGGCGAGGGCCACCACGGTGCCCCTGACCATCCTGCGCAGCCTCAGGACCGTTTTCCCCCTGGAGTCGCCGACCCGGGACGAGCTGCCCCTCGGCCCCCACCGACCCGGGGCGGGCGCCCCCACCTGGAAGGTGGTCGACCGGGCGTTGCGCACCTACGGACGGCTGCCCCAGGTGGGCGTCCGTCAGCGGGCCATGGCGCGGGCCGAGCGCTGGATCGTGGAACACCAGGAGGCGGATGGCTCTTGGGCGGGGATCCAGCCGCCCTGGGTCTACGGCCTGATGGCCCTCCGCGCCCGCGGTTACGACCTGGAGCACCCGGTTATGAAAAAGGGGCTGGAGGCGTTGGAGAGCTTCGGCATCGAGGACGAGCAGGGCTTCCGCCTGCAGGCCTGCATCTCCCCCGTCTGGGACACCGCCCTGGCCCTTTGGGCACTCTTGGACGCCGGGATCCCCAAAGAGCACCAGGCCGTCGTCAAGGCTGTCGACTGGCTGGTCGCCCGCGAGGTGACCAAGATCGGCGACTGGGCCGTCCGCCGGCCCGGCGCCCCGCCCGGCGGCTGGCCGTTCGAGTTCTACAACGACCAGTACCCCGACACCGATGACACCGCAGTCGTGCTCTCGGCGTTCACCGTCGCCGGCCACGACCGCCACGAGCAGGGCGCGGTAGGCGACGCCATCCGGCGGGCGCTGGCCTGGCTGGTGGTGATGCAGGGCGGCGATGGCGGCTACGGGGCCTTCGACGCCGACAACGACCGGAGCTGGGTCGAGCACCTCCCCATCGCCGATTTCGGGGAGATGCTGGACCGGCCCAGCCCCGACGTCACCGCCCATGTGATCGAGGCCTTCACCCGCCTCGGCGGGGCTGACCTGGAGCCGGCCCGGCGGCGGGCGCTGGCCTGGGTTCGCCGCTCCGAGGAGGGCGCTGGCGCCTACTACGGACGCTGGGGCGTCAACTACGTGTACGGCGGCGCCGCCGTGGCCACCGCCTTCGCCACCACCGGCGAGCGCCAGGACCGCGAGCGGCTCCTCCGGATCGGCGAATGGGTCCGGCTCAATCAGCACGCCTCCGGCGGCTTCGGGGAGTCGGTCCTCTCGTACCACGACCACGCTCACATCGGCCGCGGGGAGCCGACCCCGTCGCAGACCGCCTGGGCGTTGCTGTCACTGCTGGCGGCCGGCGAGTCAGTCTCTGACCTGGATCCGGAGGGCAGCCTCGCCAGCGCGGCGGAGTCGGCGGTGAGCTGGCTCCTGCGCAATCAAGAGGAGGGCGGTGGCTGGACCGACCAGCAGTTCACCGGCACCGGTTTTCCGAGGGCGTTCTACCTGCGCTATCACCTGTACGCCACTATCTTTCCGGTCATGGCGCTGGGCCGGGCGCTCCATCCTCGGCCGACCCCGGAGGGCGGGAGTCGGTGAGCGCCCCCTTGGCCGTGGTCGNNAGCCGCGGCGGGCGACCCCAGTCCCGCCAGCGCGCTCCCGGAATACTCCCTCCAGCGCCAGCAAGAGGCTCGCCAGGTGGAGAACTTCCCGATCGCGGCCTGGCTGCTACGGCCCCGCCGGAGGGAGGCCCGGGCCGCGATCTACGGCTTCTGCCGCCTGGTCGACGACCTGGGCGACGAGAGCATGGGAGAGCCCAGGGCGCTGCTGGAGCTGGCCCGGGCGGAACTGGACGCCTGCTATTCGGGCCATCCGCAGCATCCCGTCTTCCAGCGGCTGCAGCCGGTGATCGACCGCTTCAAACTCGAGCCGCAGCCTTTTCAACGGCTGATCCAGGCCAACCTCCAGGACCAGGAGCTCCTCCGCTACCCGAGCTGGGCCGAGCTGGACCGCTACTGCACCCTCTCGGCGACCCCCGTGGGCGAGTTGGTGCTGGCCCTGGAGGGGATCCACGACCCCGAGCTGGTCGGCTTCTCAGACTCCATCTGCACCGGCCTGCAGCTGGCCAACATGTGGCAGGACGTCGCGTCGGACCGGGCCCGCGGGCGCCGCTACCTACCGTTAGCGGTGCTCCATGAGCACGGGGCGACCGAGGAGGAGTGGTGGAGCGGCGCGGTCAGCCCGGGAATGCTGGCCGCCGAGACCCACGCGGTGGCCCGGGCCAGGCGGCTCTTGATCGATGGCTGGCCTCTGGTGGGCCAAGTCCCGGGCTTGATGAAGATGGAGATGGCGACCTTCATCCTCTGCGGCCTGGGCGCCACCGAAGCGGTGCTCGAGGCCGGATCCCGGGTCTTCTCTGAGAAGGCGTCCCTCAGCCCCGCCAGGCGCCGGCGGGCGGTCTGGCAGGCCTGCTGGGCCTGGCGGCTGGCGGCGCCTCCCCGGTCCAGTTGAGCGCCTCGGCTCCCGCCGGGGCCGTCCCCGGTTCGCCCTCAGCGGAGGAGCTCCGCCTGGCCCACCGGGCTTGCGCCCTGGAGGTGCGCGCCGCGGCTGCCAACTTCTACTACGCCTTCCGGCTGCTGCCCCAGCGCAAGCGACAGGCGCTGCACGCGGTCTACCGCTTCTGCCGAGCGGCGGATGACATCGCCGACGGCGAGGGCAGCGCCGCCGAGCGGCGCCAGCGCCTGGAGGAATTTCGCTCCACCCTTGACGCGACTTTGTCCGGGGCCCCTCCCGACGCGGGTTGGCTGGTGCTCTGGGATGCCGCCCGAAGCTTCCACCTCGACCCGGAGGACCTCAACAAGGTGATCGACGGCTGTGCCGCCGACTGTGCTCCCCTCACGATCGTTACCGAGGCCGACCTGGAGCGCTACTGCTACGGGGTGGCTGGCGTAGTGGGCTTGCTGAGCGCCCGGATCTTCGGCTACCGGGATCGCGGGGTGCCCCAGCTTGCGGTTCGGCTGGGCCAGGCGATGCAGCTGACCAACATCCTGCGCGACCTGAGGGAGGACGCTGACCGCGGCCGCTGCTATCTGCCCCAGGAGGAGCTGGAGCGGTTCGGTTGCGATGATACCGACCTGGTGGCCGGAATCCACGGCCCGAGGGCGGACGCCTACCGTCAGTTGATGGGCTACGAGGTCCTCCAGGCGAGGGCGCACTTCGCGGAAGGCATGCGGCTTGTCCCCCTGGTGGAACGCAACGCCCGCGGCTGCCCGGCGGCGCTGGCCGCCCTCTACCTGGCGCTCCTGCGCGAGATCGAGGCGCGGGACTTCGACGTTCAGGCGGAGCGGGTCTCGCTGGGACCGGGTCGCAAGCTACGGCTGGCGCTGGGGGCGTGGGCCGGCGCCACCCTCGGTCCCTGAGACCACTCGGGACCAGACGATGGACGCTGTGGTGGTGGGTGGTGGACTGGCTGGGATCAACGCCGCTTTGGAGCTGGCCGACCGGGGGGCGCAGGTGACCCTGGTGGAGCGGGCGCCGGTGCTGGGTGGGCTCTGCCGCTCCGTCCCCGACGAGGTGGCGGGGCGGGTCGACACCGGCCAGCACGTGTACCTGGGCTGTTGCACCGCCCTGGAGGCGTTTCTGGGCCGGATCGGGGTGGAACCGGCCTGGCGGCAGCGTCGCCTGGAGCTAGTGGTGGCCAACTCCCGGACCGGGGTGAGCCGGCGCGTGCGGGCAGCCCCCCTACCGGCTCCCGCCCATCTGCTCCCGGTTCTCTTTCGCTGGCCGGGCTTACCGACCAGGCAGCTGGTCCAGAGCGCCGCCGTCGCCGCCGCCCTCAAGTCGCTCAGCCCCCGCGACCAGAGCCTCCTAGACGTGGTGCCGGCCCGGTCCTGGCTTTACAGCCTGGGTCAGGACGACTGCGCCATCAGCCAGCTCTGGGACCCCTTCCTGATCTCGGCGTGCAACGTCTCCCTCGCCCGCTGCAGCGCCAGCCTGGCAGCCTACGTCCTTCGCGAGGGTCTCCTCGGTGGCTCCGACGCCGGGGCGCTGCGGATCCCCGCCACCGACCTTACCGAGTGGCTGGACCCTCCCAGCCGGCGCCAGCTGGCCGCGCGCGGGGTGGAGGTGAAACTGCGCTGGCGGGCCGCCGAGCTGCTGGCGGGGAGGGCGCGGCGGCACCTGGTCCGCAGTGCCCACGGCCAGGAGGTGGAGGCCGACTTGGTAGTGCTGGCGGCTGCCGCCTCGGCCGCCAAACGGCTCCTCGCCAGCCGGGGAGTGGCGGACCCCACCTTGGACGCAGCGGCCGCTCTGCCCAGCTCTCCCATCGTCAACCTTCACCTGTTCACCGATCGGCCCTTCCTACCCGGACCGGTCGTTGCGGCACCCGATTCACCGCTGCAGTGGCTCTTCGATCGGTCCGCCCTGGGAGAGAAGGAGCGCTCTCTCGACGGCAAGCCGGTCTTTCACTCGGCAGTGTCGCTGTCCGCGGCGGACGACCTGATCGGAGTTGCGGAAAGCGCCATCACGGACAGGCTGTGGCGACTCTGCCAGGATCTCTTCCCGGCCGCGAGGAGAGCCCGGCTGCGGCACAGCCGCGTCACCCGGGAGGCGGCCGCCACATTCGCTGCCCTGCCCGGCTCGGCCTCAGCGCGGCCCGAGCCCGCCACGTCCGTGGAGGGCGTGCTGCTGGCGGGCAACTGGACTGACACCGGCTGGCCGGCGACCATGGAGGGCGCGGTGCGCAGCGGGCGGGTCGCGGCGTTGGCCGCC
>PKXE01000200.1 GCA_003132265.1 Candidatus Dormiibacterota bacterium | reverse complement strand
CGCGGGCGCGCAGCTTGAGGGAGTGAGGGCGCCATCGACCGAGAGATCTTTGTTCGCCGAAGGCAGCTGGGGAGAAGCTCCTGCCGGGTCCTGATAGTCGTCTTACCCATATCGCCGTGATCTTGGCTGCCTGCGGGCTCCTGGTCGCGGGCTGGATCTCTGCGTCTCGCAACGGGATCCAGACGGTTTCCACATCGGTCTCGTTCTGGCCGACCCCTTCGGCCTCCCTGGCCGGGCAGTACTACGACAAGCCGGCCGCGGTGCCGGGCACCATCCAGGTGGTGCCGGCCCCGGTGGTGAGCGCTCCCCTGGGGGCGACCCTGGCCACCCTGGCCGCCAAGTACCAGACGACTCCTGAGGAGTTGGCCTGGAGCAACCGCCTCACCGAGAAGGCGACCATCGGGACGGGCCAGGACCTGCTCATCCCGCCTGCCGGCGCGACGGTTCTGGTCCAAGTCCTTCCGGGGGAGACACTCAGCTCGTTCGCGGCCCGTTTTCGGGTCAGCCCCGGGGTGGTTCTCAACTACAACGCGCTGACCGCAGCGACCACCCTGGCCCCCCACACCTTTCTCTTGATGCCGAGCGCGGTATCGCCGACCTCATTGCCCTCGACGGACTTCGGGCCGGCGCAGGTCGGGGTTCCGGAGGTGATCCCCAGCACGCCCGCCACCGTCGACCCCTTCCCCTGGGGCGAGTGCACCTACTGGGTCGCCAGCCAGCGCTCCGTCCCCTGGTCGGGCAACGCCATCAACTGGTGGGTGAACGCCCGGGCCTACCGAGAACCTGAGGGGCCGGTTCCGGTGGCCGGCGCGATTGCGGTCTTCGACAACGGCTACGACGGTCACGTCGCCTACGTCACCAAGGTCCTGCCCAACGGCAGCTGGGAGCAGTCCGAGATGAACGTCGATGGGCTGGGGGTCGTCGATACCCGGACGATCACGCCGACCCTCGGCTACTTCGTGGGCTTCATCTACTGAGCTAGGCGCCCCCTTGGGGCTCGGTCTTAGCCGGCGAAGCGGTAGCCGATCCCGGGGACCGAGTGGATGTAGGAGGGGCGGTCGGCCGAGGGCTCAATCTTGCGCCGCAACCGGTAGACGTGAGCGTCCACCGTGCGGGTCTCGATCTCCACCTCATAGCCCCAGACCCGGCGCAGGAGCTCGGCCCGGCTCATCACCTGGCCGGGGCGGCTGGCCAGAAGCGCCAGCAGGTTGAACTCGGTCAGGGTCAGCTGGACCTCCTCGCCATCCCGGTAGACCTGGCGGCGCCGGAGGTCGATCGTCAGACCCGGGAACTCAAATCGCTCCTTGAGCTGGTCGGTCGGGGCCACGTCCGAGCGGCGCAGATGCGCTCCCACCCTCGCCACCAGCTCGCGGACCTCGAAGGGCTTGACGACGTAGTCGTCCGCCCCCAGCTCTAGGCCCACCACCACGTCGATGGTGTCGCTCTTGGCGGTGAGCATGATGATCGGCACCTTGTAGCCGTCGGCGCGCAGTTTGCGGCAGACATCGAGCCCGCTCATCCCGGGCAGGTTGATGTCGAGGATGATCAGGTCAGGGGAGGTCTGCTGGGCCATCTCCAGCCCTTCCAGGCCGGTTCCGGTCTCCACCACGGTGTAGTGCTGTGGCTCGCAGGCGAGCCTGACGATGTCTCGGGTGGCCTGATCGTCTTCCACCAGCAGGATGGTCTTGTTACCGCCGCTCATGCACCCTGTGCCTCCAGGTATTCGGTGACCGTGGACAAGAAGTTCTTCACCGCGATGGGCTTGGTGATATAGCCAGAGCAACCCGCCTCCAGGGCCTCCTTCTCGTCACCGACCATGGCCCGAGCGCTGAGCGCCACGATCGGGGTCTGGGCGGTGCGCGGATCGGCCTTGAGCAGGCGGGTCACGGTGAGTCCGTCGATGCCGGGCAATTGAATGTCCATCAGGATGAGGTCGTAGGGTTGGGACTTGGCCTTCTGCAGCCCCTGCTGGCCATCGGTGGCAGTGTCCACTTTGAAGCCCTGGCCACGAAGCACCAGGGTAGAGAGCTCTAGGCTGCTGGGATTGTCCTCGATCACGAGGATCCGGTTGCGCATCTGGCCGTCGGGGCGAAGCCCGTGCAGGGGCAGGGTCACCGTCATGGTGGTGCCCCGGCCCAGCTGGCTGTCGACCTTGATGGTGCCGCCGTGGAGCCCGACCAGGCGCCGCACCAGCGCCAGCCCCAGCCCGGTGCCCTCGAACTGACGGTTATCGGCCGCCTGCACNNTGGTGCTGCGGATCGATGCCAATCCCAGTGTCCTTGACCTGCAGCACCAGCTGCCCCGCCCGCGGCTTGGCCTTTGCCTTGACGGTGGCCTGGCCGCCTTCGGGGGTGAACTTGATGGAGTTGCTGAGCAGGTTGTAGAGCACCTGCTTGAACTTCCCTTTGTCGGCACGCAGCAATACGCTGTCGTTCTCGATCGCCACCTCGAGGGTGACGCCGCCCCGCTCGGCGAGTGGCCGGACCACGGTGAGGACCTCGGAAATGCACGCCCCCAACTCGAATTCTTCGTACTGAAGCTCCAGCCGCCCGGCCTCGATCTTGCTCAGGTCGAGGACGTCATTGACCAGGTTGAGGAGGTGACGGCCGCTGGCGTGGATGCTCTCCAGGCACTCGTGCTGCTGGGCGGCACTCATCTTGCCCGCCAGGTTGTCCTTCAGGATTTCGCTGAAACCCAAGATGGCGTTGAGCGGGGTGCGCAGCTCGTGGCTCATGTTGGCCAAGAACTCGCTCTTGAGCCGGCTGTTCTCCCGGATCTGGGCGTTGGCCACCTCCAGCTCGTGCTTCTGGAGGGCGATCTCCTGCAGTTGGCGCTGCACCGCCGCGTGCAGGGCGGCGTTGTCGATGCTGATCGCCGCCTGGTTGGAGATGACCCGCACCAGTGCCTGCTCCAGCTCGGTGAACGGCTTGACCCGCTTGCGGGTGAGGGTCAGAGCCCCCACCACCCGATTGGGTGATTCCAGCGGCATTACCAGGACGCTGCGGGGGGGATGCGGCGCCGACAACGCCTTGAAGCGCGGGTCCAAGGTGGCGTCCTCGACCCGCGCCGCCTTGCGCTCGGCCACCGACCAGCCCACGATTCCTTCGCCCAACCCAAAGGAGGCGACACTGCTCACCTGCTCGGTGTAGGGGAAGGTGACCATCGCCGTGAGGCGCGTCTCGTCCTCATCGAGGAGGAAGACCGTGGCCCCATCACACGACACCAGCTGCGAGAGTGCCCGCAGCGTGAAGTCGATGTTGACCTTGAGGTCCAAGCTGGACGTGAAGAGATTGCCGACCCGCTCCAGCAGGTCGACCATCACCTTGTCGTCCATCCGGCTTGAATTATAGGCAGGGGTCAAGGCACCAACTCCTGCTCGGGGAGGGTAGCTTGGAGGGTAACGCACCG
>PKXE01000037.1 GCA_003132265.1 Candidatus Dormiibacterota bacterium | reverse complement strand
CCCGTCGCTCTTCACCCAATCGCCGCTCACCCGTCGCTCGTCGCCGTTCATGCCGTCGCTCGTCGCCGTTTGTGCCGTCGCCCGTCGCCGTTCGTCTCGTCGCTCGTCGCCGTTACTTCCCCCGAGTGGCCAGAATCAGCGCTTCCATGTGCGACAGGTACCGCTCGAGCGCCTTCCTGCCCGCAGCGGTGAGCTTGTACTCCGTCTTCGGCACGCGCCCGTCGAACGACTTGGTGCACGCGAGATAGCCGGCGTCCTCGAGCTTTCGCAGGTGGGTGATCAGGTTGCCGGGGGTCAGCTCGAGCATGTCCTGCAGGCGGGTGAACGAGAGCGCGTCGCCCTCGGGCAGCGCGGCAAGTGTCGCCACGATCCGCAGGCGGGCTGGCGCGTGGATCAGCGGGTCCAGCGCTTCCGCGGTCACACGCGGACGGCGGCGCGGCGCTGCCAGGCGGTGGCAGCGGCGTAGCCGACCACCCCGGCGAACAGGGCGATCCCGGCGACCAGCCACGCGTTGATCGGCCCCACAAACAAGGCGACCACACCGCCGGTGACGACCGCGAGCGCGGCGCCGAACTGTGGCCAGTCGGCCTTGCTGGCGGCGATCCCCGCGACGGTCGTCCCGACGACGATCAGTGGCCCTGCGGCCGGGATCACCCCATAGACGATCGCATTGCTCGCGCCGTAGTACTTGAGCGCGCCCTGAATCACGGGGCTCCCGCCGATCGACACCAGGAGCGCAATGCCCTCGGCGGCGCCGAGAGCTACGGAGGGACCGCTGACGCCGGCCCTGGCACGCTGGTAGACCTTCACGCCCACGGCGCTCCCGACGGCGACCGTCGCGTACACCAGGGCGATCACGCCGAGGTTCGGTCCGCTGTAGGGGTGCTGCCCGAGCACCGAGAGCCAGAGGGCGACGTAGGCGGCCAGGATCACCAATCCCATCACCGCCGTCACCAGCGGCGGGGTCAGCGAGAATTGACGCTGCGCCTCGCGGCTCGTCTGCTCCAGCAGCCGCGCTGCCTCACGCGGGTCGAGCGCACCGCCGTTGTCGTCGGTCGCGGCCTCCTCCGGATCACGGGTGTCGTTCATACCTTGCGGCTGGCGGATGCCGAGCGGGCGATGGCCAGATCCCAGCAGCCCCACGCGATATTCAGCGTCGCGACAACCAGGAAGAAGGCTGCCCATCCGTAGCCGCCGTACGCGAGGCAAATGAAGCCCGCGGCGGCCGCGACACTGCCAGCGGCAATATGCCTGACGCCGAAGAAGCGGAGGCGGCGGTACTCCCATGGGTGGATCCGGCGTTGCAGGCCGGGTCGCGGGGGAGCTAGCCACCACCCGTGCCGGCGTTTCCAAGCGGTGTTGTCGTTTGGTGCGTTCATCGGGATGCTGCCTCCATTGACTTTGCATAACAAAGCTACCGCCCTTTGCCACGCAAAGTCAAGCCCTCCGCGTCCCGCATCCGTCCAGTGGCCGGGGCTGTCTCACGAATAACGTGACTGTCGGACGGGATCATGAGATGATCTCGGCGGTGTCGACTGCTGCTGCGCCGCTCACGGTCACGGCGGCACAGCGGGGGCAGCTCGACATCTGGTCACGGAGCCGGATCCTCCCCCACCGTCAGGTCTTGCGGGCCGGCATGATCCTGATCGCTGCGGACGGAGTGCCCAATCAGCTGATCGCCAAGCGGCTCGGCACGTCGAAACCGAGCGTTCTCAAGTGGCGAGCACGGTTCGAGGCCTTCGGCCTGGAGGGCCTGGAAGAGGCGGAGGGTCGCGGCCCCAAGCCCACCTATGGGCGGGACTTCGTCGAGAAGGTGATCGCCACCGCGTTGCGCCCGCCCACCGCCGGCAGCACGCACTGGAGCAGCCGGCGACTCGCCCAGCAGCTCGGAACCAGTCACGCCACGGTCCACCGGATCATGCGCGACGCCGGCCTCCAGCCCCACCTCACTCGCACCTTCAAGTTCAGCACCGACCCCCAGCTCGAGGAGAAGGTCCGCGACGTGGTCGGCCTCTATCTGAACCCGCCCGAGAACGCGATCGTCCTATGCATGGACGAGAAGAGCCAGATCCAAGCGCTGGACCGCACCCAGCCGAGCCTGCCCATGGTTCCTGGCCGGGCCGGCACGATGACCCACGACTACAAGCGCAACGGCACCACCACCCTGTTCGCCGCCCTCGACCTGGCCACCGGCGCTGTCACGGGGGGCTGTTACGAGAAGCACCGGGCGGAGGAGTTTCTGGCCTTCCTCCAACTGCTGGCGCGAACCTATCCCCACCGCCGACTTCACGTCATCGTCGACAACCTCTCGACACACAAGGCCCCCGAAGTCGAGGCGTGGCTCCCCAAGCACCCGCGCATCCGGATCCACTTCACACCCACCAGCTCCAGCTGGCTCAACCAGGTGGAGACCTGGTTCTCGATCCTCAGCCGGCGCGCCATCCGGCGCGGCGCCTTCCCCAGGGTTCGCGCTCTCACGCAAGCGATCCAGCGCTTCATCGACGCCTGGAACGAAGACTGCAAGCCCTTTGTCTGGGTCAAGACCGCGGACGAGATCCTGGCCTCGCTACACCGTCAACGTTCCCCTGAGACAGTGCACTAGGTGGGACGGTCGCCGCCGACTAACGCGTGGCGGTCAACCTGGCTGTCAAACGGACCTTTTATGGGGGGATTTGAACTAGCCAGCTGGTGCCTTCGTGGGGGCAAACTGAGTTTTTGGCACCTTCGCCAACCAGTGAGCAGGGGAAGGTCAGTCGACGTCCAGAGAGGGCTCCCGGGACCCGGGATGGTCCTGTTCCTGCCAGCGGAGGTCGGTAAAGCGCTGCAGGTGGTGCTGCTCCGCGTAGGCCAGGCACCCCTCGACGATCTCCCGGCTGGCCTGAGGATTGTTGAAGTTGGCGGTTCCCACCTGGACCGCGTCAGCTCCCGCCACCAGGAATTCCAGGGCGTCGGCGGTGGTGGCGATCCCGCCGATCCCGATCACCGGGATCCCGACCGCCCGGCGAACTTTGGCGACAGCGGCTAGGGCCAACGGCTTGATCGCGGGGCCGCTCAGGCCGCCTACGCCGAGGCCGGGAAGTACTGGCCGACGAGCGTGCAAGGCCATCTTCATCCCGAGGTAGGTGTTCACGGCCGAGACCGCGTCCGCGCCCGCGTCCGCCACGGCGCGCGCGACCTCGGCGATGTCCGTGACGTTGGGGCTCAGCTTCACCACCAACGGCAGCGTCGTGACAGCCCGGACCGCGGCGACGCAGCGGGCGGCCGCCCCGGGCTCGGTCGCGAAGTCCAGCCCGTGAGCGATGTTGGGGCAGGAGATGTTCAGCTCCACCCCCGAAACCCCGCTGACCCCGTCCAGGTGCTGGACGATGGCGACGTACTCGGAGATGTCCGCTCCTGCGACGTTGACCAGGACCGGGACCGGCCACTGAGCCCACCTCGCGGCGTAGTCCCGCGCAACCACTTCCACCCCCGGGTTCTGCAGGCCGATGGAGTTGAGCATGCCCGCCGCGGTCTCCGCAATCCGGGGGGGATGATTGCCCTCCCGGGCCACCGCCGTCGTTCCTTTGGAGAAGATCGCGCCCAGATGGGTGATGCCGACCAAGGCCTCGGCCTCGAACCCGAAGCCGAAGGTCCCCGAGGCGACTCCGATCGGGTTGGCCAGGACCAGCCCTCTGCCGAGGTCGACCCGGGGATCGAAGGGAGGGGTGATCGTGATCATCCCAGGTGCTCCGGTTGCTGCAGCAGCCGCTCCCAGTCCAGCAGCGAACCCCGCAGCACCGGGCCCTGGCGACAACAGAGGCCGACAACTGGACCCTCGCCGCCGGCCCCGGGACGGAGCGGGATCGCGCAGCCCAGGCAGGTGCCGAAGCCGCAGCCCATCGGTGCCTCGATGGAAACCTCCAGCTGGGGCGCACCACCCTCCTCGAACGCGGACTCCGAAATTAGAGCGAAGAGTGCCGCCAGCATCTGATTGGGGCCGCAGGCGTAGATGCGGTCAGCGCCCTTGAGGGAGGGCAGAAGTCCGGCAGTGACCCGGCCCCGCCGGCCCTGGCTGCCGTCCTCCGTGAACTGGACCAGCTCCGCCATTCCGTTGGGGACGAGTTCACCCGGGTAGAGCTCGGACTGAGTCCGGGCGCCGTTCACCCAGACCACCTGCTCTCCTCTCTCCAGCAGCCGCTCCCCGAGCAGCGGGAAGGGTGCCGCGCCCAGTCCGCCCGAGACCAGAACCGACCGGCCCGGCCGGTCCGGGAGGGTAAACCCCCGGCCCAAGGGGCCCAGGATCCGGGCACTGTCACCGGGGGAGAACCTCCGGAGTCGTCGGCTGCCCTCCCCGACCGCTCCGATGTAGAAGGAGACGACCCCCTCCCGAGGTTGGGCCCTACTGAAGGAGAACGGCCGGCGCAGCAGCGGGATGTGGCTCTGCTCCACCCAGATCTGGGCGAACTGGCCGGGCTGAGCTCGTCGGGCCACTTCGGGGGCGCGGAAGCGGATCTCGAAGAGGTTGCCCTGGAGCGGCTGGAGCGCGGTGCATTCGGCGGCCTCGTCGACCGCCCGCGAGAGGTCGCTCTCGCCGACCAGTCCCTGGGTGGAGGCGCCCGCCAAGGGGGTCACCCCGCCACCGGCCGCCGGCTGCCCTGGCGATGTTCGTCGATGGTCGCCACCTCGACGACCGCGTCCTCGCCGTTGCCGAGGGCGGCCACCAGGGCCGCCGCTGTCTCCAGCGAGGTGAGGCAGGGAATGCCCCGCTGTACCGCCGCCTGGCGGATGCGGTAGCCGTCCCGGACCGGCCGCCGGGCGCCCCGGGTCCCGTCGTCGGCCTCCATCTCGTCGGTGGCCGTGCCCGAGATGGTGTTGATGACCAGCTCCACCTGGCCCGCCACGGTGACGTCGAGGACGTTGGGTCGCCCGGAGTGGAGCTTGCTGACCTCGACCACGGTGATGCCCGCCTGGCGCAGCGCCGCTGCGGTGCCGGGGGTGGCGTAGATGCGAAAGCCGAGCTCGGCCAGGCGGGCCGCGATCGGCAGCCCCTCCGACTTGTCCTGGTCGGCGATGCTGACCAGGGCCCCCCCTCGGCGGGGCAGCGATCCGAGGGCGGCCAAGAAGGCCTTCTCTAGCGCGGCCGGCAGCTCTGGGGCGACCCCGATGACCTCTCCGGTGGAGGTCATCTCCGGGCCCAGGACCGTGTCCACCTTGTCCAGCTTGCGAGCCGAGAAGACGGGGGCCTTGACTGCCACGAGAGGTGGGGGCGGCAGCAGCCCGACCGCCAAATTCCGTCCGAGCAGGGTCTCGCCGAGCATGGCTCCCACCGCTGTGTCCACCATGGCGACCCCGGTCACCTTGCTGAGGAACGGAACGGTGCGGCTGGCCCTGGGGTTGACCTCGATCACGAGCACCTGGCCGCGGTGGACCACGTACTGGACGTTGATCAGCCCCACGGTGTTGGTGCCCAACGCCAGCTGGGTGGTGATCCGGACCAGGTCGGAGATCACGGCCTGCTCGAGCCGCTGGGGCGGGAAGACCGCCATCGAGTCCCCCGAATGGACGCCGGCGCGCTCTACATGCTCCATCACCCCGGGGACCAGGACGTCCTGGCCGTCACAGATCGCGTCGACCTCGACCTCCATGCCCAGGATGTACTTGTCGATGAGGACCTCGCCCCCAGCCTCGCCCGAGGCCCTGAGGGCGTCTCCCAGGTAGAGGCGCAGCTCCTCCACCGAGTGGACGACGTCCATGGCCCGGCCGCCCAGGACGTACGAGGGGCGCACCAGGACCGGATACCCGACCCGCTCCGCGATCCGCTCCGCCTCCAGGGGGTCGCGGGTGGCGGCGCCCGGCGGGCGCGCGATCTGGAGGCGCTGGAGCAGCGCCTCGAACCGGCCCCGGTCCTCGGCCATCTCGATCGAAGCCGCCGCCGAGCCCAGCAGCGGCAGCCCCAATTGCTGGAGCTGGCCGGCCAGGTTGACAGCCGTCTGACCGCCGAACTGGACCATGACCCCCAGCGGCTGTTCCACCCGGCAGACCTGGAGCACCGACTCCAGGTCCATGGGCTCGAAGTAGAGCCGGGAGCTGCAGTCGAAGTCGGTGGAGACGGTCTCCGGGTTGCTGTTGATCATCACCGCCTCCAACCCTCTCCGCCGGAGCGCCGCCGCCGCCTGCACCGAGCAGTAGTCGAACTCGATGCCCTGCCCAATCCGGATCGGTCCCGAGCCCAGCACCACCGCCGACCCGGCAGCACCGCGCTGCTCGTCTTCGACTTCGAAGCTGGAGTAGAAGTAGGGGGTGGTGGCATCGAACTCAGCGGCGCAGGTGTCCACGCACTTGAAGGTAGGCAGGATGCCCTTTGCCTGGCGCTGCTCCTCCACCTGGGCTGGGCGGCGCTCGGTCAGGTCGGCGATCCGCCGGTCGGAGAGCCCGGCACGCTTGGCCAGCCACAGCTGGCGGAGCGGGATCTCCCCCTTGCCTACCTCGCTGAGCTCTAGCTCCAGGTCGGTCAGGTCCGCCAACCGGTCGCAGAACCACTGCGGGTAGCCAGTGCGGCGCGATACCGTGGCGGGATTCTCGCCCTGCCGGAGTGCCTCCAGCACCGCCTGCAGCCGCAGGTCGGTGGGCTCCTCCAGTCGCTCGACCGACCAGCGCAGTGCCGCCGGATCAGGGGCGACCTGCTCCAAGGAGCGGAGCACCTTGCTGATCGCCGATTCGAAAGTCCGGCCGATCGCCATCGCCTCGCCGGTGGACTTCATCTGGGTGCCTAGGCGGCGGTCACCGTGGGGGAACTTGTCGAAGGGCCAGCGCGGCGACTTGGCGACGCAGTAGTCGAGGCTGGGCTCGAAGGCGGCGCACGTTCGCCCGGTCACCTGGTTGCGAATCTCCCGCAGCCGGCGCCCGACGGCGATCTTGGCGGCCACCCGCGCGATCGGGTAGCCGGTCGCCTTGGAGGCCAGTGCCGAGGAGCGGCTCACCCGGGGGTTGACCTCGATCACGAAGTAGGTGAAGGAGTCGGGGGCCAGGGCGAACTGGACGTTGCAGCCCCCCTCGATCTTGAGCGCCCGGATGATGCGGAGCGCGGCCGATCGCAGCTGCTGGTGCTCTTTGTCGGTGAGGGTCTGGCTGGGGGCGACCACTACCGAGTCGCCGGTGTGGACCCCCATCGGGTCGAGGTTTTCCATGTTGCAGACGCAGATGCAGGTGTCCTCGCCGTCCCGCATCACCTCGTACTCCAGCTCTCGCCAGCCGACCAGAGCCCGCTCCACCAGGACCTGGGTGATGGGGCTCGCCTGCAACCCCCGGGCGACCACCTGCTCCAACTGCTCTTCGGTGTAGACCAGGCCGCCACCAGTGCCTCCCAGGGTGAAGGCTGGTCGGACGACCAGCGGCAGCCCGACCTCCTGGGCGAAGGAGCTCGCCTCGGCCACGGTGTTGGCGGTCCGGGAGGGTGGCACCGGCTCCCCGATCGCGATCATCCGTCGCTTGAACCGCTCGCGGTCCTCGGCGTCGCGAACCGCCTCCAGCGGGGTTCCCAGCACCCTGACCCCGTAGCGCTCCAGCACCCCCGCCTCGTCGAGGGCCACGGCCAGGTTGAGGGCGGTCTGCCCCCCGAGCCCGGCGAGGAGCCCGTCCGGGCGCTCCCGCTCGATGACCTTGGTCAGCACCTCCACGGTCAGCGGCTCCAGGTAGACGCGGTCGGCGACCTCCTCGTCAGTCATGATGGTGGCGGGGTTGCTGTTCACCAGCACCACCTCCATCCCCTCCTCCCGAAGGGAGCGGCAGGCCTGGGTGCCGGCGTAGTCGAACTCGGCGGCCTGGCCGATCACGATCGGCCCGCTGCCCAGGACCAGGACCCGGCGGATGGTCGGGGGCTCCGGTGAGGCTGGAGGCGCGCTCTCCGGGCTGGTCCGGTGCCCACTCCGGCAGAGTTCCAAGAACTCGTCGAAGAGGTGCTGGCGGTCCTGGGGACCAGGGCTGCCCTCCGGGTGGTACTGGACCGAGATCACCGGCAGTTCGTGGTGGCGCAGCCCCTCCACCGACTCGTCGTTGAGGTTGCGTTCAGAGATGAACCAGCCGCCCGCGGGATCGATGCTGTCGGCGTCGACCTGGAACTCATGGTTTTGGGGGGTGACGAAAACCTCCCCGGAGACGAGGTCCAAGACCGGGTGGTTGGCGCCGTGGTGCCCGAAGGGCAGCCGGCTGGTGCTGCCGCCGACGGCTCGTCCGACCAGCTGGTGGCCGAGGCAGATGGCGAGGACCGGGTAGCGCTCGAGCAGCGCTCCTGTCAGCGCCACCTGCGGGGCCAGGGTGGCGGGGTCCCCCGGCCCATTGGTGAGGACCACCCCGTCCGGGTGGAGCTCATCGATCTCCGCGAGGGTGGCAGAGTAGGGGAGGATCAGAACCTCGGCCCCCCGGCTCACCAAAGAGCGCAGGGTGTTGCGTTTCACCCCCAGGTCGAGGACCGCGATCCGCAGTCCCTCACCGGTGCCCCGCGGGCTTACCCCGAGGCCGGCGCCTTTCCGCAGCGCCGGGTGGAGCGGCTCATCCCAGCGCTCGATCGCGGGGCAGGAGACCTCTGCCACCAGGTCCTGGTCTGAGACCGAGGGGGAGGCCCGGACCAGCTCCGCCAGCTCCGCTACGGTCCCCGCCGTGGCCGGCGCGATCACCCCGCGCAGGGTGCCGTGCTCGCGCAGATGGCGGGTCAGGGCTCTCGTGTCCACCCGCTCCAGCCCGGGTACCCCCTGCTCTTGAAGCCAGGCACTGAAGGTCAGCTGGGCCTGCCAGTGGGGAGAGGTGGGGCTGCACTCCGCCACCAGGACGCCGCGGCACCAAGCGCGGCTCGACTCCATGTCCACCTCGGCGGCGCCGACGTTGCCAATCAGCGGCTGGGTGAACACCAGCAGCTGGCCGGCGTACGAGGGGTCGGTGCAGACCTCCTGGTAGCCGGTCATGCACGTGTTGAAGACCACCTCACCGAAGCGCAGCGGGGAAGGTGGCGAAGTTGGAGCCCCAATCCAGGTTCCCGAGAAAGCGGCCCCCGACTCCAGGACCAGCAGGCCCTCCTTGCCTTCTTTGCGGTGGCTCAGAGCCACCTCAGTCGCCCGCCAACTCGGGGACCAGCTCGCGGTTGAGGTGGACCATCCGGCCCCCGGCGAAGGTGGCCAGGACGGTGCCCTTCAGCGGTTCGCCCCAGAAGGGGGTGTTGGTCCCCAGCGAGAGCCAGGACTGGGGGCTCGGGGTCCAGCTTTGGTTGGGGTCGAACCAGGTGAGGGAGGCTGGCTCCTCGGCCCGGATCCCGTCGCCCGGCGCACTTGCCCCTGCCTCTCCCAGCACCCGTCGGGGCCCGGCGGTGAGGGTCTCCACCACCCGGCCCAGATGGGAGAGGGCGCCCCCCTGGCCCAGGACCGCGGAGAGCACCAGTTGGATCCCGCTGAAGCCGGGTGAGCGCTCCGATGGTGGGGCCGCCTCGTGGGGCGCGTGATCGCTGGCGATGGCGTCGATGGTCCCCTCGAGGAGCGCTTCCCAAAGGGCCATCCGGTCCGACTCGGTGCGCAGCGGCGGGTTGCAGCGGCCGGGGTCGGCCGGGCCCGCGTCACCGCCGGCGCCGGTGAGCATGAGGTGGTGCGGTGTGACCTCGGCCGTGATCGCGAGCCCTTCCGCCTTGGCCCGGCGGACCAGATCGACTCCGCCCGCGGTGCTGACGTGCTGGAGATGGAGCCGGGACCCGGGCGTGCCGCGGAGCGCGGAGATTGCTTTCTCGATGGCGGAGATCTCGGCGTCAGGGGGACGGAGGTGCCATTGGCCAGGATCCCGCATCCCCCGGTTGGCCAGCACCAACAGGGCTTCGTCCTCGGGGTGGATCGCCACCACCCGGCCCAGGGCGCCCGCCCGACCCAGGACCTCCATCAGCCGCTCCTGGTTCATGCCATGGCGGCCGTCGTCGGAGAACCCCACCGCGCCAGCGCGGGCCAGCGCCTCCAGGTTGGTGAGCTCCTCTCCCGCCAGCCCTTTGGTGCAGGCCGCGAACTGCAGAACCCGGACCCGGCCCCACGACTGGTTGTCGCGTTGACTGCGCCGGAACTGCTCCAAGCTGTCCACCGGAGGGGTCAGGTTGGCCATCCCGCAGACGGCGCCGAAGCCGCCCGCTGCCGCCGCCGCGGTGGCCCTGGCGATCCGCTCCTTCCAGGGCTGGCCGGGTTCGCGGAGATGGCAGTGGATGTCGACGAACGACGGCGCCACCACCGAACCCTCCCGGCGGAGCAGGGTGGCGCTCGGGGGCAGCTTCAGCTCGGCGCCCACCTCCTGGAGGACCCCATCCTCCAGGAGGAGGTCGCACCCCTCGAGGTCGACCCCGTTGAAGGGGTCGAGTAGGCGGACGGCCTGGAGCAGGATCTGGGTCAAGGTTGCTCCTGCTCCGAGGACCGCAGCAGTACGGCGTCCTGCTCGTCGCACTCCGAGAGCCGGACCAGGACCCGCTCACCCTCCGAGGTCGGCAGGTTGCGGCCGACGTAGGTGGCGCGGAGGGGCAGCTCCCGGTGGCCGCGGTCGACCACCACCAGCAGTTCGACCGCCCGGGGCCGGCCCAGGTCGCCGAGCGCCGCCAGCGCGGCCCGCCCGGTTCGGCCGTGGAAGAGCACGTCGTCCACGAGCACCACCACCCGGTCCCGCACCGACTCGGCCACCGCCGGGGGCAAAGGGAAGGGTGGCGTCGTCTGGGACGGGGCGGTGCGGGGGCCATCGTCCCGGTAGGGACCGACGTCGAGGGTGACTCCGGCCCAGCCCGCACCTCCCTGGGAGTGGATCAACTGGAGCAGGCGGGCGGTCAGAAACGCTCCCCTGGTGACGATCCCGCAGAGCACCGCCTCACCGTCGGGGTGGCGCTCCTGAAGCTCGCGCGACAGCCGCCAGAGGGTGCGCTGGAGCTCCTCGGGGCCGAGGAGCTCGCGGGTCCCGTTTGCCGTGAGTTGCTCCATGGTCATCTGCCGAGCAGCGTTTGGAGGAGGGCCATCCGCACCGAAACTCCGTTGCGCGCCTGGCGGAAATAGGCCGCCCGAGGGTCGGCGTCCACCGCCGCATCGATCTCCCCGACCCGGGGCAGCGGGTGCATCACGATCGCGCTCTGGGGCAGGCGGGTCATCACCTCCTCGGTGATGCGGAAGTGCCGGCGCTGGTCCTCGGCCTCTTCCCAGGGCTCGCTGAAGCGTTCCACCTGGATCCGAGTCTGGTACACGATGTCGGCGTCGGTGACCGCGCCCATGAGGTCCTCGGTCTCACGAACGTCGGCCCCATGCTTGAGCAGATGCTCGATCACCCCCTGGCTCATGCGGATCCGATCCGGCGCCACCAGAGTCACTCGCAGGCCTCGATAGAGCGCCAGCAGGTAGGCCAGCGAATGCACGGTACGGCCGTGGCTGAGGTCGCCGACCATCACGATATGCAGGTCGTCGAGGTGGCCGATCTCACTCTGGATCGTGTAGAGGTCCAAGAGCGCCTGGGTGGGGTGCTGGCCGGGGCCGTCCCCGGCGTTGATCACCGGAACCGGGGAGACCTCGGCCGCCCTTGCGGCAGCGCCCTCCTCGGAGTGACGCAGCACGATGCAGTCCGAGTACCCGGCCACGATCCGCACCGTGTCCTCCAGGGTCTCGCCCTTGATGGCCGACGAGAAGTCGCGGGCGTTCTCGGTGCCGATCACCTGGCCGCCCAGCCGGAGCATCGCCGCCTCGAAGCTGAGCCGGGTCCTCGTGCTTGGCTCGTAAAAGAGGGTGGCCATGATCCGGCCCGGTAGAAGCTGCCCGCCGCCGCCCGACCGCACCCTTTCCATCTCCGCGCTGAGCCGGAAGAGCTCGCTGAGCCGCTCCCGGTCGAATTGCTGAGCGGCGACCACATGCCGGAGGGGAGTCAAGGCTGCGCTCGAGGGCCTGCTCGCCGACATGGTGTCCTCCCGAAAAAGGAGTCCGGCACGCCGGCAGGCGGCCGCGACGGCCTAGCCGCCGAGCTCCTTACCGGCCTCGCTGGACCAGTTTCAAGGTCGCGTCGCCTCCATCATACGGCTCCTCGGAGCGACAAACGCGGGTCAGGCGCCAGCATCAATTGCGGGAGCGGTCGCCGGGTGAAGCGTCAAAATCGACCTTTGGCCGAAGGCCCTGCTCCCGGCTGCAGGGGGACTCCCGACCAATCCGATTGCCACGNNGGCGAGGCCTGGGTACCAAAAGAGAAAAAGGGCCAGCGAGCCGCAAGAACTGAAAGGGAGGCGACGAGGTGGGTGACGTGCCTTTCGGCATCGAGGGAGCGAACTCCTCCCGGTATCCAGAGCCGACCGGCCAGACCATGAGCTTGGCGAGATCGTTGCTGCTCCACCACCAGCCTCACCGCCCGCTCCCGCAGTTCCGGCGGATACCTAGTCCTGCTTGTCATCGCTCCACCCTCTCAACGAACGGAGTCTTCAGCTTTCCGGGGGCGGTGCAGTCCGTCTAGGACACCGCGGTGGTGTTGAGGTTGTTGCNNGTGGTCGCACCGTCGGCCGACGCCAGCTCCAGGTAAGCGGCGCGCTCCTCCGCGCTCAGCGGTGAGCGGCCGGCGGAGACGATCTTGACCCGCAGGAAGAGGTCACCCGGCGCCCCGGAGGCCTGCAGTGCCGGGATTCCCTTGCCGGGCACCCGGAGCGTCCTTCCCGGTGGACAGTTCTCGGGAATCGTCACCTCGAGCCGCCCGGCGGGGCCGTCCGCCACGACCTTGCCCCCCAGCGCGGCGCGGTAGTCGCGCACCGGTAGATCCCGATGGACGTTGCGCCCCTTGACCTCGGTCCCCTGCTCCAACTTGAGCCGGACGCTGAGGTAAAGGTCGCCCCGCTTGCCGTCCCTCACCCCGCTGGCGCCCTCGCCGGCCATCCGGATCTTGGAACCCTCGGTGACCCCCTTGGGGATGGTGACCTTCAGGGTTCGCCGGCGGTACTGGCGGCCGGTCCCCGAGCAGGTCGGGCAGACCTTCACCCCGAGCTGGGCGGCGGTGCCGCCCCTAGAGCTCGTCTCAGTCACGTGCCCGGTGCCACCGCAGGTGGGGCAGGCTTCGACGATGGAGACGTGCATGGTCCTCTCCCCGCCGGCCATCGCCTCTTGGAGGGAGACCTCCAGCTGATCCTCGGTGTCGGGCCCCTTCTTCGACGCCGAGTTCTCGCGCCGGAGCTGGTCCATCTGAGCCTCGACCCAGGGATCGTTGCCGTCCGGACCGCGGCCGCCGAAGAACGTCTCGAAGAAATCGCTGAAGCCGCCGAAGCGGTTGCCCGCCCGCTCGGCGGTGCGCTGAGCGGTCTCCCGGGCCCGCGCTCCGGCATCGCCGAAGGGCTGGCCGTGCTCGCGCCGGACGGACTCGGCCCGCTCGATCTGCTCCCAGTCCGCTCCCAGGCGATTGTATTTGGAGCGCTTCTCCGGGTCCTTGAGGACCTCGTAGGCCTCGTTTACCCGCTTGAACCGCTCGGTGGCCTTGGGGTCCTGGTTGACGTCCGGGTGTAGCTCGCGGGCCAGTTTGCGATAGCGCGCCCGGATCTCCTTGTCGGTTGAGTTGCGGGGCACGCCCAGAGTCGCGTAGTAGTCTCGGAACTCCACAGCGTCAAGGTACCGCCTACACCGCCCTCACGAAACTGCCGCCGCCCTGCTGGGAGCCTCCAACTGGGAGCGGAGTTCCCCCATGCAGGCTTCCAGCTGGGGCAGGAGGGTACCGTCGGGAGCGCAGCAGGGTCCCTCGAAGAAGAGCCGGGCCAGTTCCCTGCCCGGGCGGGAATGTCCCTGGACCAGGAGTCCCACCTCCCCTGGCTGAGGTCCCGGCAACCCCAGCTCGCCGGCAGCGCGGAAGCGGCCCGGGGCAGTGAGGGTACCCCGGGCCGTCCTGACCTCCGGCTGCCGGAGCCGCTCACCCAGCTGGTAGAGGATGAGCTGAGACCAGTGGCACTCCAGCTCCACCTCGGCGCTCGGACCGATCCCGAAGCTGGCGAGATGCTGGCTCAGGATTCCCGGGCTCCCTTGGTCCCGGGCAGTGAGGCTGAAGAGCGGCACCGAGGCCACCAGCCGGGGGTTGACCTCGATGCACCAGATCGCTCCCTTCGCGCCCACCACCAGGTCCAAGCCGAAGATGCCCAGGTGGCCCTGGCGGCGCAGCCAGTCGGCGGTCCGCAGTGTCACCTCGCGGACTGCGTCTGGCTCGGGGACCGGGCGCCCATAGTCGTTGCCGCAGGAGCCCAGGGGATGGGGGGTGAGGCTGGGCAGACCGGTCAGTTGAATGCAGGCCGGCCCGACCAGGAGCCGCTCCGCGGATACGACCCCGGTCACGGTGATCGCCGTGCCCACCACCTGCTGCGCGATCCGGCAGGCCCGGCCCTCGAACCGGCGGACCAACTCCGCGAGCTCCGCTTCCGAGGTGGCGGGGTAGGTCTGCTCCCCGGAGAAGCCGTGGGCGAGCTGGAAGACAAAGGGGCCAGAGAGCTCCAGCGCGGCCCGCAGCAGTTCCGGGCCGGCGACCCCAACTCTGGTGGGCGGGACCGGGAGCCCCGCCGCCTGGGCCTCGCGGCTGAAGTGGCTCTTGTTCTCGATCCGGCGGGCGATCAGAGCGGGAGAGTTGGCGACCAGGACCCCCAGTTCGAGGGCGATCCGCTCCACTTCGGCGGAGCTCTTCCAAACCGCCAGGGCGTCCACCTGGGAGCGGAGGCGCTGCTGGACCGCCGGCAGCCGAAGGAGGGCGGCGCTGGAGTTGGGCCCTCGCATCTCGAACTCCTCCCAACCGGGGCCACCCTCCCTGCTGAGGCCGCAGCCGTCGGCGCAGAGCACGGGCAGTTGGCTGCCTACGGCAGGCAGCGGGTCGGGCCCCAAGAACACCACCCGCTCGGTGTTGACCGTCACCTCGCATCCGGCCGCGTGAATCCGGCTGCCTCCAGGAGCAGGTCCAGCTCTAGCTCCGACTCGGCGACGGGGAGTGGGCGGTCGTCTGCTCGGGAAGGCTCCAGATCCAGCTGGGCCGCGTCCCCGGTCAGGACCGCGATCCAGCTGCCCGCTCGGCTCACCTGATCGCCGGCCGCCGCCTCGCGCATCGCCGCCAGGGTGGCCAGTCCCTCCCACGAGGTCCGCAGCCCGTGGCGATCGGCCAGCTCCCTGATCCCGGCCAGCTCCGCTGGACCGACCCGCCACCCTCGCCCTCCACTGGCCCGCACCTCCCTCCGCACCGCCGGGGAGAGACGCGAGCGCCGGGAGCCGAGCTCCCCGAGGTGGGACTCGGGCCTAGAGGCGGGGCCGGTGCTCTGGTACCAGGGGCGGGTCAGCTCGCCACCCGGGCTGCCCTCGACCACGTGAAGCTGGGGCCGCTCCGAGGGCGGGAGGAGCTGGTTGAAGCCCTGGGAGATCCCGAGGGCGCTCGCACCGCTGCTGGCGAAGAGGAAGACCGCGGCCAGTGCCCCGGTCCCGACCAGCTCGGCGGCAATCCCCCGATAGGCGTTGGGCGCCAGCGGATTGACCGAGCCGCGAAGGTCGGCCAGGTCCCAGCTGCGCACCGCATGATGGAGAAGGGCCACCGGGCGCTCACTGAGGACTGTCAACTGGGGATAGCCCCGGAGCCGGTCCAGCTTGACCCTTGGGGTGCGGGGGGAGACCAGGCTTAGCAGTCGGATGCCGCCCAGCGAGGCGTACGCCGCCGCGGCGACCGCCGCGTTACCCGACGATGAGATCACTGCCTGGCGGTCCCCGGCGGCCACCAGCAGTGAGCAGAGCAACCCGAGGCAGCGGGCCTTGTGGGAGCCGGTGGGGGAGAGGTCCTCGCGTTTCAACTGGAGCGATGGGATCCCGAGTGCTTCTCCGAGCTCTTCCGCGGGCTCCAGGGGTGTGCCGCCCTCGCCGAGGGACAGCCGAGATCCAGCCGGTAGACTGACGCTGAAGAGTTCGGCGTGGATCCACTGCCCGAGGGGCTCCGCTCCGGCCAACTCAGAGCCAGGCAAGTAGGAGACCTCGAGTGAGCGTCACCGGTGCTCCCGCCAAGCAGTGCCCCGACTGCGGCTCCGAGCTCGACCTCACTGACGTGGACGAGATCGGGGACCTGGTCGACTGCCCGAACTGCGGAGCCACCTTCGAGCTGGTGGTGCTGGCGCCGCTCACCCTGGCGCCCTTCGAGGACGAGGAGAAGTAGCGCCCCGCACCGCCTGCCGGAAGCCCCCCTCACCGTAGTGAGCGGTGAAGAACCCCGGGCAGGCGGGGGACAGCAGCACCGCCTCCCCCGGCTGGGCCAGCTCCGTGGCCAGCTCCACCGCCAGCTGCAGCTTCTCCACCTGATGCACCAGCGCCTGCTGTCCGGCGGCGACCAGCTCCCGCGCCAACCGCTCCGAGCCAGCTCCCGGTAGGAGCACGACTGACCGGACCGGGCCGCCCACCTGTCCCACCAGCTCGGTGAAGTCGATGCCCTTGTCCTCCCCGCCGGCGATGAGGACGCAGGGCCGGCCCAGGCCCCGGATGGCGGCGACCGTGGATTGAGGGGTGGTGCTGGAGAGGTCGTCGACGTAGTCGACTCCCCGGTGCTGGCGGATCAGCTCGGTGCGGTGCCGAAGCGGCCGGAAGCTCTCGATCGCCGCCACCGCCCGGTCCAGCAGGCCCGGTTCAGGATCGGTCAGCCCGGCCAAGACGCTGAGAGCGGCCCTGACGTTGCTGAGGTTGTGATCCCCGAGCAGCGGCACCCGTCCAGCCGGCATCACCGCGTGGGAGGCGCCCTGCCAGCGCAGGCGGAGCATTCCCTGCTCCTCAAAGGCGCCATCGAGGCCCTCCAGCCGAGCCTCCGTCCTGGCGAAGCGGAGCTGGTGGATTCCCTCCGCCAACTCCGGGTGTTCGAGGCTGAGCGGGTCGTCCCCGTTCCGGACCGCCACCTCGCAGCCGGGCAGGTCGAAGATGCGCCGCTTGGTGCGCAGGTAGCCGGCCAAGCCCTGATGCTCGTCCAGGTGGTTGGGGGTGATGTTGGTGATGCAGCCCACCCGGGGGGCGCGCTCCATCTGCAGCAGCTGCCGGTTGCTGATCTCCAGCACCAGGCAACCCCCGCCCTCATCGCGGGCCACCTCCTCCAATGCCTGGCGGTCGTGGCGGTCGTTGCCGGCCAGCCAGACCGTGGGATAGCGCCCGCTCCGGCTGAGGACCGCCGCCACCAGAGCGCTGGTCGTCGACTTGCCGTGGCTGCCGGTGATCCCCACCACCTCGCCCCTCGCCAGGTCGAGATAGGCCTGGATCAGGGAGTAGAAGGGGTGTCCCCGCTCCTTGAGCTTCTGCAAGGGGGCGTTGGCTGGGGAGAGGAACCAGGCCTGGGTGGGGATGACCACCTCCGAGTGCTCCACTCCCTCCAGGTAGCCGTCGGCCAACTGCAGCGAGTGCAGGCCGTGGAGCAACTGTTCTAGCCGCTGCCGACGCTCCTCCCGGCTCAGTCCGGCGTGGGCCAGATGGTGAGCTCGCTCGAGGCTCTCCAAATCCGGTTGCTGGTCGTGGCCGACGAGGTTGGTGAACCCGGCAGCCAGGAGGTAGCGAGCCATCTCGCCACCTTCGACACTGGCTACCCCGACCAGGTCGATCCGGCTCTGACGCAGCTGGGCCAGATTGGGCGGCACCCGGAGCGCGGGTTTCTCCCGCAGAGTTGCCGCGGCGGCCGGTTCGGGCGTTCCAGGTGCCTCCATCTGGGCTAGGTTAGCGGGAGGGGGGACGCGCTCCGGGCACCCGGCGGATGGTGAGCACCTGATAGCGATTCCGGAACTCCGCGAGTCGCTCTCGGCGCACCTCATGACACTCGCTGCAGGCGTGGACCACCTCGTCCTCTCCCAGATAGATCGCGACGTGGCTGGTTCGCTTGGGGCCCCGGTGGACGGCGCAGATGAGGTCCGCCTCCCCCAGCCCCGCCAGCCGCACCCGGTCGCCCACCTTGCGCTGGGCGCGGCTGTTGCGGGGTAGCAGCACCCCGGCGGCGAGGAAAGCGCGCCAGCTGAGTCCCGAGCAGTCCACCCCCTGCCCCCCGGTCCCCCCGAAGACGTAGGGCCGGCCAAGCAGGTTGAGGGCGGTCTCCCGGACGACCTTCGGATCCCAGCCGTCAGCGGGCACCACCGCGACTCCCGGCGGGGTGGGTGGCAGAGCTGGCCCCAAACGGAATCGGGCCGTCCGTGACACCCAGCCCACCGCCTCGCCGGGGGCCTTGACCAGGTACTGCCCCTCCCGAACTGCCAGCAGCTCGGCCGGCGGGTCGCCCGGCAGCAGCTGGGTGGTCAGTTCCCGCTGCTCGCCACCAGCATCGGGCGGTCTCCGCCAGATGTCGAGGGGCCCGGATTCTGGGTGGAGAGCCGCCCGGGCTCTCCGGGTGGCCAGCACCAGCAGCCGGCACTCAGCCTCCGGCCAGAGCCCAGCCAGGAGGCGCTCCAACTCCATCACCTGCGCTGGCAGCGCCACCGTTCCTCGCAGTCCATCCGGGGTGACGCTCACCTCGATCAGCGCCTCTCCGTAGCGGGCGGTTGCCTCGGCCCGCATCCGAGCGATCGCCTCCCGCACCCCTTTGGGGGCCTCGAAATGGGCTTGGCTCAACCTTCCGCGGTCCCAAAGAGACGGCGCCAGCCGGTCCTCCGGCTAGCAGCCTGCCGCTCGGCGGGATGCAGCTCCAGGGACCGGCCGTCGGTGGCCAGCAAGACCGGGCTGAGCGGAAAGCTGGCCAGCCGGTAGAGTCGGCGCACGAGCGGCACCATGGTCTCGGGGGCCGCCGCCTCGCCAACCCCCGCGACGACCATCGCCCGGTCGGGGACGGCCACCGCGGCCCGGCCCTGTCCCAGCTGGCCCAGTTGGTCCAGGAACGCCGGTACCAGCAGCAGGCTGCTGGAGAAGAGGATGTCGTCGGTGAAGAGCCAGGTCCGCTGCGCGCGGGCAGCCGCCAGCTCCGAGCTCCAGTGCGTCAGCCGCAGCGCGGTGTTGTGATCCGCGTGCTGGCAGAGGTTGGCCTCGCTGAGGCCGCCCGCCTGCGCGTCGTCGCGGGAGACCCCGCGCATGGCGTCTCCGGGCAGGGCCTCCGCGACGAAGGCCAGCAGCCCGCCCGGGAGCTCTCGGGTCGCCAGTTCCGCGAAGCGGCTGTAGCCGCGGATGCTGCGCTCAGCCCTGACGCACCAGACCAGAGCGCCCGGGTCCGGCGCCGGACCCGACTGCCCGGGGTGCTGCTCCGCCGAGCTCAGGCGGGGCCCGGTGGCAGCCACGAAACGGGAGATCTCATCGGGGACGGAGACCCCGGGTTTGGCCGAATCGGCGTAGAGCGACTCCAGGGACAGCGCCACCTGAGCCCGCTCCTTGCGGGCCAGCACGCCGAAGTCGTTCTCGCGGGCGGCGAAGTCCCAGTCGCCATAGCGGGAGCGGAGCTGGTTGAGGAGGCGGTCCTGGAACTGCCGACGATAGGCGTCCAACCGGATGGCCGGCACCGCTCAGCCGGACCTGGCGCGGGAGGCCACGTAGTCGACCAGCACGTAGTCCCCCAACCGATCAGGACTGACGAAGAAGGCCCGGCCCCGGTTCTGGCGGGTCAGCTGCTTGACGAACTGCACCAAGTACTGATTGCTCTCCAGCATGAAGGTGTTGATCACGATCCCCTCCCTGGTGCAGTGCCGCACCTCCTGGAGGGTCTTTTGGAACGTCTCCGGCAACGGGGGGTACATGAAGACGGCGTGCGTGCCCTCCATGTGCGCGGTGGGTTCGCCGTCACTGACGATGATTATCTGCCGATTCCCGGCCCGGTGGCGGTTGAGCAGGCGACGCGCCAGCATCAGGCCGTGCTGCATGTTGGTGCCGTAGACGTACTCGTTGTAGGAGAGCTGGGCCAGCATCCCGGGTCCAATTTCTCTGGCGTAGTCGGAGAATCCGACGACGTAGAGCGTGTCCCGCGGGTACTGGGTGCGGATCAGAGAGTCCAGCGCCAGCGCCATTTTCTTGGCGGCGTAGAAGTATCCCCGCAGCGGCATGCTGCGGCTCATGTCGAGCATCAGCACGGTGCTGGTTGACACGCTGCGCTCCGACTCCAACACCTCGAAGTCGTCGACCGCGAGGCGCAGCGGACGGCTGCCGTCGCTGTGGCGAACGGCGTTCATCAGGGTGCGCTCCACATCGAGATTAAAGGGGTCACCGAACTCATAGGGCTTGCTGTTGTCGCCGGCCTCGATCCCGGTCCCGGAACTGCCCTGGGGATGGCTGCCGAAGCCGTCCTGGGCGAGGTGCTGGAAGATGTCGCCCAGCGCTTTCTGGCCGATCTTGCGCACCCCCTGGGGGGTCAGCTCCAGGCCGTCCCCACCCCTCCGGAGCTGGCCCTTCGCCTCCAGCACTTTGACCAGCTCTTGGATCTGCGCCAGGCTGGCCGCCGAGTCGGGACCGAGCGTGTCGGCGAGCTGATCCAGCAGCTCCGGTGGCAGTTCCATGCCGGAGTAGGCCTGGCGGATACCGCGCTCCAGGGAGTCCAGCTGCTGGAGCTCCCCCATCACGTCCACGGCCCCGGGGAGGTCGAGCTCCTCGCCGCCGAAGAACCCGAACCGAGATCCCGGCTGGGATTGGGGGGACAGCTGCGCGAGCAGCTGGGAGAGCTGAGCGAGCTGGCCCTGGAGGGCCTCGTCGCCGAGGGCGGCCCGCATGATCTCCTGGAGTTGCTGGCGCGTCTCTGGCGAGGCGGACTGGAGCAGTGAATCCAGCTCGGCCATCTGCTGACGGAGCTGATCCAGGAATGACTCCAGGTTCTCGGGGTGGTCTGGGAAGTAGCTGCCCCACTTCTCCATGAACTCCTCGTACTTGGGGGGCTCGCCGCGCAGCTGCCGCGCCAGCATCTGATTCAGGTCCGACACCATCTCGCGCAGCTGCCCCAAGTCCTGCTCGCCCATGTTCTGCAGGGCCCGGCCCAGCTCCTGAAAGTGGGACTCGACCAGATTTCGGCGAAGCTCCGCCAGCAGCTCCTGAAAGTCCTGGGCCGCCGCCTGGTCCAGGAACTCGTAGTCCTGGAGCTGGCGGATGGCCGAGCCGGCCTCCGGGGGCAGGGCATCGAGCTGCTCGAGGCGGCTGTTGGCGAGCTTTTCCACGAGCTGCTGCCGCTCGGTGCCGGCCGCCTGCCGGGAACGCTCCTGGAGGGTCTGGCGCTCTTTCTGGAGGATCCGGTCCAACCGCTCCTCGATGTTCTTGAAGAGGCCATCCAGGTTGTAGCGCTCCAGCTTCTCCTGGCGCTGCTCTCGGAGCTGCTCCAGGAGGTCCTCCAGACCCCGGAGCTGGCGGCCGTCGCTGTCCTTGAACCCCTGGCTCAGGAGCCGGCGCAGCGCCGACTCGAAGTCCCAGCCGTGGAAGACGTCCTCCGCGAGCTGCGAGAAGAGCTCGCCGGAGTCGGGGAGCTCGCCCTCCTGACTGCCGTCCCAGCGGCTGTAGCGCTGGCGGACCGAGGCCATCGCCCCTTGCCTAGCTGCCGTAGACGGCGGTGCCGTCGACCACCGTCTTATTCAGCCGCTTGGAGAGGTGCAGCCCCTCCAGGACCAGCTCCAGGGCGGCGGCCACCGATCCCGGCTGTTGGGGCTCATCCAGGTCGCTGAGGATCCGATTCATCTCAGGGATGCCGTCGGCGATCTGCAGGTAGCGCTCGACCGGGACCATCTCCCCGACCTCGATGGTGAGGCCCTGCTCGAAGCGGGCCAGCACCGGCGCGAACTCCTGGACTGAGAAGTGTCGCCGAAAGACGTTGCCGCTGGCGCTGCGCAGCAGCTTCTGCAGCACCGCCTGGTCCTCGCCCTCCTCCCAGGTCTCCAGCTCCAGCTTGCCCAGGGTCGAAGCCGAGAGCGCGCCGAGGTCGCTGAGCCGGGGCACCGCCTCCGCCTCTTGGAGGGCGATGGTCCGGCGCACCGCGTTGGCGCAGAGGCTCTCGAAATTGGCGATCGACAGCCTGACCGAGACCCCCGATCGCTGGTTGATCTGGGTCGTGCGCCGGGCCAGCTGGGAGATCTCGGCGACCAACTCCAGCATGTATTGGGGCACGTGCAAAGGGATCCCCAGCCCTTCGAACTGGTCCCGCTCCTGCTCGATGATGTCCGCCTCGGCCTCCAACGAGCGGGGGTAGTGGGTGCGGATCTGGGCCCCGAATCGGTCCTTCAGCGGGGTGATGATCCGGCCCCGGTTGGTGTAGTCCTCGGGGTTGGCGGTGGCGACCACCAGCACGTCCAGGGGCAGGCGGACCTGGAAGCCGCGGATCTGGACGTCCCGCTCTTCCATGATGTTGAGCAGCCCGACCTGGATCCGCTCCGCCAGGTCGGGGAGCTCGTTGATCGCGAAGATCCCCCGGTTCACCCTCGGCAAGAGTCCGTAGTGGATGGTCAGCTCGTCGGCCAGATAGCGGCCCTCCGCCACCCGGATCGGGTCCACCTCGCCGATCAGGTCCGCGATCGAGGTGTCGGGGGTCGCCAGCTTCTCGCCGAAGCGATCCTCCCGCCCGATCCAGACGATGGGGGTTGCGTCCCCCAATTCGGCGACCAGGTCGCGCCCGAAGCGGCTGATCGGGGCGTATGGGTGATCGTGGACCTCGCTCCCGCGCACCATGGGGATCTGCTCGTCGAGGAGCTGGGTCATGGCCCGGATAAGCCTCGATTTGGCCTGGCCGCGCTCTCCGAGGAAGACGATGTCCTGGCCGGCCAGCAGGGCGTTCTCGATCTGGGGGATGACCGTCTCCTGGTATCCGACCAGGCCCAGAAAACGCCCTTGACCGTGACGCAGGGCATCGACCAGGTTGTCCCGCAGCTCGTCCCGGACCGAGCGCATCCGGTACTCGCTGCCCCGCAACTCTCCGAGGGTGCTAGGAAGTGCCACTCAATCCCTAGCCCCACGACTACCAGGGCGCACCATTTGCCCACTATAGTCAGGCTCCCGCGAACCGTCTCGAAGTGAGAGAGAACTCCGCAGCCGACGTCCGCGAGAGCGCCCGCGAAGCAAGTGATCCCCCAAGCTATCGGCTCATGACCACCTCCGCTTCAGTGCCGACCTCGGCCACTGATTCCGGCTACGGCTACCACCGTCAGGCGGCTGCTGACCAGGCTGGCTACACGGTGAGGTTCGGCTGGGGGCTCAGTGGAGCGGCCGCCCTGGCCCCGCACTCGGACGTGATGGTGGTCGTCGACGTGATCACCTTCTCGACCGCGGTGGTGGTGGCGGTTGAACGGGGCTGTCTCGTCTATCCCCACCCCTGGGACCCGGAGAGCGCCCTGGCCCTGGCCGAGAGACTCGGCGCCCAGGTCGCGGTGAGCCGGTCGCTCGTCTCGGTTGAGCAGCCTTACTCCCTCTCCCCAGCGACCCTCAGCCGGGCACCCTGGGGGATGTCCATCGTGCTGCCCTCGCCCAACGGGTCGGCGGTCTCGGCGGCGGCTCTGCGCGGCCGGGCGGTGGTGGTGGCCGGCTCTCTACGCAATGCCTTTGCGGTGGCCCGGTTCGCCCGTCGTGCGGGCGCCGTGATCTCGGTGATCGCCGCCGGCGAGCGCTGGCCGGATGGCAGCCTGGACCTGGCGCTGGAGGACCTGATCGGGGCCGGCGCGATCATCGACGGCCTGCGCCGGCGCCGGCGCTCGCCCGAGGCTTCGGCCGCGGCAGCGGTGTTTCGGCAGGCGCGCAAGCAGGGAGTGCGCCAGGTCCTGCGGGAGTGTGCCTCCGGCCGGGAGCAGCGCCGCCGAGGGTACGGAGAAGAGCTTGAGTGGGCGGCTGCTCTCAACGTCTCGGAGCTGGTCCCGGTGTTGCGGGACGGCGCCTTCCAAGCCGCCGGCTGACCCCGGAGCCATCCCGCCC
>PKXE01000212.1 GCA_003132265.1 Candidatus Dormiibacterota bacterium | reverse complement strand
CGGTCATGGTCGTCATCCTCCATCCGAAGAAATGTCATCTTCTACTGGGTTTTCTAGGCCCTGGAGAATGGATACCCGGCTCCCCGTCCCGCCCAACCTGGCCCCTCCGGCTACAGCCCGATGGCGTCTTTGAGGTTCTCGAAGAAACCCTTTCGAACCGGGTGCGGTTTGCCGTCTGGGGGTGAGAGTTCGCGCAGCAACTCCCGCTCGCGCTCGGTCAGCCGCGTNNCCCGGCTTCACCACCATCGGCACCGGGCCGTCCACGGTGGGGACCTCGATGGTGTCCCCCAGGGCCGCCTGGGACATGGTGATCGGGCACTCGTAGACGATGGTCATCCCCCGGCGCTGGAGCTGCTCGTGAGGCCGGACGGTGATGAGCAGGTAAAGGTCTCCGGGCGGCCCTCCTCTCGGTCCGGCGGCGCCCTCGGCGGGAACCCTAACCCGCATCTCGTTATCCACCCCGGGGGGGATCTGGACCTCGATCGCCTTGGCGGCCTCGACCAGGCCCTGCCCATGGCAGTTGGGGCAGGGTGACTCGATCATCTGGCCCTCGCCCTGGCAGCGGGGGCACACCTCGACCGTGACCATCTGGCCGAGCAGCGACTGGCGCACCCGCTGCACCTGACCCTGGCCTCCGCAGTCCGGGCAGGGGACGGTGCCGGTCCCCGGCTTGGCTCCCGAACCGCTGCATTCCGGGCAGGGGCTGTGGCGGGTGAGGTCGAAGGTACGGGTGACCCCCCGAATCGCCTCTTCGAAGTCGATGGTCACCTGGAGTTGTAGGTCACTGCCGCGCCGGGGCCCTCCCCGGCGGCGCTGCCCGGAGGCTCCACCAGCGAAGAACATGTCGAAGAGGTCGAAGGCGGACTGGAAGTTGAAGCCAGCACTGCCGCCCATGGCCTCTCCGGCGGGGCCAAAGGCGTCGTACCGCTGGCGCCGGTCGGGGTCGGAGAGCACCTGGTAGGCCTCCCCGATCTCCTTGAAGTTGTCCTCCGCGGTGTGATCGCCGGGATTGCGATCGGGGTGGTAGCGCATCGCCAGCCCCCGATAGGCGCGCTTCAACTCGGCTGGAGTGGCCTGGCGGTCGACGCCGAGAACCTCGTAGAAGTCGCGTTTGGTCTGGGGCATCGCCTAGTTGACGGATCTCTCGGCCGAGGGATCCTCGGACTCGGACCGCGACGAGTGGCGACTGCCCGCACCCTTGCGAGGCGTGGGATCCGGCGCCGTCTCGGCGACGCTCACCTGGGCGGGCCTCACCACTCGGTCGTGAATCTGGTAGCCGGGGGCTAGCTCCGCCACCACCGTGCCCGGCGACACGCCACCCGCCGGAACGGTCAGGACCGCATCGTGGAGGCGGGGGTCGAAGGGGGCGCCCACCGAGGCGATCCGGCGGATCCCCTGCGAGGCCAGAGCGTCCTCAAGCTGCTTGACGGTGAGCCGCAGACCCTCGGCGAGGCCGTCGGTCGCCTCCGCGGGGATGTGGGAAACGGCCCGAGCCAGGTTGTCGAGCCCCGGCAGCAGCGCCTGGAGCAGGGCTACCGCGCCATACCTAGCCTGCTCCTCGCCCTCCTGGGACTTGCGGCGCCGGTAGTTCTCGAAATCCGCCGCCAGCCGCAGGTAGTTGGCGTTCAGCTTCGCCAGCTCGGCTTCCAACTCCGCGATCCTGCCCGACTCGGTGGGATCGCCGGACCCGGGCTCTGGGCTGGGCTGGGATTCCTCTTCGCCCTGGCCTTGGGGAACGCTCATTGGCTCCCCCTTCTCGCACCGAGGCTCATGCCAGCAGCCGGGTCAGGGCGTCCCCTGTCGCCTGGGACACCAGTTGCAGGCGCGCCGCCACCTGCCCGTAGCGAATGCGGGTGGGGCCGACCACGCCAATGGTCCCCCAGAGCTGGTCGCCAGCCTGGTAGCTGGTCAGCACCAGGCTGCACTCGCGCAGCTCTTCGATGCTGTTCTCATGTCCGATCAACACCTGCATTCCCGCCTGAGGCGCCAGCTGCGCCAGCACGTCGCCCAGGATGCGCTGCGCTTCCAGCACCTCCAGGACCGCCCGGAGCCGGACCGGGTCCTCGAACTCCGGCTGGCGGACCAGGTTGCGGACCCCGTTGTGGATGACCAGCGCCGACCTGGTGGCCAGCTGTCGCAATCCCCTCGCCACGTCCTGGCCCAGCGCCTGGAGCCCGGGGGCCAGACCCGGGACCAGCGGGGCTGAGTCGACCTCTTCCGCGGAAAGTCCACGGTACATCTCGTTCAACCGCCGGGCCCAGCCGGTCAACTCCTCCTGGTCCAGGAGGGGATCGACCTCCAAGATTCGCTGGAAGGCGGTATTGCCGGTAGCGATCTCGACCATCAGCGCTTGCCCGGGCCGGATCAGGACCAGATCGAGGTGCCGCAGACGGCTGGTGGTGTTGCCCGGTCCGGTGACCACCGCCACGTTCTCGCTGAGCCGGCTGAGCATGGCGGCCGCCACCTCCAGCACCGCCTCAACATCCTGGGCCGCCGCCTCAAACCCCTGGCGGACATGGCGGCGCAGCTGCGGGTCCACCACTTCCTGCGGCAAGAGGAAGTCGACGAAGTAGCGATAGCCGCGATCGGTGGGCACCCTTCCCGCTGAGGCATGAGGCTGAGCCAGGAAACCGTCGTCAACCAGCTCGGACAGCTCGTTGCGGATGGTGGCCGAGCTCAGCTCCAGGAAGTACCTGGCCGCGAGCGCGTGGGACCCCACCGGGACTACGGTCTCAGTGTAGTCGGAGACGACCGCTCTCAGAATCCGCTCTTTGCGCTGGTCCATTCGAGATCTACCTCAGGCCCCGGTTAGCACTCCACTACGCGGAGTGCTAACCCGAGTCTAGCACAGACGTTCTCCCGGTTGAACTGGCCGCGGTCGGTGGTGGAAGCGGCTTCCGGCCACGCTAACATCACCCCATGGGCTCCCGCCCGTCCCCCCCCGCCGACCTCGAGCCAGCCCCTCGTCATCTGACCACAGACACCAACGTGGCCCAGGGCTCCGAACGTGAGCGACTGACCTGGCAGACCAGTATCCGCGAAGTGGTTTTCGGGGTTCAGGACGGGCTGTTGACGACTCTCGGCCTGACGACCGGGGTGGCGACGGCCACCGCGGGTGCGGCGGTCGCGCACACCACGATCTTGATCGCCGGCTTTTTGGGAGCATTGGCCGGGATGATCTCGATGGGGACCGGAGCCTATCTCGCCACCTCCGCGGCTCGAGATCTCAAGCACCAGGCGATTCACAAGGAACGCGGCGAACTGGCGACCAAACCCGAGGAGGAACTGGCCGAGATGGTGGAGATCCTCGCCGAGCGGGGGGTGCCCATAGAGGAGGCTATCCAGCTGTCAAAGTCGCTGGCGCGCTATCCGAAGCTCTGGGAGGAGACCCACATCGAGAAGGAGCTGGGAATCTCCAGCCAACTTCACGACGCCCCCCTGCGCGATGGGTTTGTGATGGCTGGAACCTTCCTCTTGGGAGCGATCCTCCCGATCCTGCCCTACATTTTCATGACCGGATTGCCGGCGGTCCTGGTCTCCCTCGCGCTCTCCGCGGTCGGGCTCGCGACAGTCGGGCTGGTCAAGTCCGCGGCCACCGGGCAGCGGCTCTGGGTCGGAGGTGCCCAGGTGCTTCTGGTGGGTACTGGAGCCGCCCTGGCCGGCTACCTCTTCGGGGTGATCTTGCCGCGCGCCTTCGGGCTCCACCTGCCGGCCGCCTGAGCCAACCCGGCAGCTCGCCGCGGAGCCCCAACCGGGTGGCTATCCTGCGCTGCTGCTGCGTCGCCACATGGGTGAGTGGACGGAAATCCTGACCCTCGGTGACTGGCTCTGCGCCTGGGGCGTGACGCCGGCTCCTTCCGGCACCCCGTCAAAGGCGC
>PKXE01000143.1:4673-7183 GCA_003132265.1 Candidatus Dormiibacterota bacterium | reverse complement strand
CAACCGCGTGACCGCAGCCGGAGCAGGGCACCCATCCCGGCGGGGAGAGCGGTCCTTGGCGCACTGGCGGCCTCACTGGCGCTCGAGTCTAGCCCACCCCCTGCCAGAGGCGGGCAGCGGCCAAGCCCATGACGCGGAGCCGGTTGGACCGCTCGAAGTGCAGGCTACTGATAACACTCATTATCGTCGGGTCGGCCGAGATCGCCTGAAGTGGCTAGATGGCCCCAAAGCGGCCCAAATCTGGACACCTTGGCCAGTGCTGGCCGACCAGGCCGACGACATGCTCGGGTCGGTCGATTGTCAAGTGGTTGACAATTGACGCTGCCACGTCCTTCATGACTGTGGTGGGCGTCACGCCGAGCGCGCCCCCGATGGCCCGGTAGCTGTGGCCAGCCGAGATCGAGGGAGCGTGAGAGCAGATAGCTGAGCGCCCTACGGTCGGGGCCTGCAAGTTGCGGGCACAGCGCACAGACGCGGCTAGTTCGGCATAATCGCGGCGGTGGCTGGCTTTGCCCCGGTCTGCGCGGCGATCGACATCCCCCAGGGAACCGGGCGGGTGGTCGACGCCGATGGCGTTGAAGTGGCCCTCTTCCACGTCGACGGTGTCTTCCACGCGCTCGAGAACAGCTGCGCCAGCGGCGGGTCGATCGGCGAGGGACAGTTGCGGGGACACGTGGTCACCTGCCCCCTGGACGGGGAGACCTACGACGTCCGGACCGGCATCTCCCCCATCTCGGACGCCATCTTCGTCAAGCGCTTCGATGTGCGTCTGGACGGCAGCGGCAACGTGCTGGTCCGCCTGGAGCCCACCGAGGACGAGGATGAGGAACTCTGAAAGGACGCCTGGCCGCGATCGATGTCGGCTCTAACACCGTCCACCTGCTGGTGGCGACCGTCGGTGATAACGGGACCAGCCAGCGCCGCCACGCGGTCCACCTGCTCGGGCTCGGACGCCAGGTGGCCGCCACCGGCGACCTCGGTGCCGAGCTGCTCCAGCGGACCGCGGAACTGGTCGGCCACCTCATTGGCCAGGCCCGCCAGGACGGTGCCGAGCGGATCGGGCTGGTCGGCACCGAGGCACTCCGCAACGCCGCCGACGGCGCCCTGCTCGGGGACCGGATCCGGGAGCGCACCAAGCAGCAGCTCCGGATCCTGACCGGGGAGGCGGAGGCTCGGCTCAGCTACCTGGGCGGGACCTCGTTTCGGGTTCCCCCGGGCCAGCCGGCCACCGTGGTCGACGTGGGCGGGGGCAGCACCGAGGTGGTCCACGGCCTGGGCAGCCGGGCCGTGGGCGGGACCAGCTTGAAGTTGGGCTCCGATCGGGTCCTGCTGGCCACCACGGCGGATGACCCACCCAGCGAGCGGCAGCGGGTGGACGCGGAAATGCGGATATCGATGGTGCTGGAGGAGGCCCCCGAGCCCGCCCGGAGCGGCGTGTTGATCGCCACCGGCGGAACCGCGTCCAACCTCCCCGTGTTGCTGGGCATGTGGCGCCCCTTCCCGGATTCCGAGGATGCCCTCCGGGATGAGGGGCCCCACGAGCCCTGGACCACCCTCAGCCGGGACGCTGTCGAGCGGGCGGCCCAGCTCACGGCGACTCACTCGAGTGCCGAGGTCGCGATGCGGACTGGCCTCAGCCCAGCTCGCGCGCGGCTCATGGCGGGCGGGGTCCTAGTGCTGCTGGGGCTGCTTGACCGCTACCGAGCTGACGAGCTGGTGGTGACCGAGCGGGGGCTGCGGGACGGGGTGGTCCTCAGGCTGGCCGCCGTCGCGGCCCCGCGCTCCACCTGATGCCTCGTCCGGTCCGAATCCGGGCGGCCGGCGGCTTGCCCTAAGCTGGACTCGTGTCGGTCTTCGACTTTCACACCCACACCACCATCTCCGACGGCCATGCGGACGCGATGGAGATGGCCCGGCGGTGCCAGAAGAACGGGTATGCCGCCTACGTCTGCAGCGACCATGTCGACGAGGGCACGGTGGGGCGCCGGGTCCCGGAGATCGTGGCCGCCTGTCTCCGGGTGGCCGATGAGTTGGGCATCAGGGCCATCCCCGCCGTCGAGGTGACCCGGGTCGCGCCGGACCGGCTCGCCAAGGTTGCCGCCAAGGCCCGCTCCCTGGGCGCTTTGCTGGTGGTCGTCCACGGCGAAACCCTGGGGGACTTCCCTCAACCTGGGCTCAACCTGGCCGCCGCCCGCTGTTCCGACGTGGATATCCTGGGACACCCCGGCCTGATCTCCCACGAAGCGGCCGAGCAGGCACGGCTCAACCAGATCCATCTGGAGATCAGCGCGGCGGGTCTCCACGGGCTGACCAATGGCCACGTCGCCAAGGTGGCCCTGGAAGTCGGGGCCTCCCTGGTGCTGGACTCGGACGCGCACCGCCCGGAGAGCTTGCTGACTACCGAGCGGGCCCGACAGGTCCTGGCGGGGAGCGGGCTCACCCTGGAGGGGGTCGCTCAAGTTGCCGAGCTAGCCCCTTTTTCGGTCTTGGCCAGGCGGGGTATCGAGCTA
>PKXE01000143.1:0-4634 GCA_003132265.1 Candidatus Dormiibacterota bacterium | reverse complement strand
ACGCGACCAGCAATGTGTCCTTGGGTCCCTGGCTGAAGGTGACGACCACGGCGTCCCCGGGGATGAGGTCGGAGAGCACCGCCGCGGCTCCGCCCCTGGTCAGGGTCGACTTGGTGGTCACGGTGGCCTGAACCGTCTGGCTACCGGCCGGCTGGATGGCGATCAGGTTCTCATCGACCCAGAGGCCCATGACCGTGCCATCGATGGGGCGCCCGACCAAAGAGTTCGCGGCCGCCGGCGACTTGCTGGGGGAGATGGCGACGGTCGGTCGGGTGGGGCCAGAGCCGGTGCCCACGGAGAAGATGGTGAGCGAGGCGATCCCCAGTCCGACCCCCAGCACCGAGAGCGCGACGATGGCGAAAAAGATCAGCGCCAGCAGGCCGTGGCCATGGAAGCCGACGAAGTTGTGGCGCTCCTTCAGGTGTCGGCCGGCGCGCAACCGCGGAGCCTTGCGGGTGGCCGTCTTACCCCTCGGCAGCCGAGTCTCCGCCAATTCGCCTCCTCGCAATGCGTCCGGCCCTTTGGGCGTGTCCCCCGCCCACGTCGAATCCGGCCGGAGTATATGGGACCGCCGGAGATCGCCCGAGAAGGCTCGCTATCATCAACTGCCACCCATGGCTTCCTCCTACGATCACCGCGCCATCGAGGCCAAGTGGCAGTCCCGCTGGCAGGAGACCGGCCTCTATCGGGTGGCTCTGGACCGGGTGCCCCGGCCTTACTACAACCTGATGATGTTCCCCTACCCCTCGGCGGAGGGGCTGCACGTGGGCAACATGTTCGCCTTCTCCGGCGCCGACGCTCACGGCCGCTTTCAGCGCATGCAGGGCTTCGACGTCTTCGAGCCGATCGGCTTTGACGCGTTCGGGATCCACAGCGAGAACTTCGCCCTCAAGATCGGCCGGCATCCCACCGAGCTGATCGCCACCAACGTGGCTCGTTTCCGCGGCCAGCTGGAGAAGCTGGGGGCCCAGTTCGACTGGAGCAAGACCGTCGACACCACCGATCCCGCCTACTATCGCTGGACCCAGTGGCTGTTCCTCACTTTGTGGAAGGGGGGCTTCGCCTACCGGGCCCGCCGCAACGTCAAGTGGTGCCCCCAGGACCTGACCGTGCTCGCCGACGAGCAGGTGCTGGCGGACAGCACCTGCGAGCGCTGCGGGGCGTTGGTCACCGAGCGGGAGCTGGAGCAGTGGTTCCTGCGCATCACCGCCTTCACCGAGAGGTTGTTGGCGAATTTGAGCGGCCTGGACTGGTCGGAGAGCACCAAGCTGCTGCAGCGGCATTGGATCGGCCGCAGCCAGGGAGCGCTCCTCGACTTCCCCATCGACGACGCGGACCCGCTCCGGGTGTTCTCCACCCGCCCTGACACCATCTTCGGGGCCACCTTCATGGTGCTGGCGCCCGATCACCCGCGGACCCTGGAGCTGACCGCGCCGGAGAGGCTGGCCGAGGTGGCCGCCTTCGTGGCGGAGGCGGCCCGGCGGCGGATCGCCGGCCAGCGCGAAGACGAGAACTCGACGAGAGGGGTGGCGCTCGGCCGCGACGCCCGCAACCCACTCACCGGGGCCCGCATCCCCCTTTACACTGCCGAATACGTCCTCTCCGGCTACGGTACCGGCGCGATCATGGCGGTCCCGGCCCACGACCAGCGCGACCACGCCTTCGCCGTCCAGTACCACCTTGCGGTAGTGGAGGTTGTGTCGGGCCGGGACGGGAGTGGCGCCCACGTCGGCTCCGGAGTTCTCGTCAACAGCGCCCAGTTCGACGGTCTGGGGGCGCCCGACCCCGCCCGCGAGGTGATCACCGCCGCCCTGGTTGAGGCGGGATTCGGCACGCCTCATGTCACCTACAAGCTCCGGGACTGGGGCATCTCCCGACAGCGCTACTGGGGACCCCCCATTCCGGCGATCCACTGCCCTAACTGCGGGGTGGTGCCGGTACCGGAGGAAGATCTCCCGGTCCTGCTGCCCTACATCGAGGACTTCCGACCGCTGGGGACGGGCGAGTCGCCGCTCGCCCGCGACCCCGACTTCCTCAACACCACCTGCCCCAACTGCGGCGGCCCAGCCAAGCGGGACACTGATGTCTCCGACACCTTCCTGGACAGCTCCTGGTACTACCTACGCTATCCCTCGGCCGACCGCGACGACGTGCCGTTCGACCGCGAATTGACGAGAAAGTGGCTGCCAGTCACCTACTACGACGGTGGCAACGAGCACGCGGTTCTCCACCTTCTCTACTCACGCTTTGTGACTATGGCGCTGCAGCAACTGGGCTTCCTGGATTTTGAGGAACCGTTCACCCAGTTCCGGGCCCACGGCATGATCGTGATGGGCGGCGCCAAGATGTCCAAGTCCCGGGGGAACGTGGTCGTCCCCGACGAATACATCAGCCGCTTCGGAGCCGACGCGTTCCGCCTTTACCTGCTCTATCTGGGCCCTTACCAGGAGAGCGGTAACTTCATCGACACCGGAATCAACGGGCCCTATCGATTCGTCAGCCAACTCTTACGCCTGCTGGATCGAGTGAACGCGGGTGGCGTCGAGTTACCGGAGTCGCGCGAGCTGGCCAGGGCGCGCCATCGCTGCATTCGCCGGGTCACCCTGGACACGCCGGAGCTCAAGTACAACACCGCGATCGCCGCGATGATGATCTTCGTCAAGCGGCTGCGCGAGCACGAGGGCCCCATTCCGAAGGTCGCCATGGAGACGCTCGCCCTCTTGCTGGCCCCCTACTGTCCCCACCTGGCGGAGGAGATTTGGGAACGTCTGGGTGGGGATTATTCAGTGCACCAGCAGAAGTGGCCTGTAGCCGATGAATCTCTCATCGCCGATGAGCAGGTGGTGGTCGTGGTGTGCATCAACGGAAAGAAGCGCGACCAGTTGGTGGTGGCGGCGGGCACGGACGCCTCCGAGCTCGAACGACAAGCGCTGGCTCTTCCCCGGATCCAGCAGTGGCTTGACGGAAAGCTGGTGCGGCGGGTCGTGGTGGTGCCCGACCGCCAGGTCAACCTGGTTCTCACAGGCTAATTTGGGGGGGGCGGACTCGAGAGCGGCGGCGGCCACGGATGAGTCCCGCCTCCACGGCGACCTTCCAGGCACCCTCCCGCTCAATCTCCTTGGCCACCGACTCTCTGGCCGCCCCGGCGTGCCGGGAGCTGAGGCGCGGGCCCGGCAGAGAGCGCAGGTAGGCGACAACTGTCTCGGGGTCGGTAATCCGGAGCTCCTCCGGGTGCCGGCTCACGGTGAGACGGCCAAAGAGGGGGTTAAGCAAAGGCGGCCCCGTGGCGAGGTCGAAGGCCGTATCGACGTGGGTCCGGGCCCCAGCCTGGGTTCCGATCCGGGCTTGGAGCTGGCGGAGCTCTAGCAGGTGCTCCGGTCCATTGGTGGCGGCGATTAGGACGCCGCCCCGGCCGAGGACGCGGTGGATCTCCGCCANNACGACGAAGTGGAAGTCGGGTAGCGCCCTGAGCCCGGCCCTTGCCTCCACCACCATCCCGGGCGAGAAGTCGCTCAGGGTTACCCGCCAACCAGGAGGGATGCGGTCCCGGTTCTCGACCCAGAGACTTCCCCTACCGCAACCAACTTCCAAAACCCGGGTCCGATCCGGCAGGCGGAGGTGGTCGAAGACCCAGGCCTGCCAGGGCCTCCGGGCGGTGCCGAAGCGCTGGTAGAGCTCCGGGCGGGCACCCAGGTTCGTCCCATCCCGGTACTGGGCCAACACCAGCACATCACGACTGTCAGGTGGCATGGTCACGACCCAGCCTAGGGCGAGCTGCCTATTCTTGGCCAGGCGGCCCGTAGCTCAGCTGGTTAGAGCGGGGTTCTTATAAAGCCCAGGTCCTGGGTTCGAGTCCCAGCGGGCCGACCACTACCTGATCTCCCGGAGTGTCCCTTGGGTGCATGGTCTTGCAGTTCCTATCCCCTGTTGGAGGGTATGGGTTGAGGGTAGGGACAGCGGTCAGCGAACCTGTGGGAAGGCCCTGGTGACCAGCAAAGGCCGATCCTGGTGTTCTGGGTCTGGGAGGTCCGGGGGCGTACCGCCTGTCCTGGGGCTACCGGTGGCCGCCACGAACGCGGCCAAGTCGGCGCTGACCACCCTAACCGATAGCCTCACCACGCGCAGGTCACCGAAGCCACTAACCGGGCCAGGCTCCGGGGGGATATCCCTAGCCGCCGCGAAACCTCGCCGAGCGTCAGCAAGGGATCGGCGGTCACCGCGTAGCCGAGGTCGCCGGCGACGCAGGATCACGGGACGACCAGGGAGTAGCTCGTCCCGACGCGCTCCCGGCGTAGAGCGCCAACAGCCGCGAGATACCAGCAGTGCTGGGCCACTTCGGGCTGATCCTGACCGATCTCCCTCCCCAACTTGGCCTGGAGTGTCCCGGGGTGGGACCGAACGTATTGGAGAATCGCGGAAACGTCCCGGAAGGACTGCCGGGCCGGTTCGATCAGGTAGCGCCAGGGCGCCAACTCCCGGTGGGCGTTCAGTACCGTGGCGATCTGATCGAGCGCGTCCTCGTCTTGGAATAAGGCGGCTAGTGAGAATCCCCGCGTCACCACAGACCACGGGGCCGGGAAATAATCCTTGAGACCGGACTCGGAAATGCTTTGCAGCGTCTCCGGCACAACCCG
>PKXE01000187.1:325-8422 GCA_003132265.1 Candidatus Dormiibacterota bacterium | reverse complement strand
CCATCGAGCACCACACCCTCGACGACCTGAAGCTGCTGGCCGGCACGGCCGGCGCCCTCGTCGGCTGAAGCCCCTGCCGACCTGTCCCGCAGAGGGCCGCCACGGAGCTCCAAGTCCTCGTCCGGTCGTCTTCGGCAAGCCCTCGGAAGACTTCATCGCCCGGATAAGCCACGTCGCGAACTGGGAGCGCAGATCCTTCCGGTGGTTGTGCCTCCCGGCGTGTTCGTTGAGATAGCCCTGGAGATGCTTGGCTAAGACCGAATGATGAGTCCCGCCGATTCCCCGCTTCACTAGGGACCAAAATCCCTCAACGCTCCGGGTATAGCTACCGCCCCGCCCATTAGGGCGCAGTTGGGTTCCTCCCATCGCCTGCCCCGGNNGATCTGGTGACGCTGGCCGCCCTCGGCCTGCTGACGGAGCGGCCCCGGCACACCTACGAGATCCAGCGGGAGCTCCACCAGCGCCGCAAGGAGTTCGCGGCCGGCAAGCCGAGGGCCCTCTACCACGCCGTCGACCGGCTCGCGGCGGCGGGGTTGATCGAGCTGGCTGAGACGGTCCGCGAGGGCCACCGCCCGGAGCGGATCGTCTACCGGGCGACCGCGGCCGGCCAGGAGGAGCTGCGGCACTGGTTGCTCGATCTCTTGGCCCGTCCCGGGCAGGAGCCCTCGGCGTTTTCGGCGGCGGTCAGCATGATCGGGTACCTGCCGGAGCGGGAGGCGCTGCAGGCGCTCTCCGAGCGGGTGGCCCAGCTGGAGGGCATGATCGCCGCGATCGACGCCGTGCTCTCCTCCCTCCAAGAGCAGTTCGGCATGCCCCGGCTCTTCCTGCTGGAGCGTGAGTACGAGCGCAGCCTCTGGCAGGCCGAGCTCGCCTGGGTGACCGAGCTCATCGGCGAACTTCGCTCCGGCGCCCTCGCTGTCGACCAGGAGTGGCTGCACGCGCACGTCGCCGCCAACGGCGAGGCTGGTGCCGCGCCGGGAGCGCCCCTTGCCGTCCAGGCTCCGAAGACGCGCCGCGGCCAGGTCCACACCGAGGGCGGCCCGGAGCTCACAGTCCACTGGGGAGGCGACTCATGAGTGACGAACTCCCGCCCCGCCAGACGGTGATCAGCGTCCGTCAGTTGCGCCGGGTGTTCAAGTCCCGCCAGTCCACGGTCGAGGCGGTCGCCGGCATCGACCTGGAGGTCTACGCCGGCGAGATCTTCGGCTTCTTGGGCCCCAACGGCGCCGGCAAGACGACCACCCTGCGGATGCTGGCCACCCTGCTCCCGCTCACCTCGGGGGACGCGACCGTGGCCGGCCAGGATCTCCGGCGCCATCCCGGAGAGGTGCGCCGGCGGATCGGCTACGTGGGCCAGCGGGGGGGCGCCGACCCGGAGATCACCGGTCGCTCTGAGCTGATCTTCGAGGCCCGGCTCTACGGGATAAGCTCCGCCGAGGCGCGCCTGCGGGCGGCGGAGCTCATCGAAACCCTGGAGCTGGAGTCGTGCGCCGACCGCAAGGTCTCGACCTACTCGGGCGGCCAGAAGCGCCGGCTCGACGTCGGAGTGGGGCTGGTGCACCGGCCCCAACTGCTCTTCCTCGACGAGCCGACCACTGGTCTGGACCCCCAGAGCCGGGCCCGGATGTGGGACGAGGTCCGCCAGCTTCGCGACGAGGGCACCACCGTCTTCCTGACCACCCACTACCTGGAGGAGGCGGACGCCCTCTGCAACCGGGTGGCCATCATCGACCACGGCAAGATCGTCGCCGAGGGCACCCCGGACGAGCTCAAACGAGCGGTGGCGGGGGACCTGGTCACGGTCGGCGTCAGCGGCGACGTGGAGGCGGCGCTGCGGCTGCTCCAACCCCAGCCGTTCGTCCGGGAGGCCTCGATCGCTGGTGGGGAGCTGCGCGTCTACGTGGACCGCGGGGAGACCGCCATCCCGGCCATCCTGCGGCTGCTGGACAAGGCCGGCCTGGGGTTGACCACGGTGGCGCTCAGCCGGCCCAGCCTCGACGACGTTTTCCTCCGGAGCACCGGCCGCTCGCTGCGCGAGTCGGACGCGGCCTAGCCGGAATCAGGGAGAGAGACCCGTGAAGATCGCTCACGACACCTGGCTGGTCTTCCAGCGCTACTTTGGAATCTTCATCCACAACCCGGCCTGGGTGGCGGTGGGAGTGCTCCAGCCGGCGCTCTACCTGCTGCTGTTCGCTCCGTTGCTGAAGTCGATCGCCAGAGTCCCCGGCTTCCCCCCGGGCGGGGCCTACAACGTGTTCGTGCCGGGCCTCCTGATCCAGCTGGGCCTCTTCGGCGCGGCGGGCGTGGGATTCAGCCTCATCTCCGAGCTTCGCCTGGGGGTCGTGGAACGGCTCCGGGTCACCCCGGTCAGCCGGCTCTCGCTGCTGCTCGGACGGGCGCTGCGCGACGTCCTGACCCTCTTTGTCCAGGCCCTGATCCTGGTGTCTCTGGCGCTTCCCTTCGGGCTCAGCTTCAAGCCCGTGGGCATCCTGATCGGGCTCGGCCTGGTCGCCTTGATCGGCCTGCTGGTCGCCTCGATCTCGTACGCCCTGGCGCTGGCGTTGAAGGACGAGAACTCCTTCGCCCCCATCATCTTCACCGCCAGCCTGCCCTTGCTGCTGCTGTCCGGGGTGCTGCTGCCGATGAGCCTCGCTCCCAGCTGGCTGCGGACCATCTCCACCCTCAACCCGTTCTCCCACGCGGTCACGGCCAACCGGGCGGTCTTCCTGGGCCATCTCGGCAACCCCAACGTCTATCAGGGGGTGGTGATCATGGCGGTGCTGGCCGCCGTGGCAGTCTGGTTCGCCGCCCGCTCCTTCGGCCGCGCCATCTCCTGACCGAGGTCCGGAGGCTGGGTCAGGCGCCGGCCGCAGCGTCGGCCGGCGGTCCCGGTTGGGGACGGTTCAGGGAGAGGGCGACGCTGTCGGGAATTGGCTCACGTATATCTCCCACCGGGTGCTGCGGCTCACGCTGAGTCGGACCGGGATGGTAGCTCCCAGAACGCTGTCCACATTCTCAGCGTCGGTGCCGCCCGTGCACTTGGGAAACCTCGCCGAGGTAGTTCCCGTGGCAGTAATAGGTGGCCCACCGGATCCGAGGCACCAGCGCACCACGTAGTAGGCGCCGGCGGGAGCGGTGAACGTGACGTTTCCCCTGGTCCTCTCCCGGACACCGGCAGAAAGATCGTGGAGCCACGACCGTCCAGCTCCAAGTTCGGGGGTTTGACCGGACTCGGGCTCGATCGGGCGGGGTCGGGTGGCCACTCCGGGGTCCGGCGCGGCGGGGGCCCCACTCAGCGGCCAGAGACTGACCAGCCGGTGCGGGTCAGGCGACCCCAGGGGCCGGCGCGTCCAGCCGCTCGTAGCCCTGGGGGACCGGCCCGCGCCACGCCTCCGGATGCAGGATCTTGGCCAGCATCTCGATGCCGTCCACCACCCGTGGGCCAGGCCGGTTGAAGTACCAGGAGCCGTCCACGGCNNCCGCAGGGCATGCTGATGATCACCTCCGGCTGGGCCGCGATGAGATCCGCGGGGGTGATCACCCGAGAGCGGGCCCCCGACTCTCCCAGCACGTCGATGCCGCCGGCAGCGTCCACCTGGTCGGGGACCCAGTGCCCGGCCACCATCAGGGGGTCGAGCCACTCCAGGCAGACGACCCGGCGCCGCTCCTTGCCGGCAACCGCGCCCCGCACCGCGTCCAGCCTAGCCCAGAGCCCCCGAACCAGCTCCGCCGCCCGCTCTCTGGCCCCAGTGACCTGGCCCACGTCGGCGATGGAGCGCAACACGTCAGCCAGGTTGCGGGGCTCCAAGGACAGGACCGTGGGCCGGCCGGGAAGCACCTTGGCGGCGTCCAGCACCTGGCGGTAGGCGACCGCGCAGACCTCGCAGAGCTCCTGGGTGAGGATCACGTCCGGGCGGGCGCGCCGCAGCCCCTCCTGGTCCAGGGCGTAGAGGCTGCTGCCCTCGTGCAGGGCCGCCTTCACATGGCGGTCGACGTCGGATGGAGTGGCCCCCTCCAGGTGGAGCTGGCTGCGGGTCAGCACCGTCTTGTAGGCGGCCTGGGGCGGGAAGTCGCACTCGTGGGTGACCCCCACCAGACTCTGCCCCAAGCCGAGCGCGAAGCAGATCTCGGTGGCGCTCGGCAGCAGGGAGACGATCCTCACCTGGCGGCTAGGCCTCCGCGGCCACCGCGTCTTCGGGCGGCGCTCCCTCCAGCCCGGCCGAGGCGGGCACCAAGGTCATGGCGAGGATGGGGACCTCACTGCGGGTGGCCCAGGCGCCCACCCTCGACTCGTGGGAGAAGACCACCACCTGTGCGGTGTTGGAGAGCTCCCGAAGGGTGTCCAAGAGGGCGATGCAGCGGGCGTCGTCCGCGCTGACACTCGGGTCGTCGAAGAAGAGCGGGACCGCCTCCCCCTTAGGCGAGAGAGCCTTGGCCAGCACCGTCCTCAGCGCCACGTAGATCTGTTCCCTCGTGCCCTGGGAGAGGTCGCCGACCCGGATCTGCGATCCGGAGTCCTGGGCCGAGACGTGCATCGAGAGGTCGGCGGGATCGACCCAGGCGTGCTGGTAGCGCTGGCCGGTGATGGCGGGCAGCCAGCCCCTCAGCCCCTCCGCCAGGACCGGGGCCAGATCCCGGTGGATCAGCCCCTCGGCCCGCTGCAGCTCGCTGATGGCTAGCTTGACCGCCTCCTCGGCTCTGGTGAGCTGGGCCACTCCGTCGCTCAGCTCCGCGACCTCCTCCTCCAGCGAGGCCACGTCCCCCGCCTCCTTCAGCTGCTCCTCCAGGCGGCCCTGCAATGGCAGCAGCCGACCGCGGACCTCGTCGCGCCGGCTGACCGACCCATCGTATTCACGGCGCAACTCCTCCGAGGGCACCTTGGAGTCCGCCTGGGCCGCCGCGGGCTCCGTGAGCCGCTCGTCCGCGGGGATCTCCTGGCTGAGTTGCTCGGCGCGCTTGTTGAGCGCCTTGAGCTCCCGCCCGGCCAGGCGTTCGGTGCGGCGGGCCTGGAGCCCACTCCGGAGCCGGGTGGCATCCTCGGCCTGGTCCAGAAGCTGCAGCCGCGCGCTCAGCTCGGTCGCGAGCTGGTGGGGATCGTTGCCGCTGATCCCCACCCGCTTGGCGCGGGAGGTGAGCTCCTGGCGAAACCGCTCGGCAGTGGCGGTCCCGGAGGCGCGTTCCTGGAGCGCCGCCTGGGCGCTGGGGAGCTGCTCCGCCAGCTGCTTGAGGTGGTCCACCTCCACGTTGCCGATTCCCAGTTCCGCGAGCCGCTTGTGGGCCTGAGAGCGCTCCGCCTCCACCTTCTCTCGGCCGGCCACCGCCCGGACCAGGTCGGGATCCTGGATGCGGGACGCTCTTCGCAGCTGTCCCACCGAGGTGAATCCCCCCACCGCCAGCAAGAGCCGCAGCCGCCGCTGCAGGCTGTAGAAGGCGGTTGCGGTCACGACCAGCAGGGCCAGCCCCCCGGCCGCGATGGGGATCCCGGACGAGCCGCCGTGCAGCAATCCGAACGCGACCAGGACCACGCCGGCAACCCCACCGACCAAGGCCAGCAGGTCGGAGCTCCAGCGCTGCCTCGCGATCCGACGGTGGTCCAAAAGGTCCAGCCGGCCCGGGAGGTCGGAACGGGGCGGCAGCTCGGGTAGGGGCTGCTCCAGCGCCCCGACCAGGAAGGCCAGCTCGCTCGGGGCGGACTGCTGGGAGAGCCGCCCCAGCTCCTGGTCCAGAAGGGGGAGCGCCGCCACCTCGGCCTCGGCCTCGTGCCACTGCTGGGCCAGCCCGCGAGCCCCGGTGGCGGCGTCCCGGATGGTGGCTGGGTCCTTGGGCAAGCGCAGCTCGGGGGTCGCCTCCAGCGCCTGGTCGATCTCCGCGACCGCGCCGAGGTCCTGCTGGATCTCGGCCAGCTCGGCGGTCTTCCAGGCCAGCTCCTTGGCCCTGGTGGCGGCCTCCACCTCGGCCAGCTCGGAGCGGAGAGTCTTCTGCTCGGCGAGATCCTCGGCCAGCTGGCGGTGGAGATCCAACAACTGGGCCAGCTTGATCTGCGCTGTCTCCAGCTGCTTGGGCATTTGCGATTTGTCGAGGGGCTTGGTGGTGGTGCGGTCGCCGCGGATGTGCTCCTGGCGCCAGTGCTGCAGGCGATCGATCGCGGCCCTCGCCGTACTGTCGCTGCCGGAGGTAGAACTGGCCCGCTGCAGGTCCTCCTGGAGCGAGGCACCGGTGAGGCTGAGGATCTGGTCCTGAGCCACCGTNNCGGCCCCGGCGGAACTTCTCGGTCACCTCGCCCCCTTTGACGAGGTCGAAGACGTGGGCGCTGTCGGGTTGGTCCAGGTCGCGCACGAAGCGGTACCGGCCGCCGTCCAGCTCGACCTCCGCCTCCACCGCGAACGGCCCCCCCCGCCAGGGGCGGAAGTGGCGCAGCACCTCCTCGGTGTCCTTGGGCATCCGGCCCCGATTGGGCAGGTCGACCCCACAGAGCGCCACCCGAATGGCGGTGTGGAGAGTGCTCTTGCCTGATTCGTTGGGTCCCCCCACGACGGTCAGCTTTTCGTCCAGCTTGAAGCGGCCGCTCAGGGCTCCGAAGCCCTGNNGACTCGAAGTCGGGCCGTTCCATTAATCCCCTCACGAACTGGCCCCGGATGTCCGGAGCCTGGCTGAGCTGCTCCAGGTCCAGAGCGGGCCGGACCGAGAAGACGACATCGACACAGCGGTCCCCCTCGCGCAGCCGCCTGACCAGCTCGGTGGGACCAACCTGCACTCCCAGCGCCAGCTCGCCGACCAGGCGGACCCTGGTGCCGGTGTCGGCCCCCTCGGGCAAGGCCTCTACGACGCGCTGGATGAGGGCCTCGGAGTGCTGGCAGCCGGTGACGTCCACCTCCAGATCGCTGAGGGTGAAGGTGTTGACCGGGTGGATCTTGACGCTGGGGGTATTGGGCCCGAAGTCCACCTCGGCGGCGCCCCGCACGCCGAGTTCACCAAATGTCAGCGGCTCCGGGTTGCCCGGGTAGACCAGGTGCTCGGTGGTCCGGGGAGTGTGAAAGTGACCCAAGAGGCCGAAGTGGAAGCCGGCCTTGGCGATCTCGGCCTCTTGGAACGGCGCATGGTCCTCCTTGCCCTCCTCCTGCATCGGCAGCTGGCCCCGCTCCGAACCGTGAAAGAGCGCCACCGCCGGCAGACCGTCGGGGACCCGGAACCCTTCCAAGAGGTTGCGAGTCCCCTTGGGCTTGTCGTGGGCGATCCCGAAGATCCGGTAGCCGGCGACCTCCACCGGAGCGAACTGGTTGCTGGAGAAAATCCGCACGTTGTCCGGCCAGGCCTGGGTGGCGTACAGCGAGGCGGCGTGCCAGTAGTCGTGGTTGCCAGGCGCGATCAGCACCGGAAAGGGCAACTGGCCCAGCTGCTCCGCCAAAAACTTGGCCGTGTCCTGGCGGGAATGGAGATCCTCGTAGAGGTCGCCCCCGATGGTGAGGGCGTCCACTTTGAGTTCGGCGGCGAGCTTGACCACGTTCTGGAAGGTCCGCCGCAAGGCCGCCCGGCGACGCTGGGCCGGCCTCTGGCCCAGGCCTCGAAAGACGGCGTCGAGGTGCACATCGGCGCAGTGGAGGAGTCTCACCAGGTGCAATATGCACCATTGGGCGCCCCACGGTCACGCCAGCCAAACGGGCAGGGCACGTAAACTCGCGCTTGTGCCACCGATTCTGCCGCCCGGGCCTGTGGATCAGGCCGAACGGGTCGTGCTCCGGAAGATCAACCGTCGAGCTCCCGGGTTCATCACCCACTTTGTGCGTTCCCGCCTGATCGGGCACCAGGTGGAGGTCGGCGAGCGGATCCTGGTCTTCCAGGTGGCGTTCACTGTTCCTTCGGGGCTGGTCGAGGTCACCGACCGCACGATCATCGAGTTCATTGAGTGACGCTTCCCTGACCAAACCCTGGCTGGCGGCGAAAGGTCTCAGCCGCCGCTACCGGAACGGCCGNNGGGAGCGGCAAGACGACCTTGCTGCGCTGCCTGGCGACCAGGTCCCGTCCCCAATCGGGGCAACTGTCCTGGTTCGGGGACGGCGATCGCCAGCTGGCCCGCTCGAAATTGGCGGTGGTCTTCGA
>PKXE01000187.1:0-263 GCA_003132265.1 Candidatus Dormiibacterota bacterium | reverse complement strand
GACGAGCCCACCCTGGGCCTCGACGTCAGCGGCTGCCGCTGGCTGGCGGAGGCGCTCCGGGCCCGCGCTAGGGCGGGGCTGGCGACCTGCATCTCCACCAACGACACCGACTTCGTGGAGCAGGTGGCGACCAGGGTCTGCTTCCTGGTCGACGGCGAGGCGGTCCGCGATGCCCCGCTCGCCGACCTGCTGGCTGAGCTGGGCGGCACCCGAGAGATCCAGCTCAGCTACCGGGGACCCTCTCCCGCCCTCTTCGTGCTAGC
>PKXE01000156.1 GCA_003132265.1 Candidatus Dormiibacterota bacterium | reverse complement strand
GCGCCCGGACCCGACACCCTGGGTCCGGGCGTGCTCGGCGCCGCCGGCGCCCCCGAGCACGGCGTCCCCCCGCTGGGGGAGCCCCTGTGGCTGGTCGGCCTGGTCCTGACACTCGGGGTGATAGTGATGTCGCTCCGGCAGGGCGGGCAAGCGCTCCCGCCGCAGCCGCCAGCCCCGCCCTGGCGGCCCAGGTGGTGAGCCAAGCTGGGGATGATCGTGGTGGCGCTCTCGCCCCAGGTGAGGGCCCGGTCCGGGCTCGACGGCTGACGGCATAACTGACGGAATCCCGGTGGACGAAGGTGGCCCCCGAGGGACGCGCATGTACGCCCCGACCCGGACTCAAAAACCGTTGAGCGCAAGCTCGTGTGGGTTCGACTCCCAATGCTGGCACCAAAACTGCCCTGTGCACAATCGCCTCGTGGGGACCCGCGCCGACCGCCGCGAAGCGACAGGCGCTATCCTCCCCGCTTCAGACCACCCAAGCAGCGGCCGGAGCTTCGTGCTCCACAAGGGCTTGTAGTGAGCAGGGCTTGCGGATAGGCCGCTACCCGGGTGCCGTGGTGCCGTTCAGTGCGTCTCCGATTATGTCCAGTTGGTCGAGCAGGCTGATCGGGAAAGCCTCTAGCGACGGATCGTCGAGCAATCGCTGGCTCCACGCTCGCTGAGCCCGACCAGGGTCGAGTCAAAGTCGATCTTGGTCGCGCAGCAGAAGGCATGATCCTCAGGCCAAATGAGGCTGAGCGTCAGCTCGTCCGGGAACCGAAGCAGATCGGGCAGCATGCCACGTGCCATGAGGTAAGTCCGGCCCGGATGGTGGAATCGCGGTCGGCCGGCAACCGCTGCCCCGAGACTGTGATCCCGACCTTGATCAAGCTCGCCCCACCCCTCCCACACGCCAGAGAAAAAACCAGTTGGGCGTAGCCGTCTCCCCACCGAGGTGGGGCAACAGCGCCGCGCGAGGACCGCCAGAGAGCAGCCCGATCAGCGGTTCGGCCGGTGAGGCTCCGGTCGCGACGTCCATTTGGCCACCGAGCCGTTCCCACTGGATCAGGGGATAGTAGATCAGGACCTCGGCGTGGACAAAGTCCTCCCACCGCCTCGGCACCAAGTCATGACTGGTGGCGACGGGGTGGAGTACACCCACGTACGCGGGGAACCCCGTCGGGACGACGGAGCCCACGGCCGACCCTCCTGCGGCTCCGCTTCCCGAGGGCAGCAACCTGTCGGTCCGCCACCTCGCTGGTCCGAGATCGCCTTCGAACGAGACCGTCTCCGGCGAATAGCCACGCTCTCCCGGGGTAATCTCGCTGACTCCACCCTCAGTGGGCTCGGCATTAGCAGGTGATCCACAAGTGGACTTCGACCGGTGCCGGAAGTCGTGAGGGCGGCTCGGAGGAAGGCGCTAGGGCACGACCCTCGCACTTGGCCCCCAAGCGCGGGGGAACATGGACTCAAGCTGGGTCGCATCCAGAGCCAGCGAAGCCACGTGGAGCGACAACCTCGACTCCGCCAAGTCCAAGTCGACTTTGAGGATAGCCGCGATCTGCGCCAGCCGAGCGTAGAGCGTTGGCCGGCTGAGGCCCAGCTCTGTGGCCGTTCCGGCCTTGTTGCCGCCCTGGCCAAGGAACGTCCTCAAGACTCTCAAAAGGTCGCTGCCGTGGCGGNNGGCCTTCGCCGGTAACTGACGCACGGCGCCGATCACCTGCTCAGCCTCTTGGAAGGACCAGCGCGCCTCCGGAAGGGAATTGACCTGCGACCCGAAGGCGACGATGACTTCGGAGCCACCATGGTCGGCGACCGTTGAGTGCACGTGTTCCGCCAGCCGTCCCAGCCGGATCGCGATGTCGTCCGAGGCGCTGAAGCTCGCGATCAGCCCCACCATCCGGCTGGGGAGCGGGCCCACTAGTGTGCGCACCCGGGCGGCACTGCTGGCTTGAGTCACCAGCTGGCCCAAGTCCCGCAGTCGTTTTTCTGCGTCAAGCTCGCCCCGGGCAAACTCCGGGTCGCGGGCAGCGATGTACCCAGCCACCAGGCGGCGACCCTCGGTGGCGAACCCCAGCGCTTGGGCTCGAGTCGTCAGCGCGCTGGTGCCGAAGGTGCCCACCAGGACGTCCCGGACCAAGGAGCGGTGCGCCTGGAACTCCAGGGTCTCGCGATCCCTCTCCACGAGGCGGTTCAGCACCAGCCCTAAGGCTGCCCGCTCCAGGATGACGCGAACATGGTCGGTGGTCTGGCCGGCCGTTTCCATCAGGGCCAACCGACCCCAGGTCTCGCCCCGGGCGCTAACTGGGCGGACCAACCACGCGTGGGTGCCGACCACGAACTCCGTCCCCGGGGAGTCAGGTAGGCCCTGGGCCACCTCATGCCAGCTCGCGATCAGGTCAGCCGCCGGGACGACGCCGGACTCAAAGGCAACCACGTGCCCCGCCCGGTCCGCAAACAGCACCGGGCGCTGGGCCATGACGAAGGTGTACCTGACCACCTCCGCCACCGAGGCGCCCTCGACGGCCATCTCCGTGAACGCCTGGTGGACCTTGTCTCGAACCCGAAGCTCCGCNNCTCCTGCGTGACGTTCACGAAGCGAACCTCGCGCCGCAGGAGGATGACCGGCAAACCCAGCTCCTCGGCGGTCTGAATCAGCGCCGCAGGAACCTCGTCGAACCTGCGCCCCGCCTCGATCACCAACCCGGAAACCCCAGCCTCAGAGAGGCTGACCGCGTAGTCGCGGAGCGCCTCGGGACCCACGTCTAGTCCCAGCCCCATGGTCAAGATCAGTTCCCCGCCGCTCAGCAGCCTGGCAATGTCGGCTAGTTCGCTCGCATGGACCCACCGGACTGGATTGGACAGTCCGGAACTGCCCCCCGCCACGTCGGGGTGGCCGCTCCGAAGCTCCGGCAATCTCAGGAGGTCAGAGACGGTGGGAAACGACAATGTGTAAGGGTTTCCTTGGGGGTCTTTACACCTCGAGTATTGACTACGCCAGGGGCCACTGTCAACATCCGACCCGCTAGGCTCGCCCAACTCCCCTCCCCCGCCCCAGCACTTCGCGGCCAGCGGATCACAGGGCGCTGGCGGGCGGCTCGGCGCGTTATGAAGGCCCGCGGCCAAGGAGGGTCATTGTCAACACCACTTCCATATCCGGACTGGTCGGAGAGCCGTATCTGGCCGCCTACGATGCCTCAAAGGGAGCCGTGCTCACCTTCACTCGACACCTCGCCGTCGACTACGGCCAAGCGGGGATACGCTGCAACTGCGTCTGGCCAGGGTGGATCGACACCGGCCTCAACCAATCGATTTTCACTGCGATGGGCATGACCGACGCCGAGGTGGCCACCCTGGTCCAGCAAACCGTGCCCATGAACCGGCAGGAGGGTCCCGGCGAGGTGGCCGCTGCC
>PKXE01000019.1:4930-6147 GCA_003132265.1 Candidatus Dormiibacterota bacterium | reverse complement strand
GCCACTGTGTCGACACCTCTGTGGGGCAAGCTCGGCGACATGTATGGCCGGAAGATCTTTTTCCAGGCGGCCATCGTCATCTTCCTGGTCGGCTCTGCCCTTTCCGGCCTGAGCTCGTCGATGATCGAACTGATCATGTTCCGAGCCTTGCAGGGCCTCGGAGCGGGCGGGCTGATGCTAGGCGCACAGGCCATCATCGGCGATGTGGTGCCGCCCCGTGATCGGGGGAAATACCAGGGCATCTTCGGCGCAGTCTTCGGTCTATCCAGCGTGGCCGGCCCACTGCTCGGTGGCTTCTTCGTGCAGCACCTTTCCTGGCACTGGATCTTCTACATCAACCTGCCTGTGGGTGTCGTGGCACTCGTCGTGACCACCGGCGCCCTTCNNGTGGTACTAGCGGGAGGCGTCACCTGCTTGGTCCTGCTGACCACGCTCGGTGGCACCACCTACCCTTGGGGTTCAGCGCCGATCGTGATCCTGGCCGCGCTTGGAGTTATTCTGCTGGCCGGCTTCGTCCTGGTGGAACGGCGCGCCGCCGAGCCCATCCTGCCCTTGCACCTGTTCGCCAACCGNNNNCCCACCGGCTCGGGACTCGAGCTCCTGCCCCTCATGGCCGGGCTGCTGGTCACGTCCATTGGCTCAGGAGTGCTGATCAGCCGGTGGGGACGCTACAAGATCTTCCCGATCCTAGGCACCGCGGTCATGGCCATCGGCCTCTACCTCTTCTCCCTTCTGGGGGTGGCCACGAGCACTTTGACCATTTCCATCTTCATGGTCGTGCTCGGGTTAGGCCTCGGTTGCGTGATGCAGGTCCTGGTGATCGCCGTGCAGAACGCCGTCCCACACAGTGAGCTCGGCGTCGCCACCTCAGGGGCCACCTTCTTCCGCTCGATCGGGGGCTCCTTCGGGACCGCGATCTTCGGCGCGATCTTCGCCAATGTGCTCACCGGCAACCTCGCTCGCTACCTCGCTGGCATGCGGCTACCCCCCGGCTTCAACGGCGCAGCTGGAGCCAGCCCCGCCGCACTGGCCAAGCTACCCCCCGCGGTCCACTTTGGCTACATCCAAGCGGTCACCGCTTCCTTGCACCCCGTGTTTCTGTGGGCGGTGCCCTTCGCCGTCCTCGCCTTCGCTATCACGTGGCTGCTCAAAGAGGTGCCGTTGCGCAAGACGGTCCGTGCCCCACACGCCGCAAGGAACCAACCAATAGAGATTGC
>PKXE01000019.1:0-4897 GCA_003132265.1 Candidatus Dormiibacterota bacterium | reverse complement strand
CACGGACTGGGAAGTTGAAGGACCTTGGGGGTCGGTCCGCAGGTGTCGCTCAAAGAACGAAAGTATTCGGCGCCACGAATCCTCCGCCGACTCCGCGTCATAGCCAACGCCGAAGACGCGTAGCATTGTCCCTAGGGGTCCACCATGACGGTTCATGAACCCATGTCCGGCGCGGGGGTACTCCCGGACATCGTGCTCTACCCCTAGACGCTGCAGGGCACCCTCTAGACGCTGGGCGTGTCGCTTGAGAGTGCGATCCCGGCCACCGTAACTAGCAACGATGGGACAGCTTCCCTGCAGCAGACGCCCAGCGTCTTCGGGCACCTGGCCGTAGTTGACACTAGACGCGGCAAACTCGGACCGGGGAGCAACTAGGAGAGCAAAGCCGCCGCCCATGCAGAAGCCGATCACGCCCACCTGTTCGGTGCAGTCGGTCCGGCTCGCGAGCCAGGCCCTTGCAGCATCGATGTCCTGGAAGGCCCTTCCGCTCCCGCGGTGGAGTGCGGCAAATGTCGCCCGGATGCAGGTGACCTTGGAACCCCAGGAGTACAGGTCAGGTGCTAGAGCCAGGTAATCGTGGCTGGCCAGCCGCTCGCACTGCCGGCGCAAATCGCTGCTCATACCGAAAACATCCATGATTACCACCACTCCCGGCCAGGGGCCCTTGCCTGGTGGAACGGCCAGATATCCACGCACCGGACCTGCTGGCGAGGGAAAGCTGACTTCTGCCATGTGAATCCTCCTGCGATCTGGCTGGTTGGCCCATCCCCTAGTGTCCCGAAAGGTGAGAGACTTTCGTATTGTGGTGGAAGGGCATCATCCCCACGGTATGACCGCTTGCCTCGCCCTGCCACTCGTCCGGGCCGAGGCCAACCGAGAGAGCAGTCCACCAGGAAATCCTTGGATACGCCAGCCTCACTCGGCGTCAGGTGCCACGAGCGGTTGCCGCCGAAAGTGGCCAGGCGACGCCGGTGAGTTCCTCTGATAATTCCCACAGTCGCCGCGCCGTCTCCTCGTTCTTCGCCGACGCAATCGGCTTCACTTCGGTCGGATAGCCGCGCATCTCGCCGAAGCCGTCTGGGCCGTAGAACCGGCCGCTCTCGGCCCCCGGGTCGACGGCCGCGTACAGCTCGTTGAGCGCGCCCCTTTCGGCGCTTTGCGCGAAGAGACCGTTGCTGACCTTCATTAGCTGCTTCGTCAGGCCGGTCGGACCGCTGCTCTGGAGGTTCGTGTTTGAGTACCCGGGGTGGGCGAGTACCGAGCGGACCGGGGTCCCGGCCGCCCGCACTCGACGGTCCAACTCGAGGCCGAACAGCACGTTGGCGAATTTGGACTGCTGATAGAAGGCCCTCGGCGAGTAGGACCGCTCCCCGGTCAGATCGTCGAAGTGGATCGATCCGCCCTTGTGCTCGGCCGAACTGACCGTGACCACCCGCGCGTCCCGGCCGCGGCAGATGGTGTCAAACAGCAGCCCGGTCAGTGCGAAGTGGCCCAGATGGTTAGTCGCGAACTGGGATTCGAAGCCCTGCCGGGTTAGCCGCCGGGGCGGGTACATCACTCCGGCGTTGTTGACGAGCACGTCCACCGCGATCCTATCGTTCAGGATCGCGGCCGCGAAGGCCCGCACCGAGTCAAGGTCGGCCAGGTCCAGGGCCCGGAACTCAACGGCGGCGTTCGGCTGCGCGGCCTTGAGCCGGGCGACCGCATCCAGCCCCTTCCGGTCGCTGCGGGTAGCCAGCACCACCCGTCCGCCGTGCGCGGCCAGCTGGCGGGCGGTCTCGAATCCGAGACCGGTGTTGGCACCGGTGACGATGAAGGTGCGGCCGGATTGGTCCTTGATGTGGGCGGCGGTCCAACGTTCCAGGGGTGCTCCTCGGGTCTGAACAAATCGCTTGCTGCGTCTAGTCGGTCAGGTCACTTATAGCCTGGTCGAGGAGGGTCGGTAGGTCGATGGCCCCGTTCGAGGCGGTCCACGTGTCGACGGCCGCGTTGAGGCAGGCGAGTGCAGCAGCGACTAGGGGTCCGGTGTCGTCCGGTCGCGATTCGCGGGCGGGTGCGACTGCTAGCAATCCCCGATGGGAGCGTAGCCCATCTGTTCGGCGGCCCGGTCGTCTGCACTGCCGCCCCGAGGACCGCCGCCAGTCCATAACGATTTCCTTGGGGACCGCTCCGTCAGCCGACGCCGCTTATCTCGTGGGTGCCGGCCTCGGAGCCACCCCCATTTCGAACCGCCCACAGGACCGCTTCCAGGGTGGCGCGCCGGACCCGAAGCTCCGTGCCGCCTCGGCGGTGCTGAGGTGGCCGAACTCGAGGGTGGCAGGCACCACCGGCAAGCGCCTCGAAGCCAGGCTCTGGCTGTGACAAATTGAGTTGCGCGTACGATAGGGTGTGATCTCATTTGTCACAGCAACGCGTGAGGGCGCCCGGTTTCTGGGACAGTCCTACTTCCACCTTCACGGAGGGATATATCCGGAAGCTGTGGATCGAGGTCGGGATGAGCAGCGTGGCGTACCCTGCCGTTTGGCTGAGAGCCGAGACGGCTGAGACGCCGTCCATGGAGGGCACGCCCGTGCTGCGCATCGTCGTTGGAGATGAGGAGCGCCCTGGCCTCGAGCTGGACCTCGATGGGGTGGTCCGTGAGGGCGCCCGGCGGATGCTGGTGGCGGCCTTGAAAGCCGAGGTCGTCGCCTTGCGCGGCTGCGCCACCCCGTTGCCGACCACCAACGCCATCGAGTCGACCTTCGTCGGCGGCATCAAGGTCGAACGCGAGGACCACCGGAGCGCTGCGTGATCGCGCCGTGCCGATCGATGTCCCTCGGCGATTCTGCAGGGAGCGAACTGTGACCGATGACTGACAAACCGAAGGCTATCGAAGGTGTCTGGGAGGGGAAGCTCAAGGTGGGCGGGGTGGAGCTGCGGCTCGTCCTGAGAGTGAGCAAAGACAGCGATGGCTCACTGAACGCATCGGTCGACAGTCCGGATCAAGGTGCCATGGGCCTCAAGGTCGACTCGATCGAGCTAGATGACGACGGAGTCACGAGGTTCGAGATGAAGACGCTGTCGGCCAAGTTCGAGGGCACGAGGGACGAGGTGGGGAACACGATCGTCGGCAAATTCACGCAGGCCGGAACAACGCTCCCTTTGGTTCTGGGGTGGCAGGAGAGGGCGAGCGAACTCCCGCGGCCACAGGAACCGCAAAAGCCCTACCCGTATCGGGCGGACGAGGTCCGTTACGAGAACAAGGCCGGCGGCGTGACGCTCGCGGGGACGTTGACGATCCCCACGGGGCAGGGCTCGTTCCCTGCCGCGCTCCTGATCAGCGGCTCGGGCCCGCAAGACCGCGACGAGTCGCTGTTCGGCCACAAGCCATTCCTGGTTCTGGCCGACTACTTGACGCGCATGGGGATCGCGGTCCTGCGCGTCGACGACCGTGGGGTCGGCGGCTCCACGGGCCAGACGAGGACGTCCACGAGCGAGGACCTGGCCGGCGACGTGGAGGCCGGGGTAGCCTTCCTCAAGACGCGCCCGGAGGTCGACCGGGCAAAGATCGGCCTGATCGGCCATAGCGAGGGGGGCATCATCGCCCCGATGGTCGCCGCCCAGTCCGCAGAGATCGCCTATGTCGTCCTGATGGCCGGACCTGGACTGCCAGGGGAAGCCATCCTCATCCTGCAAGGTGCCCTGGTTGCCAAGGCAGAAGGCAAGAGTGACGAACAGATCGCGGAGAATCGTGAACTCCAGGAGCGCATTTTCGAGATCATTCGAAGCGAGAAGGATCCCCAGGCTGCCGAAGCCAGAATGCGCCTGACGATCAAAGATGGTCTGACCCGGCTTTCCGCGGTCGACAAGGAGGCCGCCTCTGTCACGGCGGAGTTCGTCGAGGCCCAGGTCCAGGCCGTCCAATCGCCCTGGTTCCGCTTCTTTCTGACCTACGACCCCCGGCCAGCCTTGAGGAAAGTCAAGTGCCCGGTCCTGGCGCTCAACGGCGAGAAGGACCTCCAGGTACCCGCCAGGGAGAATCTGGCCGCGATCGAGGGGGCACTAAAGGTCGGCCACAACCCACGCATGACGGTTAAGGAGTTGCCAAAACTGAACCACCTCTTTCAAACGAGCGAGACCGGACGTATATCGGAGTACGCCAGGAACGAGGAGACGATCGCGCCGATCGCCCTGGAGCTGATCGGATCCTGGATCAAGGAGCAGGTCGAGGCGTAGTGATCGAAGCCAATGGTCAATCTAACGGGTCCCCAGCCTGACTCGTTCGCGCTGAGCGCGACGTTGGTGAATGGAATCAAGGTCGATCGGGACGACAAGGGGACCGCCGCTTGACCATCCGCGGCCGATCCACAACTCTTGTCAATTTCCCCTTCACGGACGCCGACTACATCGGTGGGCGCGGGAGCGGCCCCTTCACCGCCTCGGGCGAAGAGCTCCGCTGGTCTGTCCACCAGCGGCGTACTTGGGTGGCATGGCATCTGATCGGAGGCGGCTGGGCGGCACCTGCGCCATTGGCGGCCGCCCTTTCATCCGCGAGGTCCGAGAGTCCGCAGGACATTCCTGGTCGTGCCCCTACTGCCACACCAAGCAGACGGGGCCGACCGCGCTCGACGCGTTGGCGCGGCGGGAGAGAAGGAAGCACTGCCTTGCGGTGCTCCGTGCCCGCGACGAGCGCGACTCCGCGAGCGTGGCCGGGCCGTGAAGGCGTCAGGGGCTGAGGCCCTGTTGGTGCCTCCAAGTCCAATCCGGCCCGAGGGGGCGGGTCACCTAGCCACCCCAAGTCTTCGGGTTGGTATCAGAGTTGGTATCAGATGCCTGGCGATTAAGACGTTTGAGGCCACCTTGACCCCGAAGACGAACTGAAAGTTGTGGTGCCCTCGGAAGGACTCGAACCTCCGAC
>PKXE01000066.1 GCA_003132265.1 Candidatus Dormiibacterota bacterium | reverse complement strand
CGGGCCAGCTGCTACGGGGGCTGACCGAGCGGATCGCGAGTCTCCCCGAGGCGAGTCGCCGAGCCAGCTTCGTCTGTGCGCTGGCGCTGGCCCTTCCAGTACCCGGGTCCGAGGCCTCTCTGATCGTCACCGAGTCCCGGCTCAATGGAACTCTGGTGACGGAGCCGCGCGGGCGTGGGGGGTTCGGATACGACCCGATCTTCATCCCCCAGGGGGATCAGCGCACCATGGCGGAGATGAGTCAGGCGCACAAGGACGAGATCAGCCACCGCGCGATGGCGGCGCGACAGCTGTTGGCTAAGCTCCCTTAAACCTGCGGAGACCAGCCGCCTCAGGAAGCGGGGCCTCTCGTCCACCAGGCGGCCGGACCGGCTGCTGAGAGCGGTCGCACTAACCAGACAGACGTTAGCCACTTTGACAACCTATCCCCGCGCATAGGTGCCTCCGGCCCCCGTTTCCAGGCAGTAGCCTCCCGTCGCACAGGCGACCTGCCCGGCTGATCCGCCTTGGTCCACGCCGGACACTGCCACCCAGTGAGATCCATTCCAGCTCAGCAAATCGGTCGCGGCAGATGCCGTAGCGACGGAGCCGAGAGTCCCCGTCTCATAGCAGACGTCGGCCCTGGCGCACTGTGGTGTCTCGCTGCTACCTAAGTAAAGATAGTTCGACTGATCTGAGCTTTCCGGTGCCACAACTTGGGTCCAACGGGAGCCCGTCCAGGTCGCATAGACATCGTCGGGCGGGCCCAACTTCTGCGTCGTGGATGTCTGCTCGGCAAACAAAAGGCAATAGCTCGCACTGACACAGCCAATCCAATTGGAATCTGTCTTCAGCGATTCCTGAGCATGCCAGACCCCATCTGTCCAAAGGGAGACCAAGCCCGCCAGGGCCGGAGGTGCGGCACTGTTCCCAATGCCGAACGTCAGGGCACAGAACGTTGCCGACGGGCAATCCACGTTGTCCACCAGCCAGTCNNACTGGCGCAGGTCGCGGTGTAGTAAACAGCACCGGTCAGCGGCAATTCGCTGGCCCAAGTCGTACCGTTCCACACGTCGACGAAGGCGGGCAGTGCCAATTGAGGAGTTCCGGTGGCCATCATGCAGAGTCGATCGCTCGGACAGCTGAGTGAATTTACTGCGGTCCCGGCCAGGCCCGTATCCACCGCCGGCGACCAAGTGGCCCCGTTCCAGACCGACTGATAGAGGTCGCCAGCCCGCGGGCCGCCGATTGCCATGCAAAAGGTTGAGGAGGAGCAGGCCAGCTGATCGAGAGCATAGGTGATCGGGAATGGGTTTCCCGAGCTGAGCTGTTGCCACTCCTCAGTGGTCGGAGTGGCGGTCGGCTTCAAAACGTAGTCTTGGGTGAGGTGGGTAGTCTGGCCTGAACGCACCGTCACGTGAGCCGTGACAGTCAAAAAGGTCGCTCCCGCTTTCGCCGGTAGATAAGAGACGCCACTCGCCGTGACGGTTGACGCCACAACCGAGTATGTGCCGGCCGAGAGCGGCTGGGCCGTCCCCGCCTTGATCGCGGTAAGTCTGAGCCCATGCCCATCCACCGAGAAACGTGCCAACACGCCAGCGGGCAATCCCTTAGATTGCAGCAGCAGATATCCCTCAGCTGACTTGGCCGTGGTGCAACCAGCGAGTCCGGTCGCCAGCGCTACCAGCGCACCTCGCGCCAGCCAGGAGCGAAGTCTGGAGATCATGTCCGAGTTTGCCAGCCCTTCAGCTGTCGCNNGATCCCGTGGCCCTGGGCAGGGTCAGACGAGGCCTACTCTTCGCAGGCGGGGCCTGCGGGTGATCTGGGGTTGGCTCAGCGGCTGAGAAGGGCCAGGAGGAACTCTGAGGAAGGACAGAGGACATTCCAGGAGCAGATCGGGCCGAAGCTGTGCGAAGACATTTTAGTCCGGGATCAGCGCCTGGCTGACTGGCCCGTGCTTGGGGCCAGCTGAGTTGCCATCCCTGACCCCGGGAGCGGCCTACCCCGATCGCGCTGAGGTGGACGCCTGCGCAGCCCTTGGAAGAGGTGCAGGGCGGAGGTCGACATGAGCCCGGCTCGCCTCGCTGTCAACGGACAGTAGGAAATCCGCGCACGCGGCCAGTAAATCTCCCGGCCCCCGGAGAGTAGAAATCCCGCTGGGCGGACACCAGAAGTCCTGGTGTGGAGAGATCGCCAGGGTTCAGGCCAAGGGCATCACCCCCGTGCCTGCGGTGGCTTCGGCCAACCGGGGCGAACCGTCGTCGGTCAGGACGACTTGGGCATGGAAAAGGGGGGCCACGGTGGCCAGGGGCTTGGGCATGAGGGTGTCGAAGTCCGAAGGGTGCCGGTTGGAACTCACCGCGATGCTGCGGCGCGCGTGGGCGGCCTCCACGGGGCGCTGAAAGCCTCAGCGGCATCCTGGCCGGCTGGGAGCATGCCGCTGGCGTCGATCACGACCCGATCACCTTGGGTGACCCGGCTCACCACCTTGGCCACCGAGTCGTCCAACTTGGCCCGCCGCAAGAGCATGGTCAAGGACTCCTGCGTGAACCAGGCAACCCGTCGTCCGGAATCGATCACCGCGTTGGCGGTGGGCTGGTGACGTTGCCAGGGGTTGGTTGCCTTGACGCTGGCGTCCGGACGCAACGCTTTACTGCCTCTCATCCGGAATCGTCGCAAAATCGTCGCAACCCGGAATCGACATTCGTGAGTTGCAGCGTGATAACTTCAATTCACTGTGCAGCGGAGGGTATCAAGCAAGTTCAGTTTGGCACTCCAAGCTGGCATCTCTCTCAGTTTGATATTGGGAGCGCTTGTTCTAGGCGGGGCCAATCTCGATCCAGTCCAGGCCGGAGCTGAAACCGGGAGTTCCTATGTGCCCGTGACTCCCTGTCGAATTCTGGACACCAGAATGACCGGAACCCCTCTTGGTAACAACAGCGCTGAGAATCTCACAGTNNCCCGCTGGCTTCGAACCTGAACTTCTCCCAGGGGGAGACCGTTGCCAACTTGACCGTGGTCTCAGTTGGAGTCAATGGACAGGTCAGCCTCTACAATGCTAACGGCACTGTTCAAGTGGTGGTGGACTTGGAGGGATACTTCGAGGCGAACTCGGGTAGCAGCACAGCTGGCAGCTATGTTGCCTTGACCCCGGCCCGGATCACCGACACTAGA
>PKXE01000009.1:3176-3767 GCA_003132265.1 Candidatus Dormiibacterota bacterium | reverse complement strand
CGCCGGGACTTGACTCAAGGAGACCGGCAGAAGGCGCGCGGGTGCCGGTGCAGTCGGAGAGCTGCGGTGACTCAGCGCGCGGCACCGAGACGGGGCAGCAGGCAGGGAAAGCCTGCTGCCGCTCCTGGGCGCGCGGACAGGTGGTTCCCCTTCGCCCCCGTGGGTGTTCTCCACCTATCGGGGTCGCCCCACTCCCTCCGAAACTAGTGTTACGGGCGGATGAATCTGGAGAGGCCGCGGGAGCCTACGGCACCGACCAGCGGGTGCGCGCCGCTCCGAGTGATCCGCTTGATGGAGTTCTGGAGGTCACTGCCTCCCAAAGGAAGACGCGGCACAGGTAAGTACGATGAGCGTCCGATCACTGGAGGATCCCATGGCTGAGTACAACTTCCACGAGCGGGTGGCGATCATCACCGGAGCCGGCTCCGGCATCGGGCGGTCGTGCGCCGACACGCTGGCCCGAGGCGGGGCCAGTGTGCTGGTGGCGGATTTGAACGGGGCGAGTGCCTTACAGGTGGCGGGGGAGATTGCCGAGGCTGGCGGCATCGCCAGAGCCTTCACCGTGGACGTGACGGACCCCAAGGCGGTGGC
>PKXE01000009.1:379-3145 GCA_003132265.1 Candidatus Dormiibacterota bacterium | reverse complement strand
GTCAACCTCGACAGCGTCTTCTACTGCATGCGCGAGGAGATCCCCGCCATGGTCGAGGCCGGGGGCGGATCAATCGTCAACATGTCCTCGATCCTAGGCAGCGTCGGCTTCGCCAGTTCGTCGGGGTACGTCACGGCCAAACACGGGATGATCGGGCTGACCAAGACCGCGGCCCTGGAGTACGCCGCTCAAGGCGTGCGGGTCAACGCCGTTGGGCCGGGCTTCATCGTCACCCCTCTGGTGACCGCCAACCTCGACGCGGCCACCATCGACTTCCTCAGCACCAAGCATCCGCTCGGTCGACTGGGCCGGCCCGAGGAGGTCGCGGCTCTGGTGGCCTTTCTGGCCAGTGACGAAGCCTCCTTCGTGACTGGCAGCTATCACTTGGTCGACGGAGGTTACACGGCCCAATAGGTCTGGGGGCACAGGTCGGGCGGAACCAGCCGCCGTCGGGCGACGGTCCTCTCGACCGTCCAGGCCCGGGAAGGCACGTGCTAGGGCAAGCGGCCAGGACCTCGGGGTCCCGTCCCGGGACCGCCATGACACCTACGAAGCCGCCGCCGGCGGCCACGACGACGTGGTCATGGCCCTCTGCCTCGCCGTCTGGTGGGTGGAGCGGCCCAGTGTGACCAACGCCTAGCCGCGGCGCCCGCAGAGCTAGCCGCACCCCGCGGGACTCGGGCTTCCCCCCAGCTCTTCCCGGCACGCCTCGCAGAGCGGCGCTGGCCACCGCACCCCATGACTGCACGGGGTGCAGCGCACCCAACCTGGCGGGAAGATGGGAGTCCGACGCTGACGGGTGGCTTTGGTGCGTCGCACCGAGGGCCAACTCTAGCCCACTGGCAGCCACTCACTACCAGCCCTCGGGGTCGATCTGCTAGGGAAGCGCGCCCGGTCCCACGGTTCGAGCCGGTTCACCCGGCAGTGACGTCCACCAAGACCGAGAAGCTCCGCTCCGGGACGGCGCAGGCCGGTATTTGAGAGAGGCAGCTTGGCACCGAGGCCGCGCTGAGCCGCGCCGTCCCAGGTGCTAGGGCCTGGAACACGGCCCGGATGCTGCCCAGCGGCTGCAGGACCCCCAGGGGGCTCGGCAACTGACGCAGTACGGCTGGGGCCGAGTTGCTGAGGCCTCGCCAGGGGATCGCGGCGCTTCCGGTCAGAATCAGCGTGAGGGTTTGACCCACCGTCAGTTGCACCGTCGTCCCCGCGTCGTTGGCGGTCACGACCACGTCGCTCTGGCCCGGGCTGGGAGTGACCCCAGGTAGCGTCGACGGGGAAGGGGCCGCCGGACTGGGGCTTGTGGTCTGGGCCGGGGACGCCGAGCTGGCGGTGCCTCGGGTGGCCTGCGGTCCACCGCATCCGGGGAGCAGGAGAAGTGCGGCGACCGTGGCGCCCAGGAGAGGACCAGACCAGGGCAGGCGGGGAGCTGCGTGGACCATCACCTATGAGACGCCGAGGGCCCGGACTCGGTTCCCAGGCCAGCGGCCAGCGAGTCCGGCAGACCTGCCCACGCGGTCCTGACCGTCTACCTGACGGTCAAGCTGGCGTCCGGGCGCAGTTATATCCCGGGCTGCTCATCCCAGGGACTCCTCGTAGTCCAGCCGTTACCTTCAGCCTCCCGTGATCTGAGGACGGGTGGATGATGTCGATCTGGAAGTGATCAGCTCTGAGTTCGTCTGAGCCGTTCAGATCTCGGCGGAGCCAGCGCACGTTTCGCTGTGGCGGAGGGAGACTACCTGACGGGCCCGGAGGCCGCGGTGCGGAGACACCGCCGCCTCTGGGCCACTGCCGTCATCCCCGGAACGCGGCCGAGATGGCAGTCGCTGATTCGACCGCCGTGAGGAACTCCGCCGCGGTCATGACCTCGCCGATCTTCGGGAAGATGAACGTCTCCGCATACCGCTGCTCTTCGTCGGTGTCGGTGCCCGTGCAGTCGGACACTAGGATCACGTGATAGCCCTTGTCATATGCGGAGCGCGCTGACGACTCGACACACCAGTTCGTGCGGAACCCGGTGAATGCCACGTGCTCGATCTCGTTCGCACGCAGCAGATAGTCGAGCGCCGTTGAGTGGAAGGCGTCGAGCGTCTTCTTGCCCTCGATGATGATGTCGCCCGCCTTTAGCCGGAGCTGGGGAGCGATCTCCGGGCCATCCAGTCCCTCGATACCGGGTAGGGCACTCCGGTCGCGAAGCTCGCGGATCTTCTCCATCGCCACGGCGGTATCGCACGGCCAGGCATGGCCGCACTCTAGGCAGACTTCCCCCTCATCGCGGTAGCCGATCTGATGACGTTCTCGGATCTGCTCGATACGGCTTGGCATCAGCGTTCCCCAGAGCCCCCCATACGCGGGCCGGCCCGGCTTGAGCTCCGGGAACCCCCGCTCGAACCGGTGGAAGGGCACGTACATGACCTTTACGCCTTGGTCGCGGGCCCCTGCGAGCAGCCCCGCGAGGTTGTCGATCATCTTCCTGCGCGCGCCCTCATCCTTGATGAGGGCGTACATCGTCCCGCCTGGAGAGAGGAAGTCGCTCCGGGGCTCGATGAGCACCACAGCCGTCTTCGCAGCGGCGATCTTGGTTGCACTCGTCATGGAGGGTGCCTCCGTTGTCGAACTGGCGGTCCCGGCCGCCTCGCCAATGCCTTGATGCATGTCACGGTGCACCGTGGCTTAAGGTCGACGCCACGGTGTTACCACCCGCTAGGGGCAGGTGGAAACGTCCGCGTAGCCTGAATACCGTTGCCTTAGCCCAGATCAGCCGTCCTC
>PKXE01000009.1:175-372 GCA_003132265.1 Candidatus Dormiibacterota bacterium | reverse complement strand
GCAAATAAGTGGACATCGGATGCTCGCACCCCGGAACTCAGCCGCACCCCGTCCACCCTTGGCTACTTCCCAAGCAGAAGGTTGCGGGTTCGAGCCCCGTCTCCCGCTCCGCCCGCTCACTTTGCGAGTCTCTCGGTAGGCGGCGTTTGATGCCAATCGAGCTCCTCCCCGACGGCCCTGAGTGGCCGGTCCGTTAT
>PKXE01000009.1:0-125 GCA_003132265.1 Candidatus Dormiibacterota bacterium | reverse complement strand
GGTCCGCATCGCTGGCCGTTTGAGCGTCGGGGCTACGCATCTCGTCCGGACGATGAGCTCGAGCGTCGGCTCTGCACATCGAACCAAACAGTCGGACGGCGCCTGCTGAATATTCACCCCTGGGT
>PKXE01000102.1:455-6922 GCA_003132265.1 Candidatus Dormiibacterota bacterium | reverse complement strand
AGCCTTCCGGCCGCCGCCCCGCCGCACCGTCGAGTTCTCCCCCTCGCCCTTTCCGGGGTGCCGGAGGGAGATCTGGCCGCCTTCTTCGAGGGCCTCGCCAACCCCACCCGGCTTCGGATCGTGCAGCGGCTGGCCGAGGTGAAGGAGGCCCGGGTCTCGGATGTGGCCCTGCTCTTGGGGATCAGTCAGCCCCGGATGTCGTGGCATCTGCGCCTCCTGCGTCGGGCTCGAATCGTGACCACCAAGCGGGAGGGCCGCGAGGTCTTCTGCCGCCTGGACCGGGACTCCATCCAAGCCAGCTTTTTGCGCTTCTCCCGCCTCATGGAGGAAGCGCCCGACCCCAACTCGGATCCCCGGGCGGGAACCGGGCCCGACTCGACCGAGATCGTCAATCAGCAGCTCGCCCACGCCGTGGCCGAGCGCTCGCTTCCAGAGGTAGTTGGATGACCAAGAAGGTTCGCGTCGCGATCATCGGCGTGGGCAACTGCGCCTCCTCCCTGATTCAGGGAGTCGAGTTTTACCGCAATGCCTCGAGCGACGATTTCGTCCCCGGCCTGATGCACGTGGACCTGGGCGGCTATCACATCCGCGACATCGAGTTCTCGGCCGCGTTCGACATCGACCGAGAGAAAGTGGGCTACGACCTGGGTGAGGCCATCTCCCGCGGCCAGAACAACACCATCACCTTCGCCAAGGTCGGCAAGCTGGGGGTGCCGGTGCACCGCGGAATGACCCACGATAGTCTCGGCAAATACCTGTCAGAGGTCATCGTGAAGGCCCCGGGACCGACCGCCGACATCGTCAAGATCCTCAAGGAAACCAGGACTGACGTGGTGGTCAACTACCTGCCCGTCGGCTCCGAGGCGGCCACCAAGTGGTACGCCGAGCAGATCCTGGAGGCCGGCTGCGCCATGGTCAACTGCATCCCGGTGTTCATTGCTCGCGAGGACTACTGGCGCAAGCGGTTCGAGGAACACCACCTGCCGATCATTGGCGACGACATCAAGTCCCAGGTGGGATCAACCATCATCCACCGGGTGCTGACCAGGCTCTTCCAGGAGCGTGGCGTGCAGCTGGACCACACCTACCAGCTCAACTTCGGTGGCAACACCGACTTCCTCAACATGCTGGAGCGCGAGCGCCTGGTCAGCAAGAAGATCAGCAAGACCAACTCGGTGCTCTCGCAGATGCAGCACCCGATCGCTGCCGAGGACGTCCACATCGGCCCCAGCGACTACGTGCCCTGGCTCAAGGACCGCAAGTGGGCGCACATCCGGATGGAGGGCCGGGCGTTCGGCGACGTCCCCCTGACGGTGGACCTCAAGCTCGAGGTGCACGACTCGCCCAACTCGGCCGGGANNGACGCGGTGCGCTGCTGCAAGCTGGGCTTGGACCGCGGCCTGAGCGGGGCGCTCGAAGGGCCCTCGTCCTACTTCATGAAGTCAGCCCCCTTCCAGGTCTCCGATGAGCGTGCTCACGAGCTCACCGAGGCCTTCATCGCCGGCCGGGTAGGAGCCGCCTGCATCAGCGACCCGGAAGAGACGGCCACTGCCCGGCAGCCCAGCTCCGCCGGGAACGGGGTCGCTGCCCATGCTCCCGAGCTGGGACCCGCCACCGTGGGGAGCGAATCCTAGGACCGCCCTCATCCCCGGCTCGGCCGGGGTGGGCTCCTGGGCCGGCAGGGGTGAATTGGCGATGAGTTCGGTCAGCGGCGCGGAGCCAGCGCTAGTCGAGCCCGCCGCCACGCCGGCCGCCCTGACGCCGACTCCGCCGTCCGCTCCCGCGAGTTCGGGCTGGGTCGCCCGGGGCGGGCCCCAGGCTCTCGGCTTCCGGATCGCGACGGTGCTGGCCGCACCGATGCCGAGGGGGCTGCGTTACCGTCTCGCCGACATCGGGGGCTCCGCCGCCTTCGCGATCCTGCCCGGGCGGGCCCGCCGGGCGAGGGCCAACTATTCGGCCTTCACCCCCGGCGACCGAGGCGCCAGCTCCAAGCTGGCGCGGGGCGCCTTCCGCAACTATGCCCGCACCGTCCTCGACTTCCTGGTCCTGGAGAAGCTCCTGGACGAGCTGAAGCAGACCCCCGGCGCCATCTCCCTGGAGCCGCTCCACCGGGCCCTGGCAGCGGGGAAGGGAGCGATCGTGGTCACCCCTCACCTCGGCAACTGGGATCTGGGCGCGGCGGCGATCGCCACCTGCGGGAGCCCCGTCCACGCCGTCACCGACCCCTTCGGACCGCCGGCGGTGGACGGCTTGGTGCGGGCGACCAGGGAGCGGCTCGGGGTGAGGGTGATCCCGGTCGGCCCCGCCAGCGCCCGAGAGGCGCTCCGCGCCCTGCGCCGCAACGAGGTGCTCCTGCTCGCCTGTGACATCGACAAAGGGGGCGCCGGGGTCCCGGTCTCGTTCTTGGGCCGGCGGGTGGTGCTGCCGGTCGGCCCGGCCACCCTGTCGCTTCGTACTGGGGCCCCGTTGATCCCTGGCTACATGCGGCGGGCGGCCGATGGGCTTCACGAGTCCCGGCTGCTGGAGCCGCTACCCGGGCCCCGCTCAGGTAGCGGCCCCGCTCAGGTGGCGGAGCTGACCCAGGCGATCGCCAGCTCCTTCGAGGTGATGATCCGGGCCGACCCCTCGCAGTGGTTCGCCTTCCACTCCCTGACCCGCCCCGGGGCGGAGGGCCAGAGCTCGTGAAGCTCACCGGGCCCCGCGCTTTGCACCCCCGGATTCGCGCGCGGACCGGACGGGATGCCGAGATCGCGCCGACCGCGCTGGTGGAGCCCGAACCGCTCCTCCCCTACCTCGGCCTGCGGGCCGCGGAGCTGGCCCTGCGGACGGTGGACCGCAAGACCGCGTACCGGCTGACCGGGCCGCTGGCCACCCTGCTGACGACCTGCTGGCCGTCGCACTGGCGGGGTCTGCGCGCCAATCTGGAAGTGATCCGCCCCGACCTGGGCAAGCGGGCCATGAGGCAGCTGCTGCGGCAGAACGTCCGCAACTTCTTCAAGGCCTGGATCGACCTGCTGCAGATGTCCCACCGGCCCTGGGAGAGCTGGCGCGAGCTGATCCGGCTGGAGGACGCGCACTTCCTGGATGACGCCCGCCAAGGGGGCCGGGGGGTGATCATCGTCAGCCTGCATCTGGGGTCCTGGGAGGCGGCGATCGCCGCTCTGCGCGACCATTTCGTCTCCACCGAGGGGGGGCTGGCGCTGCTGGCCGAGCAGGTGCGCCCGATCCGCTGTTTCAACTGGCTGGTCAGGGCTCGCACCAAGGTGGGCTGCCAGGTGATCCCGCTCAATGTCGACGCCGTCCACCGGGGCGACCACGAGGCCGTCAGGCGCTCGGGGGCGTCGGCGGTCCGCCAGATCTACAAGGTGCTCTCCAAGAACGGGGTGGTGGTGATGGCCATTGACCGCGACCTGCTCGGCACCGGGGAACCGCTGCCCTTCTGTGGCCGTCGGGCCTCGATCCCGCTGGGGGCGGTGGAGATCGCCGCGCGCACGGGGGCGGCGATCTTGCCCGTGTGCCTGCTCCGGCAGCCGGACGACAGCTACGTCGGCAGGGGATTCGCGCCAATCCGGATTCCGCTGGGACCGGACCCCCAGGAGAACTTCCGACGGGCGGCGCGCCAGCTGCTCCGGATCCTGGAGCCCGAGCTCCGCGCCAACCCCGACCAATGGCATGTCATGACCCCTTTGTTCGGCGAGCCGATGGCTGACCTCGAGCCGATGGCCGAGGCCGCCACCCCGGCTGGAGCGGCGGCCTCATGAAGGTGGGCCTGGTCTCGCCCTACGACTACGGGCGGCCGGGTGGAGTCGGCGAACACGTCCGCCATCTGGCAGCCGAGCTGCGGCGCCAGGGTGTCGAGGTCAAGATCCTGGCGCCATCAGCCGGCGGCAAGGAACCCCGGGTCGAGGGGCTCTATTCCCTGGGGCGCCCGATCCCGATCCCGGCCAACGGCTCGGTCGCTCGGATTTCCCTCTCCTTCCATCTGGCCCGCAAGATCCGGGAGGTCCTGGACCAAGAGCGCTTCGACGTGGTCCATCTCCACGAGCCGCTGATGCCGGCGCTGCCGGTGACGGTGCTGCGGAGCAACACCGAGGGGGTCAACGTGGGCACCTTCCACGCTTACGCCAGGCAGAACCTCGGCTACTACTACGGCCGGCCGCTGCTGCGCCGGCTCTTCCGGCGGCTCGACGCCTGCATCGCCGTCTCGGAGCCGGCCAAGACCTTCGTCTCGAGGTATTTCCCCGCCGACTACACGGTGATCCCCAACGGGATTGATCCTCTGCGCTTCAATCCCGCGGTCCCGCCTGCCGAAGGGGTGGCCCGGCCGCGCCGCCTGACGATCCTCTTTCTGGGCCGGCTGGAGGAGCGCAAGGGGCTGGGGACTCTGCTGGAGGCCTACTCGCTCCTGCGGCAGGTGCGGGCCGACTGCCAATTGGTGGTGGTCGGGGACGGCCCGTTCCGCCGCGGTTACGAGCGCCGGGTGGAGGAGGAGGGGATTCCCGACGTCCGCTTCTGCGGCTTCATCCCCGAGGCGGACAAGCCTGGCTACTTCACCGCCGCCGACATCTACTGCGCCCCCAACACTGGCAAGGAATCCTTCGGGGTGATCCTCTTGGAAGCGATGGCCACCGGCCGGCCGGTGGTGGCGACCGCCATCGACGGCTTCCGCCAGGTGATCACCGACGGCGAGGAGGGACTGCTGACGCCGCCTGGGGACGAGGCCCAGATGGCCGCCGCCCTGGCCAAGCTTTTGGACAGCCCCCAGCTCCGCCGCCAGATGGGGGAGCGAGGCCGCCGGGCTGCCGCGGGGTACGCCTGGCCGCTGGTCGCCGATCGAGTTATGTCCGTGTATGAATCCGCGCTGCGCGCGCGGAGCCACCCTGAGGTGAGTTCCTTTGTTCAGCCGTCTGCTGCAAGCATCCGTTAGAGCTGGCGCTCAGCGGCTGGCCGCCGCCCCGCGCCTGGTTAACGTCAGCCCCAACGTGATCACCCTGGTGGGGCTGGGGACGACCCTGGTGGCGGCGGTCCTGATCGCCATCAACCTTTTGCTTCCAGCTGGCTTGGTGCTGCTTCTGGCCGGCTCGATGGACATCCTCGACGGAGCGGTCGCCCGGGTCTCGGGCCGGGTGCAGCGCTACGGGGCCTTCCTCGACAGCACCGCCGACCGCTACGGCGAGGGGGCCATCTACCTCGGCATGCTCTATCTCTTCCTGGTCCGCCTGCATGAGGACCCCCAGGTCTTCCTGATCGCGGCTGCGCTTTTGGGCTCGCTCCTGGTCAGCTACGTCAGGGCGAGGGCCCAGTCGCTGGGCTTCACCTGCGACGGCGGCTGGTTCGCTCGGCCGGAGCGGGTGGTGGTGACCGCGCTCGGCCTGGTGCTGGGGCAGCTGACCATCGTCCTCTGGATCCTCGCCATCGCCACCAACGTCACCGCCATCCAGCGGATCTACCTGGTCTGGACCCAGCACCGCGCCCAGCTCAACTTGGAGTCAGCCATTGGTGAGGTAGTCGAGGCCGGCCCCCCAATCCCCCCGGTCAAGCCCCGTCGGGGGGCGGCGCCCAGCTAACCTTCGGCTGTGACCCCCTTTCCGAGCTGGAAGTGAGCGAGCACCAGGGACCCCTGCCCCGGGTGGGGGTGGTGATGGGCTCCGCCTCGGACTGGGAGACCCTGCGCCACGCCGCCGAGACCCTCGCGGAGCTCGGGATTCCCCACGAGACCAAGGTGGTCTCGGCCCACCGCACCCCCGACCTCCTCTTCGAATACGCCGGAGCGGCCGAGGGGAGAGGGCTCCGGGTGATCATCGCCGGCGCCGGCGGGGCCGCCCACTTGCCGGGGATGCTGGCCGCCAAGACCCACCTGCCGGTGCTGGGGGTGCCGGTGGAGAGCCAGGCCCTGCACGGGGTCGACTCCCTGCTCTCGATCGCCCAGATGCCGGCCGGGGTGCCGGTCGGGACGCTGGCGATCGGTAAGGCCGGGGCCGTCAACGCGGCTCTNNCCCGACCCCTCCCAGCCCTAGGTGGGCCAGCGGGTCGGCTGCTTGGGGGGCGGCCAGCTGGGCCAGATGCTGGCCCTGGCCGGCCTGCCGCTCGGGCTGCGCTTCACGTTCTTAGAGCCGCAGGAGGGAGCGGCGGCGGCGGCGGTCGGCCGCCAGCTGGTCGGGCCCTACGACGACCCAGCCCTGCTGCAGCGGCTGGGGGAGGAGTCCGACCTCGTGACCTTCGAGTTCGAGTCGGTGCCCGAGACCTCGGCCGCGCTGCTGGCCGAGTCCGGCCCGGTCTTCCCCCCTCCCCGAGCGCTGGCGGTCGGCCAGGACCGGCTTCTGGAGAAGCAGCTGTTCCAGAGCCTTCGAATCGAGACCGCCACCTACGCCGAGGTGGGCTCCCCGGCAGAGTTGGCGGCCGCCGCCCAGCTGGGGCTGCCGGCCCTGCTCAAGTCCCGCCGGCTGGGCTATGACGGTCACCGCCAG